>NZ_JAOCAT010000003.1:0-283473 GCF_029839485.1 Achromobacter sp. GD03932
TGCTTTTTTTACTTGATCGTCCCACGCACGATGCGCCGGTACCAGTAGTGCAGCAAGGCCGCCGACAGTCCCAGGCCGACCATGGCCATCAGCCACATGCTGCCGGCGCCCTGGGGAGATCCAGGGACCAGGATGGCGCGCACGCCGTCCAGGCCGCCGCGACCCGGGCCGAAGCCGAACCACCAGCCGCCGACCAGGCCCACGCCCGCCAGCGCCACCACTTGCAGCAGCAGCGGCACCACCGCGACCTTGTAGGCGCGCAGCAGGTAGGAGTTGATGCACTGCATCGAGTCGAACAGGTGGAACAGGGGCAGGACGGCCAGCAGCGTGGTCGCCACCGCGGCCACCTCGGGGTTGTCGGTGTAGGCGGCCAGGATCAGCGGGCGGCCGGCCAGCAGCACCGCCGCCGTCAACAGCGCGCCCAGTATGCCCAGCGTCAGGCCGGCCATGCCGGTGCGGTGTGCATGGGCGAGGTTGCCCGCGCCGATGGCCTGCGCGGTCAGGGCCGCCGTGGCTACGCCCAGCGCCATGGGCATCATGTAGCAGAGCGCGGCCAGGTTCGACATGATCTGATGGCCGCCGGTCACGTAGGTGCCTTCGCGCGCCACCAGCAGGGCCATGAAAGTGAAGGCCGACACTTCGACCAGGTAGGAGCCGCCCATGGGGATGCCCAGGCGCAGCAGCTCCTTGAGCGTCTTCCAGTCGGGCTTGCCGACGTGCAGCTTGAAGCGGCGGTAGTAGCGGTCGTGGGTGATGACCCACAAGCCGAGGCCCAGGCTCATCCACGACACCACGGCGGTGGCCAGTCCGGCGCCGGTGGCCCCCATGGCGGGCAATCCCAGCTTGCCGTAGATGAACAGCCAGTTGAAGAAGGCCTTGAAGCCAATGGCCGTCAGGTTGATCGCCATGACCAGCTTGGGCCGCGAGACCGACGTGCCCAGCGCGTAGATGGTGCGGAACACCAGCGCGGCGGGCAGGGCCAGCACCAGGGCCTGCAGATACGAGCCGATGCGTTCGCGCACGCCGGGAGCGACCTCGCCGGACATGGACAGCCACATGTTGGGGAACAGCATCAGCACGGCGCCCACCACGGACAAGCCCAGCGCCAGCCAGACGCCCTGGCCCCAGCTGCGGCCGACCTCGAGGTTGTTGCCTGCGCCGAAGTGCTGGGCCAGGATGGGAATCAGGGCGTGCACCACGCCCATCAGTCCGACGAAGATAGTGATGTAGATCGATGCGGACAGCGCCATTGCCGCCAGGTCGGCGGCGCTGGAATGGCCGGTCATGGCGGTGTCGAGCACGCCGAAGGAGATGCCGGCCCACTGGCTGACCAGCACCGGCCAGGCCTGCCTGGCGATGCCGCGCAGGGTGGCGCCGAAACTCATCGGCGCGGCGGGAGCGGGCGTCATCGGGGGGCGCCGACTCGCAGCAGGCGGAAGACTTCCTGGCGGTCGGCGCGCCGGCCGCCTTGCCACAGCACCTCGGCGCCGTCGCTGTAAGCGGCGGTGTTGTCGCGCAAGCTCTGATTGCTGGTCTGCTGCAGCACCAGCGTGCACTTGGAGTCGAACGTGAACGTCAGGTTATCGAAGATCAGGAACGAGGCGCGCTGCCCGCTGCCCAGGCTCAGCCCGCGCACGCACTCGCCGGGGCGCGCGTTCTCTTTCAGCGCATGGGCCAGCTGGCCCGACACGGTGCGGTAGCTGCGGGCGTAGTCCACGGCCGGTTGCCACAACAGCACCAGCAGGATCCAGGTCACGGTCAGGCCGCCGGCCGACAGCACCGTGCCGCGCCACAACGCCTGCGGCCGCACCCGCAGCCGCCACACCACCAGCGCGATCCAGCCCACGGTGAAGCCCACGGCCAGCGCGAACGCCACCCAGGAGATCTCGGGTTCGTAGCCGGTGGTCTGGCGGGCGATATTGCGGGAAATCTGCGCCGGCCAGCCGAAGTGCAGGGCGACCCAGCCCAGCCAGACCGTGGTGGCCGTCAGCGAAAAGCACATGACGGCGAACCAGTCCAGCGTGTTGACCACGCCGCGGCGCAGCGTGGGCAGCGAGAACGCGCCCAGCACCGCGCAGGGCACGGCCAGCAGCACATATTCGGAATCGGAAGCTTCTTCCAAGCCGAACAGCACGACCGCCGAGCACACCAGCAGGGCCAGGGGCAGCCAGATGTGCGGCGCATAGAGCCAGGCGCGCCAGCGCCAGATGGCCAGCAGGGCCAGCGGCCAGGTCGGCCACAGGTACCAGGGCAGATCGCGCAGGGTGCGCCCGATGTCATGCCACGGCGGCACGGTGAAGGACGACAGGTTCCAGATCTTCCAGTTGCGGATCCAGTACTCGCTGCTTTGGCTGGCGGGTATCCACCAGGCCAGGATCAGAACGGCGGCCAGCAGCGCGGCCCACAGCAGCCAGCGGCGGCATTTCCACAGCCGGCTGCGCGGATAGAACGCCAGTGCCGCGCCCACCATGATGGGGATGGCGCCGACCCAGCCGCGGGTCAGGAAACTGGCCGCCAGGGCGATGCCCAGAGTGGTGCTGCCGGTGAACGGCCGGTCTATGCTGCGCGCCAGCGAATAGAAGGCAAGCGCCTGCCACGCCATGATGGCGGGCACGACGGTGGTTTCGTGGGTGCGCTGCAGGATGCCGACCGTGGCCAGCAACAACAGCAGCGCGGCGTCCGCCAGCATGCGTCCGTAGTCGCGCGGCTCGGGTTCGCCGCCGAAGGGCAGGGCCAGCGGTTGCGCCTCGGCGCGTCGGCCCAGCAGATAGGTGCCGTACCAGACGCTGGTGGCGGTGATGCCGAACCACAGCAGATTGGGCAGGCGGCCGGCGGTGATGTCGCCGATGAAGGGGCCGAACAGCCAGATGCAGATCGCGCCCACCCAGGTGATCAGGGGGCCTTCCTCGGCGTGCGCCAGATGTCCCACCTGCGGCAGCAGCCAGGTGATGCCGCCTTCGCGGATCGCCGTGATCATGGTCGCCAGCCCCACGGCATCGTCTGTTTTCCACGGGTCGCGCATGAACAGGCCGGCCACGATATAGGCCAGCGACAAGCCCAGCAGTATCAGTCTGGGCAGTTTCGCGGTGGCCACGGACGTGAGCCGGGCCGGAGTGGAAATGGAAAGTGGGGACACGGGCGTTAATGTAACCGAGTGGTCTGGTTGCGCTAGTACCCAGCGTCAGAATCGGACGGCCAGGGAGAAAAAAAAGCAGCCCGGAGGCTGCCTTTTCGCTGCGGCTCCCGGGGGAGCGACAGATCAGGAAGCGGACTTGACCGTGCCTGCGGTGCGGGCGAAGCGGGCGCGGAATTTTTCCACGCGGCCGGTTTCGACGATACGCGTCTGGGCGCCCGTGTAGAACGGATGCGATTCGGAGGTCACGTCGCACTTGAAGAGCGGGTACGTCTTGCCATCCAGTTCGATGCTTTCGCGCGTTTGGACGGTCGAACGGGTGATGAACTTGTTGCCCGTTTGCAGGTCGGCGAAGACGACTTCGCGGTATTCGGGGTGAATGCCTTCTTTCATGGTGCTTTCCTAGGGCTCGGTCGAGCCTTGCAAGTTGTTAGGGTCGCCAGCCGGGTGTCCGGTGTCCCGCCAGCCTGGCGAACCCGTCGACATGCGGATCGGGTTTGCCCAGCGGCCGGATACTCGTCGACTGTTCCAGCCACGTATCCAAAAAGTAACCCCAAATTCTAGCATGGGAATTTTGGCCAGGCCAAGAGGAAAGGACTCGCCGCGTAGCGGGCGGTCCTTGCCAGAAATTGGGGTCGGATTGTTTCGGCGCTTAGAGATCCGTGCGCAGCTTCCAGATCTCGGGGAACAGCACCACTTCCAGCATGCGCCTCAGGTAATCCACCCCCGACGTGCCGCCGGTGCCGCGCTTGAAGCCGATGACCCGTTCGACCGTGGTGACGTGGCGGAAGCGCCACAGGCGGAACGCGTCTTCCAGGTCGGTCAGCTTTTCTCCCAGCTGGTACAGGTCCCAGTAGCGGTCGGGCTGGCGGTAGACCGTCAGCCAGGCGGCTTCCACGCCAGCCGACGATTGGTAGGGCTGGGTCCAGTCGCGCTCGAGGTGGTCGGCCGGCACGTCCAGGCCGTGGCGCGCCAGCAGCCGCAGCGCCTCGTCGTACAGCGATGGGGCTTCATAGGCGCTGCGCACCTGGGCCAGCAGGTCCTCGCGGTGCGCGTGCGGCTTGAGCATGGCCGCGTTCTTGTTGCCCAGCAGGAATTCGACCTGGCGGTACTGATAGCTCTGGAATCCGCTGGAACGCGCCAGATAGGGGCGCAGCGCCGAATACTCGGGCGGCGTCATGGTCGCCAGCACGTCCCAGGCGTGGACCAGCTGTTCCATGATCTTGCTGACGCGGGCCAGCATCTTGAAGGCGGGCTGCAGCCGGTCGGCGGCCACGTTGGCGATGGCGGCGCGCAGCTCGTGCAGCATCAGCTTCATCCAGAGTTCGCTGGTCTGATGCTGGATGATGAAAAGCATCTCGTTGTGCTCGGGCGACAGCGGATGCTGCGCGCCCAGCAGTTCGTCCAGATGCAGGTAATCGCCGTAGGTCATGTCGCGCGTGAAATCCAGCTGCGCTTTTTCCTGGCGGACGATGTCCTCGGGGCGTTCGGAGTGGCTCATGCGCGGCCTCCCTTGCAGGGCGGGGCGGCGCGGCGGGCCGAGGCGGGCAGGGCGCGCCACGAGGGCGCGTGGGGGCGGACGCAGGCAAGCGCCGCATGCAAATCGGAATGGTCTTTCATGGTCGTGCTTCCAGAACCGGCGGCCGACTTCGGATCGGCCGCCATGGCCAGCGGACCAGCCTACAGTTCGCGCAAGACGGCGCGAACCGGGCTGGCATCGGCCTGGACCAGCGCCAACGGCAGTGCGATCAACTCGTAATCGCCTTCCGGCACATCGTCGAGCACCAGGTTTTCCAGTACCCGCATGTCGTGCCGCAAGATCGTGTGGTGGCTGTCCAGGGTCTTGCTGGAGGCGGGGTCGATGCTGGCCGTATCCAGGCCGATCAGCATGACGCCGCGTTCGGCCAGCCATTCGATGGTCTGGGGCGCGTAAGCGGAGAAATCGTCGGTCCACCAGTCCTGCGCGGCGTGCTTGGCGGTGCGGACCAGCACGCGGGGCGGCAGGTTCAAGGCCGCATGGGCCAGGTGGTCCACCGTGATGAGGGGGCCGCAGTCGACGGCGTGGATGACGCGGCAGGGCCCGAGGAACGGTTCGAGGGACACCGCGCCGATGGCGGCGGCGCCGTTCTGGTAATGCAGGGGCGCGTCAGCATGCGCGCCGATGTGCGGCGACATGGTGATTTCGCTGACGTTGACCGGGCAGCCGGGCGCAAGCGACCATTTCCATTGCTGGCGGTACGGCGTGTCGCCAGGAAAGACTGGCGACGCCGTGGAGACGGGCGGGGAGATGTCCCACAAGCGTTTCATGTCAGGCGGGGTGGGTCGAGAGATGCGTTAAGCCTAAAACAATTGCGGGCGCTAGTCTAACGAATTCGGGCGCCGGCCGCAGCCCCTAAAGGCCGCCGAGTTCGGCCATGGACACGACGGTGCCGGCGGCCACGATCAGGTGGTCCACCAGCCGGATGTCCACCAGGGCGAGCGCCTGCTTCAGGTGCTGGGTGAATCCGCGGTCCGCGGCGCTGGGCTCGGCCAGGCCGGACGGATGGTTGTGGGCGATGATCAGGGCCGCCGCGTGGTGGCGCAGGGCTTCGCGCACGACCTCGCGGGGATAGACCGATGCCTGGGACAGGGTGCCGCGCGCCAGTTCGCCCGTGGCGATCAGGCGCAGGCGGTTGTCCAGGTAGAGCGCAATGCAGTGTTCCACCTGGCGGTGCCCCAGCGCCATCTTGCAATATTGTTTTACCTGCAGCGGGTGATCCAGGTTGCTGTTGCGGGCCAGGTCTTCCTCGATGGCGCGGCGGGCCAGTTCCAGCAGGGCGGCCAGCATGCACGCCTTGGCGGTTCCCAGGCCGGGAACCGCGGTCAGCTCCTCGGGCGTCGTGCCCAGGAGGCCCCGCAGGCCGCCGTATCTGGCCAGCAGCCGGCTGCCCAATTCCACCACGTCCAGGCCGGGAACGCCGGTGCGCAGGGCGATGGCCAGCAGTTCCGAGTCCTGGAGCGCGGCGGCGCCGTGGCGCAGCAGTCGCTCCCTGGGACGCTCGTGTTTGGGCAGCCGGTCGGACAATTTCATAAGAGGCTCTAAAATCAAGGTTTATTCAATTGCATATACGGTGGCAGATCTTGAGCATCGCCTCTAATGAAGTGAACGTTTTGGTCCGTCCGGATTCCTACCTGACGCTGCACTACCGCATCACGCTGGCCTCGGGACCGGGCAAGGATTCCGTGTTCGCCGATACCTTCGACGGCCGTCCCGGCACGCTGCAGATGGGTAGCGGCCAATGGGCGCCCGGGCTGGAAGCCGCGCTGGTCGGCCGCGCTGAAGGCGAGCGCTTCAGCGTCACGGTGGAACCCGCCAATGCCTACGGCGAACGCAACCCCGAACTGATCCAGCGCGTCACGCGCGCCATGCTGGCCGAGCATGCCGGCGCCGACGCCGCCTTCGAGCCGGGCGACCTGGTGGAATTCACCGCGCCCAATGGCGGCCGCTATTCGGGCGTCCTGAAGGAAATCAACGACGAATCGGCCCTGTTCGATTTCAACCACCCGCTCGCGGGCATCAGCTTGCGGGTCGACGTGGCGCTCTTGGGAGTCCTCTGATGAGCCAGGTTGTCACCGCCGCCGACGCCGAAGTCCTGCTGGCGCAGCCGCGCGGCTTCTGTGCCGGCGTGGATCGCGCCATCGACATCGTCGAGCGCGCGCTTGAACTGCACGGCGCGCCCATCTATGTGCGCCACGAAATCGTCCATAACCGCTACGTGGTGGAAGACCTGCGCGCCAAGGGCGCCATCTTCATCGACGAGCTGGATGACGCGCCTGCCGGCGCCATCGTGGTGTTTTCGGCGCACGGCGTGTCCAAGGCGGTGCGGGCCGAAGCCGAAGCCCGCGGGCTGCGCGTGTTCGACGCCACCTGCCCGCTGGTCACCAAGGTCCACATCGAGGTGGCCCGCATGCGCGCCGCCGGCCGCGAGATCATCATGATCGGCCACAAGGGCCATCCCGAGGTCGAGGGCACGCTGGGCCAGGCCCAGGGCGGCATGTACCTGGTCGAGACCGTCGAGGACGTCGCCGGCCTGCAAGTGACCGATCCCGAGAACCTGGCCTACGTCACGCAGACCACCTTGTCGGTGGACGACGCGGCGGCCGTGTCGCGGGCGTTGAAAGAGCGCTTCCCCAATATCGTCGAGCCCAAGAAAAGCGATATCTGCTACGCCACCCAGAACCGCCAGGACGCGGTCAAGGTGATGGCGCCGGATTGCGACCTGGTGCTGGTGGTGGGCAGTCCCAACAGTTCCAACTCCAACCGGCTGCGCGAAGTGGCCGAACGCAAGGGCGTCGCTTCCTATCTGATCGACGGCGCACAATCGATCGACCCTGCCTGGCTGGTGGGCCGCAAGCGCATCGGCGTGACCGCGGGCGCGTCCGCGCCCGAGATCCTGGTGCAGCAGGTGATCGACCGCGTCAAGGAATTGGGCGCGGTCTCGGTACGCACCATGCCCGGCCTGGAAGAGAATGTGGCGTTCCCGCTGCCCAAGGGGCTGTCCCGCAAGTCGGCGCAGACGGAATCGCTGGAATAAGCAGACGGACGCCGCGCGCATGCGCGGCGCCGCAACAGAAAATCAAGGAGACTTCATGCAGTTGTACAGCTACTTTCGCAGCTCGGCCGCGTACCGCGTGCGCATCGCCCTGAACCTGAAGGGCTTGCCCTACGAATACCTGCCCGTGCATCTGCTGAAGGACGGCGGCCAGCAACTGTCGGCGGATTACCGCAAGGTGAATCCGACCGCGCTGGTGCCCACGCTGGTCGATGGCGACGCCGTCATCGGCCAGTCGCTGGCCATCATCGAATACCTGGAAGAAACGCATCCCGAAGTGCCGTTGCTGCCGGCGGACGCGGTCGGCCGCGCGCGGGTGCGCGACCTGGCGCTGGGCATTGCCTGCGACACGCATCCCTTGAACAACCTGCGCGTGCTGAAGTACCTGAAGCACACCCTGGGCGTGGACGAGGCGGCCAAGACCGCCTGGTACAAGCACTGGGTGCATCAGGGTCTGGAAGCCCTGGAGGCGCAACTGGCGGGCTCTTCCGCCACCGGCCTCTTCTGCCACGGCGATACGCCCACGATCGCCGACCTGTGCCTGGTGCCTCAGGTGGCGAACGCCCAGCGTTTCGACTGCGACCTGTCGGCCATGCCCAACGTCGTGCGCATCGATGCCGCCTGCCGTGCGTTGCCGGCGTTCGACGCGGCCGCGCCGGGCAAGCAGCCCGACGCGGAGTAGCGCCTAGCCGGGTGTGGACCGGCTCAGCCGATCTGCACCGGCACGAAGATCTTGTCTTCGCCGCGCTGCACCAGCAGGGCGACCGTCTTACCCGCCTTGGACAGCGCGTCCTTCACCTGCGCGACGTTGTGCACCGGCACGCCGTTCAGCGACAGCAGCACGTCTCCCGGTTCGATCCCGGCCTTGGCGGCCGGTCCGATCGAGCGTTCGATCAGCAAGCCCTCGGTGCCCGCCGCCTGCTGCTCCTGCGGACTCAACGGCCGCAGCGCCAGGCCGAGCTGACCGCGCTGCACCTCCTGGTCGCCCGCCGAGGCCTGCGTCTTGTCCTTGGGCACGCCGCCCAGGGTGGCGACCAGCTCCTTCTGCGAGCCGTTGCGCCAGACGTCCAGCTTGATCTTCTCGCCCGGCGTGGCCAGCGTGATGGTGGAGGCCAGGTCGCCCGAGGACACGATGGTCTTGCCGTCGATCTTGCGCACCACGTCGCCGGGCTGCAGGCCGGCCTTGTCGGCGGCGCTGCCTTTCTCCACGCTGGAAACCAGCGCGCCCGAGGGCGTATCCAGCTTGAAGGAGTTGGCCAGGTCCTGGTTCACTTCCTGCACCGTCACGCCCAGCCTGGCGTGCTGCACCTTGCCGTGTTCCAGGATCTGGTCCTTGATCTTGTAGGCCACATCGATCGGGATCGAGAACGACAGGCCCTGGAATCCGCCGGTGCGGCTGTAGATCTGCGAATTGATGCCCACGACTTCGCCGCGGTC
The DNA here is from genome assembly GCF_029839485.1 of Achromobacter sp. GD03932. Lineage (NCBI taxonomy): Bacteria > Pseudomonadati > Pseudomonadota > Betaproteobacteria > Burkholderiales > Alcaligenaceae > Achromobacter > Achromobacter sp. GD03932. Next base: position 9,163 of record NZ_JAOCAT010000003.1, read on the forward strand.
GTTGAACAGCGGGCCGCCCGAGTTGCCGGGGTTGACCGCCACGTCCGTCTGGATGAAAGGCACCGAGGTGTCGTCGGGCAGCGAGCGGCCCTTGGCGCTGACGATGCCGGCAGTGGCCGTGTTTTCCAGGCCGTAGGGCGAGCCGATGGCCAGCACCCATTCGCCCACCTGCAGCTGGTTGACGTCGCCCACCTTCACCACCGGCAGGTTCTTGGCGTCGATCTTGAGGACGGCCACGTCGGTCTGGGGATCCGAGCCCAGCACCTTGGCCTTGTATTCACGGCGGTCGGTCAGCTTGACCGTGACTTCCTTGGCGTCCTGGACCACGTGCGCATTGGTCAGGATGATGCCGTCGGCGCTGACGATGAAGCCGGAGCCTTCGCCGCGCATGGGTACTTCACGCGCAGGCCGCTGGCCGCGCGCGCCGGGAATCTGGCCGAAGAACTGGGCGAAGGGATCGCCTTCGTCGGCCGACACCTTGCGCGTGCCGCTGACGCTGATGTTCACCACGGCCGGGCCGAAGTCGCGCGTGATCTGCGCGAAATTCGGCGGGCTGGACGTGCCCGGCGTTTGGATGGAGGAGGTGATGGCCGGCGCGTTGGCCGCCATCGAAACGCCGCCGGTGAAGGCGGTTGCGCCCGCGCCGCCTATGGCGCCGGCAGCCAGCAGCGCCAGCACCAGGCGCGAGGGTTTCATTTGGGTGGTCTTCATGTCGGCTCCTGCGTTCATGTTGAAGGACATGGCGCTATCTTCGGGCCTGACACTTAGGCGAGCCTTAAGTCGGAAAAACCACCTTCACGCGCAGGCCTGAGCCAGCCGGCGTGTCCTGCAGTTCTATGGCGGCGCCGTGCTGGTCGGCGATGCTGCGCGCGATCGCCAGCCCCAGGCCGCTGCCGTGCTGCGCATTGCCTTCGACGCGGTAAAAGCGGTCGAACACGCGCTCGCGTTCTTCGGGGGCGATACCCGGGCCTTCGTCGTCGATCAGCAGGGCGGCTTCAGCGGAAGTCTGTTCCAGATGGAGGTGGATGCGCTTGCCGGCGGGCGTGTACTTGATCGCGTTGTCGAGCAGATTGCGGACCAGCAGTGTCAGTGCGTCGCGGTGTCCCTGCACCCAGGCTTGCGGCGCGCCGTCCAGATCGATGCCGAGTGACTTGGCGTTGGCCTGGGGCAGCATTTCAGAGAGCGCCTGGCGCAGCACGTCGGCCAGGTCCACGGCTTCGGCGGGCGCCTGTTCCGCCGCGCTTTCGTGGCGCGCCAGGGAGAGCAGTTGCTCCACCAGGCGCGTGGCGCGGTCGATGCCCGCGGCCAGCCGTTGTTCGGCAAGCCGGCGCGCATCCGCATCGCCCGCGCGTTGCAGGGCCTGCAACTGCAGGCGCAGCGCCGTCAGGGGCGAACGCAGTTCGTGCGCCGCATCGCCGACGAACTGTTTCTGCTGCGCGAAGGCGCCGCGCATGCGCTCCAGCAGCAGGTTCAGTTCCAGCACCAGCGGCCGGATCTCATCGGGCAGGCCCTCCACGCTGACGGGCGACAGGTCTTCGGGCTGGCGCGCCGCAACCTGGGAGCGCGCGCGCTTCACTGGCCGTAGCGACCAACTGACCACGCACCAGACGATCAGCATGAGCAAGGGGGCTGCTGCGGCGATGGGGGCGATGGTGCGCAGCGCCAGCGCGCGCGCCATGCTGGTGCGCACGGCCATGTCCTGCGCCACCTGGATGACCTGGAAGGGCGTGGCCAGCGAATACACGCGATAGGTGCTGCCCTCCATCTTCGCGTCGGAGAAGCCGAGGATGATCTGGTCCGGCAACGGCCGGCGGGATCGGGAATTGAAGACGCGCACGCCGTCGGGTGTCCAGATCTGGATGATCAGGTCGTCCGCCACGGGCGATCCCGCGCCGCGCGCGTGCGCCGGGCCTGTGCTGAGCAGTCCGTCGCCCGTGCCCAGCGACAGGGCGGTGCGCTGCAGCAGCGAGTCGAAGATATCGTCGGCCTGCGCCAGGGTGCTGCGGTAGGCGATGACGCCTTGCACCAGCGCGCCGACCATGATGGCGGCCAACAGGAAGAAAAGCAGCCTGGCTCTCAGTGAGTAGCTAAGCGGAATGCTCATGTTTTGGGGATGACATAGCCGACGCCTCTGACGTTCTGGATCAGGTTCTGACCCAGCTTCTTGCGCAGGCCATGAATATAAACCTCAACCGCGTTGCTGCTGATGCCGTCTTTCCAGCTATACAGCTTTTCTTCCAGCTGGGCGCGCGAAAAAATCATGCCCGGGCGCGCGATCAGCGGTTCCAGCACCGCCCATTCGCGCGCGGTCAGCGTGACCGGAGCGCCGTCCACCATGGCGGCGTGCGACTGGGGGTCGATGGTGATGCCCTCGTGCTCGAACACCGGTTCCGCGCGGCCCGCGCTGCGGCGGATCAGGGCGCGCATGCGGGCCAGCAGTTCATCCACGTCGTAGGGTTTGACCACGTAGTCGTCGGCGCCGGCGTCCAGTCCCGCGATCCGGTCGCTCACCGCGTCGCGGGCGGTGGCGATCAGCACCGGCGTGCGGTCCTTGCGCGTGCGCAGATCGCGCAGCAGCGACAGGCCGTCGCGCTTGGGCAGGCCCAGGTCCAGGAGTATGAGGTCGTAGGTATCGGTGCGCAGCGCGAGTTCCGCGGCATTGCCGTCCTTGACCCAGTCTACGGCGTAGTGCTCGGCGCGCAGGCAGTCCAGCACGCTCTCGCCTATCATGAGGTCGTCTTCGACTAGAAGGATGCGCATGGTGATGTCCGCCAGGATGGTCCAGCAGGTTGGACGCATGGCGGCGGGCGGGAGTTCCCGGGTGGAGGGGGAGAAGGGTGGTGCGCGAACCGGCGCGGAAATGAAAAAAGCAGCCCGAGAGGGCTGCTTTTTGGAATCTGGTGCCGGCAATAGGAGTCGAACCTACGACCTTCGCATTACGAATGCGCTGCTCTACCAACTGAGCTATGCCGGCAAGACCATTTGCTCCGCTTTTCTCTTGTAAGAACCGCAAGCAAAACATCTTTGTTTTTTCCGGTCCGTCACCCTGTTTATGGGGTCCGATCTGGAAAGACCGAGATCATATCAGAGTTTTTTTGCGATGGGAAACCAAGCAGGCCAAACAGGCGAAAAAATCAGCGATTTGCACAGTTCGAATTTTTAGTTCATAATCTCGTTTCTTAGCAGTTCCCCGATAGCTCAGTCGGTAGAGCGACGGACTGTTAATCCGCAGGTCGCTGGTTCGAGCCCAGCTCGGGGAGCCAAAGAATTCAGGGCCATTCACGCAAGTGAATGGCCCTTTTGGTTTTCTCCATCGGAATGGCTTGCATGGAAGGTCGGGTATGGACGACAAGCGCATAGGCGTGACGGTGATTTCCGGTTTCCTGGGCAGCGGCAAGACGTCGCTGCTCAACCGGTTGCTGCGGGATCCGTCGTACGCCGATAGCGTTGTCATCGTCAACGAATACGGCGAGGTGGGCGTCGACCATCATCTGGTGCGCCAGGCCCGCGACAACATCGTCCTGATCGAGGGCGGCTGCCTGTGCTGCGTCGTCAGCGGCGCGGTGGTCGAAGCCTTGCGCGAGTTATTCATGTTGGCGCTCAGCCGCAAGATCAAGCCCTTTCGTCGCGTGATCATCGAAACCAGCGGCTTGGCCGATCCCGCGCCCATCCTGTTCACCCTCAAGCACGACCGCTTCCTCGCCGAGCGCTATGCGTACCGGGGCGCGATCGTCCTGGCGGACGCGCGCGGCGGATCGGACCAATTGGAACGGCAGCCCGAAGCGTTGCGGCAACTGGCCCTGGCGGATGTCGTGGTGTTCAGCAAGCCCGATCTGGCGGACGCGGCGAGTCTGGATCTTCTGGAGCAGGCGGTGGTCGCCATCAATCCAGGGGCGCGGCGCTGCGTGCAATGGCCCGATGCGCCGCTTGCGGATCCGCTGCGCGCGGGCCTCGATCTGCAGGCCAGGCGCGATGGCGTCGCTCTGGCGAATTGGTTGCGGCCCTTCGCGCAGCCGCGGGGCGCCGTTCATGGGGATGTGGGCAGTTTCTCGCTGGTACTGGCCGCTCCCGTCGGACGGGCGGCGTTTCTTGCCGGCATGTCGCGGGTTCTGGAGCGCTATGGGCAGGGCTTGCTGCGCGTGAAGGGGCTGGTGTGCTTCGAGGGCGAGGCGCTGCCGTGCGAGGTGCATGGCGTGCATGGCGAGCTCTATCCGATCAATCAGCTGGAGCGCTGGCCGGACGAGGGGCGGGCGTCGCGGCTGGTCTGCATCTTGCGGGGGCTTGAGGCGGGCGAGGTCCGTGCTGCCCTGAGCGTCGCGCTCGGGCAGCCGACCTCTTGAACGCCTGCGTCTGAACGTCTGGCCCGGTCAGGGTTCGCGGGCGGCGGTCTCGATTATGGTGTCGATGTTGCGCCGAAATACGGTATAACCGGAGCGGTCTGGTGCAAGAATCGAGACAATCATGGATCGTTTGAAAGCCATGCAGGTATTCGTGGAAGTCGCTGACAGGGGCAGCCTGTCGGCGGCGGCGATTCATCTGGACATGTCGCGCGCCATGGTGTCGCGCTATCTCGCGGAAATGGAGCAGTGGGTGGGGGTGCGCCTGCTGCATCGCACGACGCGGCGTCTGAGCCTGACGCCCGCTGGCGCCGAAACGCTGCCGCGCTGTCGGCAGATGCTGGACATGGTGGGGGATCTGCGCAATGCGGTATCGACCCCGGACGATACGCCCCGCGGCCTGCTGCGCATCACCACCAGCATGTCGTTCGGCTCGCGCCATCTGGCCAGCGCCATTACCGACTACGTCAAGCTGCATCCGGGCACCTCGGTCGACCTGATGCTGGTGGATCGCGCCGTCAATCTGGTGGAAGAGCGCGTGGATCTGGCTGTACGCATCACCAACGACCTGGATCCCAACCTGATTGCCCGCAAGCTGGCGGTCTGCCGCTCGGTGGTGTGCGCCTCGCCCGAGTATCTGCAGCGCGAAGGCGTGCCGGCGCGCATCGAAGACCTGTCCTTGCGCAACTGTCTGACCCATTCGTATTTCGGCAAGAGCCTGTGGCGTTTCGAGCGCGATGGCGAGCCGGTGGATGTGCCCGTCAGCGGCAATATCAGCGCGAACGAGGTCTCGGTGTTGGCGCGCGCGGCGCTGGAGGGCGCGGGCATTGCGATGTTGCCGACCTACTATGCCGCGGACGACATCGCATCGGGCCGCCTGCGGGCCATCCTGACCCAAAGCAAGCCCCAGGAGTTGGGCATTTACGGCGTTTATGTCTCGCGTCGCCAGATGCCCCTGATCTTGAGATCCATGCTGGATTTTCTCGTGAGCCGCCTGGAGTCCACGCCATGGGACAAGCCTGCTCCGTAGTTTTTGCGCCGCGCAAGGCGCCGTGCGGGCTTGAGGGTGGGGTATATGGCGGTATAATGAAACAACTGCTTGAATATGTTGGGCGCGGTCGGCGGATGCCTGCTGTGTGTAGTTAGAAAACATCCAAGAATCGTGGTTGCGGCTCGGGTGAGCCGCGGCATCGCGGAACCGGTTTTTCGCGTGCGCCAGGGGAAACATATCGGGTTTGTGGGGTGCGGCGGTCTGTCCGTGGCGCCCGAGCCTCGATGATTCAGGTCCTTGATATCGATTGCCGCGGGAAAGCGGCGCCGGGTTGCCGGCGTGCTCCGCGGGCTGGCTGGCGATTTGTGCCGGCTTTTCCAGAATTTGCTTGAGTGTTTGCTGCGCCAGGCGCGGCAGGCATCCCGCTCAATCCCGATTGGCGCGGTCGTTTCGGCACATGTCCAGGGTACCTCTACCCGGGGCGCATGGCGGTAAACACAGGAATCCCGTGAGAACTACGCAAACCAATGCTGTCTGTTGCTGGCGAGCCGCCGAGGCTGCCGGCGTGGCGGCGGGTGTCTGTGCTGGCGCGCCGCGCGCGCTGGTGCGGTCGGGTTTGCCGGACTCGCTGATTTTTTCCGGCGCCGCAAATGAAAAAGGCCCGGCGAAATCGCCAGGCCTGAATCAATTTGGTTGCGGGGGCAGGATTTGAACCTACGACCTTCGGGTTATGAGCCCGACGAGCTGCCAGACTGCTCCACCCCGCGTCTGAGAAATGAATAGTAGCCTTATTTTCAACCTAGCGCAAGTTAGCCCTTTTTGAATTTGAATGTCGATGAACGATAGCGAGGCAATACTCGTGTTGGAAACCGCGCTGCTTTGCGCGGCGCAGCCGATGCAACTGTCCGATATGCGCAAGCTGTTCGGGGACGATGAACAATTCGACAACAGCGCATTGCGCACGCTTCTGGAAACGCTGCAGGCCAATTGGGCCGATGGCGGGCTGGAACTGGTGCAGTTGGCCACCGGATGGCGCTTTCAGAGCCGTCCGCGCATGCAGCGCTACCTTGAGCGCCTCAATCCGGAAAAGCCGCCCAAGTACTCGCGCGCCGTGATGGAGACGCTGGCCATCGTGGCCTGGCGCCAGCCGGTGACGCGTGGCGACATCGAGGATATCCGCGGCGTCACCGTGTCTTCGCAGATCGTGAAGGCGCTGGAAGACCGCGGTTGGATCGAGGTCATCGGCCACCGCGACGCGCCGGGCCGTCCGGCGCTGTTCGGCACGACACGCCAGTTTCTCGATGACCTGGGCCTGCGCGCCCTGGACGAATTGCCGGCGCTGGAATCCGCGCAGGCCGCTGCGGCGCTCGCCGGGCTGGACCTGGGCGAAGTGCAGCAGGTGCTGGGTGGGGAAGCGCCCGCCGCAGAGGCTGATGCGTCTGCCGAGGGCGCCGAGGCAGCCGACCAAGCCATTGCCGAGGTCGAGCAAGGTGCCGAAGGTGAGATAAGTGCCGAGGGCGGGGCTGGCGGCGAAGCCGAGGCTCGTCCCGAGGGCGAACCTGCGGTCACGGCAGGCGAGCCCGACGTGTCCGAAAGCAGTATTCCGGTTGCGGAATTGTCTGTTTCGGAACAGGATATACCCATCGCTCCCGTCGATAGCGTAGAATCCATGCTTTCGCGCACAGAAGAAGGCGCGGATCCCGCCGACGAATCCACCGTCCGGGAGCAAGCCGAAGGCTTGTCCAATACGTCAGCCACGTCCGGTTTTCCCGACGATACGGCTGACAACGACATTTCCGATATGGCCGCCGATGCCCCAGAAGCCGGCGCTGCAAAGGAAAACGTCGAGAACGCAAAACACGCGGAACCGACCGACCCGATTGACGAGACCGATACCGCGGCGCCTGACGCCGCCGGGCATGAGCCCGCTTCCGGTCTTGCCGATCCTGTTCGGCCTGGCCCGGATGCCGCCTCTCCGGAATCGGACGAGGCAGGCTTCGAGCGGCCCGAGACCGATCGAGAGCCGGCGTCCCCAGATGATGACGAGCCTGCCGCAGGCAGGCCCACCCAAGTTTGAAATTCGGAGCTGTCCCAGTGACAACGAATACAGCAATGCAGGACGACAATCCCCGTTCGGATGATGCCGTTTCCAACGGCCAGCCGGAATCCGCCGCGCGTGAGCCGGCGGCTGAAGGCGAGACGGGAGCCCGCGGCAGGGGCCGCAAGCTGAGAACGCCGTTCCGCCGCCGCCGCGGCGATACCGCCGCCGAGCAGGCGCCGGCCGGCGAGGCGCAGCCCGCGGCGGCCGCCGCCCCTCAGGCCGAGCCGCAGGAATCGCGCGGCACCGAGCAGGAAGCCGAGCAGGCGCTGTCGTACCTGGAAACCGCTGACCGCATGGAGCAGCGTCTGGGCAAGTACCTGAACAGCGATTCGGTCATGCCCAAGCTGCACAAGGTGCTGGCGGATGCCGGCATCGGTTCGCGCCGCGAAATGGAAGAACTGATCGTCGCGGGCCGCGTGTCGGTCAATGGCGAGCCGGCCCATATCGGCCAGCGCGTGGCACCCAATGACCAGGTGCGCGTCAACGGCAAGCCCATCATGCGCGTCAACACGAAAAAGCCGCCGCGCGTGATCCTGTATCACAAGCCCGCCGGCGAGATCGTCAGCCACGACGACCCGGGTGGCCGCGCAAGCGTTTTTGCCCGTCTGCCCAAGCTGCGCACGGGTAAATGGCTGTCGGTCGGCCGCCTGGACCTGAATACTGAAGGCCTGTTGATCTTCACGACCTCCGGCGACATGGCCAACCGCATCATGCATCCGCGCTACGGCACGGAGCGCGAGTACGCGGTGCGTGTGCTGGGCGAGATGGACGAGGCCCAGCGCCAGTCGCTGGTCGACGGCATCGAGCTGGACGACGGCATGGCTGCCTTCGGCGCCTTGGACTACCTGGGCGGCGACGGCAGCAACCGCTGGTATCGCGTCACGCTGCAGGAAGGCCGCAATCGTGAGGTCCGCCGCATGTTCGAGGCCGTGGGCGTCACGGTCAGCCGGCTGATCCGCACCCGTTTTGGCGACGTGGTCCTGCCGCGTACGTTGCGCCGCGGCCGCTGGGAAGAGCTGGATTCTTCCCTGGTCACGGCCTTGATGGTCCAGTTGGGCCTGGTGCGCGACGACGACGAATCCGGCGGCAACCGCCGCCGCTCCAAGCAGCCGCAATCTCATGACAGCGCGCTGCCTCCGGGTTTCGGCACCATGGACCGCAACGGCATGAACGGCGCGCGCATCGGCCGCCGCGGCAAGCTGCAAGGCGGCCGCTTGGGCAGCGCAGGCCAGGCGGCCGCGTGTCCGTCGGATCCTTTTGGCACGGGCTTGATGATTGCTGGCGGTTACGCCAATGGCCACCCCCTGTCGGGCGAGGGCGCTGGCGGCAACCGCAAGGGCGGCAAGCCTGGCGGCGGCCGTTCCGCAACGGGAACGGGCGGCGGCAAGGCTGGCGGCAAGCAGGGCGGGGGCAAGCCTGGCGGCAAGTCCAGCGGCAAGCCGCGCGGTCCGCGCGCGGCTGCGGCAGGCGGTCAGCCTGGCAATGCCATGTCGGTCGAGGCTGGTGCCGGCAACGTCGCGGAAGCGCCGGCCGGCGGTCGTCGGCCGGCCGGCGGCAAGCCTGCCGGCGCGCGTGGCAATAGCGGTCGCGGCGGCAAGCCGGCAGGCGCTGGTGGTGGCCGTAGCGGCAATAAGTCGGGCGGCGCCGGCGGCAACAAGGGGCCGAACGCTGGCGGCAAGCCGCGCGCACCCCGCAATGCCTCGTCGTCTCCGCGTGGCGATGACTGGCAGCCGCGCGGCGCTTCGGCGCACGAATCCCGTCTCGGTGTGATGGGCGGGCGCGGTCGTCAGGGGCGCTGAAGGTCCGCGGGCGGCGCGCCGGACGCGCCGCCGCGCGGGATATGTCCCGCATAAGCGTAAGCCCGCGACGAATCAGGCGTTTTTCCAGTTTATCTGGTAAAATCAATGGTTTTCATGGCTTCGCGCCGTTGTCTTTTGCGTGCCCGCAAGGAAAAAGCACGCAAATACAGGGGGCGGCGAGAGCCTGGCAGTTTGCATCGGACTTTGCGCCTGGTGCTGCCTGGCCCGGATTGCGGGTTGGGGCGGCGGTCTTAATGGCCTGGGCGGCGCAAGCCAAATTTAGGTCGCAATATAGGGCACTGCCCAGCATTGCTCCTTACGTGCAGTAGGGTGGCGGCTGGGCGCTGTGCAATACGGTGGGCTGGGCGTGCAGCCCATTTTTTTTGAGTATATGGCTGATTTATTCGCATTGACCAAAGAGGCTCTGGCCGGCATGGACGTCGAACTCGTGGACGTCGAGCGTGCCGCCCTGGGCCTTTTGCGCGTCACGATCGATCGGGTCGGCGGTGTGCGCATCGAAGACTGTGAACAGGTGTCCCGCCAGTTGTCGCGGGTGTTCGAAGTCGAGAACGTCGACTACAAACGACTGGAAGTCGGTTCGCCGGGCGTCGACCGCCCGCTGCGCAACGAGGCCGACTTCCGCCGGTTCGCAGGCGAGCGCATCGAAATCAAGCTGCGCGAGGCATTGGACGGCCGCAAGGTCTTTGCCGGCACCCTGACGGTGCCCGAAGACGATGCCGCAGCCTCCGACGCGGCTGCTGGAATGCAAAAGACCGTGTTCGGTCTCGAATTTGAGGCAAAAAAGAACGAAGTCCAGGTGTTGAATTTCACGGTCGACGATATCGAACGTGCAAAACTGGATCCCGTTCTGGATTTCAAGGGCAAAAAGCGATGAGTCGCGAAATTCTTCTGTTGGTCGATGCCTTGGCGCGTGAAAAGAACGTCACGCGCGACGTCGTGTTCGGAGCGCTGGAAAGCGCGCTGGCCTCGGCGATGAAAAAGCGCTTCAAGGATGATGCTGACATCCGTGTCGCCATCGATAGGGACACGGGCGATCACGAAGGCTTCCGCCGCTGGCTGGTCGTGCCCGATGAGGCAGGCCTGCAAGAGCCCGACAAGCAGGAAATGCTGTCGGACGCGCTGGAAATCGTTCCCGGCATCAAGGAAGGCGAGTACATCGAAGAGCCGCTCGAACCCATCGAGTTCGGCCGCATCGGCGCGCAGGCGGCCAAGCAGGCCATTCTGCAGAAGATCCGCGACGCCGAGCGCGAACAGGTGCTGAACGACTTCCTGGACCGTGGCGAAACCATCGTGTCCGGAACGATCAAGCGCATGGACAAGGGCGACGCCATCGTCGAAACCGGCAAGATCGAAGCGCGCCTGCCGCGTTCCGAAATGATCCCGAAGGAAAACCTCCGGGTGGCCGACCGCGTTCGCGCCTTTGTGTTGCGCGTAGACCACGCCGCGCGCGGCCAGCAGGTGATCCTGTCGCGCACCGCGCCGGAATTCATCCGCCAGCTGTTCGAGAACGAAGTCCCCGAAATCGAGCAAGGCCTGCTCGAGATCAAAGCCGCGGCCCGCGATGCCGGCGTGCGTGCGAAGATCGCCGTGGTGGCATACGATAAGCGCATCGACCCGATCGGCACCTGCGTGGGCATGCGCGGTTCGCGCGTGACCGCCGTGCGCAACGAGCTGGGCGGCGAACAGGTCGATATCGTGCTGTGGTCGGAAGACCCCGCTCAGTTTGTCATCGGTGCCCTGGCGCCGGCCAACGTCGAGTCCATCGTCGTTGATGAAGACAAGCACGCGATGGACGTCGTGGTGGACGAGGAAAACCTGCCCAAGGCCATTGGCGCCAAGGGCCAGAACGTCCGCCTGGCTTCCGAGCTGACCGGCTGGCAGATCAACATCATGACGCCGGAAGAAAGCCTGAACCGCCAGGAAGTCGAGCGTTCGGGCCTGCGCTCCACGTTCATGAGCAAGCTGGACGTCGACGAGGAAGTCGCTGACATCCTGATCGACGAAGGTTTTACCGGTATCGAGGAAATCGCCTACGTGCCCATGCAGGAACTGCTGGAAATCGAGGCCTTTGACGAAGACACCATCAATGAGTTGCGCGCCCGTGCCCGCAATGCGCTGCTGACCGAGGCGATCGCCCAGGAAGAGCGCCTTGAGACCGCGCAGGATTTGCTCGAACTCGAAGGCATGACGCCCGAGCTGGCTGCCAAGCTGGCTGAGCGCCAAGTGCATACGCGTGATGATCTGGCCGAACTGGCGACGGACGAACTGGCGGAAATCGCCGGTCTGACCGAGCAGGAAGCCAGCGATCTCATCATGCGTGCCCGCGCCCATTGGTTCGACGAGGAATAACCAAAAGGACACGGGTCCGCGGCGGGCGGAATATCCGCCGCCGCGAGTTCACGTTGTTTGTAATAGCTGCATATAGGGAAGAGAGAGCCTAATGTCGAGTAATACCGTCGCGCAGTTCGCTACCGAGCTGAAAATGCCTGCCAATGTGCTGCTGGATCAGCTGCGCTCGGCTGGCGTTGACCTCAAATCGGTCGACGATTCCGTCACCGACAGCGACAAGGCGAAATTGCTCGAATCGCTGCGTCGCGCCCACGGCGCGACCGAAGGCAAGAAGATCACCTTGACGCGCCGCCAGACGTCCGAGATCCGCCAGGCGGATGCCACCGGCCGTTCGCGCACGATTCAAGTCGAAGTGCGCAAGAAGCGCGTGTTCGTCAAGCGTGATCCCTCCGAAATCGCCCTGGAACAGGCCGCGTCCGCGCGTGCCGAAGAGGAAGCAGCCGCCGAAGCGGCGCCGCAGGAAGTGTCGGCGCCCGTCGCGCCCGAGGCTCCCTCTGCTGCCGCTCCTCGCGAGACCGCTCCCGTCCAGGCCGAGGCTGTTGCCCCGGCCAAGGCTGAAGAGCCCGTTGCTGCAGAAGCGCCCGCGCCGGTTGAAGCGCCCGCGCCTGTTGAATCCGTCGCGGCCGAAGCGCCCGCTCCCGTCGAGGCGAAAGCCGCCGAAGTCCAGGCCCAGCCTGAACCCGAACCGACGCCGGCGCCTGCTCCTGCCGAGCCCGTGGCCGAAGAGGCCAAGCCCGAAGTCAAGACTGAATCCACCGAGCCCCAGGCTGAAGAAGCCAAGCCGGAACCCGTTGTGCTAGCCAATAAGTCCGAAACATCTTCCTCCCAGGCCGCCGCGCCTGTCGCCCAGGCTCAGCCTGCTGCGAAGTCCGAACCCGTCAAAACCGCCGCGAAGCCCGAGCCCGCCGCGCCCGCCGTCAAGGTTGGCAACCGCGCGGACAACCGCCGCGCCGGCCCGCCTCTCGCGGCTTCCGCCCAGCCGGCGGCCCGCGATGAAGCTCGCCGCAAGGCCGAGGCTGAAGCCGCCGCCCTGCGCGAGATGCTGAACCGTCCGCGCAAGGTGCTGCGCGCTCCCGAACCGGAAGCGCCCGCCGCTGCCGCGCCGATCTCCGGCACGCTGCACAAGCCGGCTGGCAAGCCGGGCGCCGCTCCTGGCGCCAAGAAGGACGCCAAGCCCGCCGCTCCCGGCGCGAAGAAGACCATCAAGACCGCCGAAGTCGCTTCGACCTGGTCCGATGACGCCTCGCGCAAGAAGCCCGCGGACAAGCCGGCAGCCCCGGCCAGCCGCGACGGCTGGCGCGCTGGCGGCAAGGGTGGCGGCAAGGGCGGCCGAGGCGGCCGCAACCAGCAGAACGATCGCCGCAACGAGCCGGCGCCGCAGGAATTCATCGCGCGTGAAGTTCACGTGCCGGAAACCATCAGCGTGGCCGACCTGGCTCACAAGATGTCCGTCAAGGCCGCCGAAGTCATCAAGCAACTGATGAAGCTGGGCCAGATGGTCACCATCAACCAGGTGCTGGACCAGGAAACCGCCATGATCGTGGTCGAGGAACTGGGCCACGTGGCGATCGCCGCCAAGCTGGACGACCCGGAAGCCTTCCTGGACGAAACCGCCAGCGTGTCGGAAGCCGAACAGCTGCCGCGCGCGCCGGTCGTGACCGTCATGGGCCACGTCGACCACGGCAAGACCTCGCTGCTGGACTACATCCGCCGCGCCAAGGTTGCCGCGGGCGAAGCCGGCGGCATTACGCAGCACATCGGCGCCTACCACGTTCAGACCGAACGCGGCATGGTGACCTTCCTTGACACCCCGGGCCACGAGGCGTTTACCGCCATGCGCGCCCGCGGCGCCAAGGCGACCGACATCGTCATCCTGGTCTGCGCGGCCGACGACGGCGTGATGCCGCAGACCCGCGAAGCCATTCACCACGCGAAGGCCGCAGGCGTTCCGATGGTCGTGGCCATGACCAAGATCGACAAGCCCTCCGCCAACCCCGAACGCGTCAAGCAGGAACTGGTTGCCGAGGAAGTGGTGCCGGAAGAATACGGCGGCGACGTGCCGTTCGTGTCCGTGTCGGCCAAGACCGGCGAGGGCATCGACGATCTGCTCGAAAACCTGCTGCTGCAAGCCGAAGTGCTGGAATTGAAGGCTCCCGTCGACGCGCCCGCCAAGGGCCTGGTGATCGAAGCCCGTCTCGACAAGGGCCGCGGCCCGGTCGCGACCATCCTGGTGCAAAGCGGCACCCTGCACCGTGGCGACGTGGTGCTGGCCGGCGCAAGCTTTGGCCGCGTGCGCGCCATGCTGGACGAAAACGGCAAGCCTATCCAGGAAGCCGGTCCGTCGATCCCTGTGGAAATCCAGGGCCTGACCGAAGTGCCGGCCGCTGGCGACGAGCTGATGGTGCTGTCCGACGAGCGCAAGGCGCGCGAAATCGCGCTGTTCCGCCAGGGCAAGTTCCGTGACGTCAAGCTGGCCCGCCAACAGGCCGCCAAGCTCGAGTCCATGTTCGACAACCTGGGCGAGGGCACGCAGACCCTGGCCCTGATCGTGAAGACCGACGTCCAGGGTTCGCAGGAAGCGCTGGTGCAGTCCCTGGTCAAGCTGTCGACCGACGAAGTGCGCGTGCAGGTCGTGCACGCCGCCGTGGGCGGCATCTCGGAAAGCGACATCAACCTGGCCATCGCCTCGAACGCCGTCGTCATCGGCTTCAACGTCCGCGCCGAAGCCAGCGCCAAGAAACTGGCGGAGAACAACGGCATCGACGTGCGCTACTACAACATCATCTACGACGCCGTGGATGAGGTGAAGGCAGCCATGTCGGGCATGTTGGCGCCCGAGAAGAAGGAAGAAGTCATCGGCTTGGTCGAGATCCGCGAGGTTTACAGCATTTCCCGCATCGGCAACATCGCCGGTTGTATGGTGCTGGACGGCCTGGTGCGTCGCGATTCGCAAGTCCGCCTGCTGCGCAACAACGTGGTCCAGTGGACCGGCCAGCTCGATTCGCTGCGCCGCTTCAAGGACGACGTCAAGGAAGTCAAGTCGGGTTTCGACTGCGGCCTTACGCTGCGCGGCAACAACGACATCCAGGTGGGCGACCAGCTGGAAGTCTTTGAAATCAAGGAAATCGCGCGTACGCTGTAAGGCGACCGCGAGGCATTTTTTCCAATGAGCCGTCACAAGTCCAAAGCCATCCCCGGCCGCAATCTGCGGCTGGCCGACCAGATCCAGAAGGATCTGGCCGGGATCATCCAGCGCGAGATCGACACGACCCGCGCTGGACTGATCACGCTCTCTGGTGTGGAACTGTCGACCGATTACGCGCATGCCAAGGTGTATTTCACGGTTCTGGGCGCCGAGCCCGAAGCCGCGACCGCCTTGCTGAACGAAAAAGCCGGTTGGCTGCATTCCCAGCTGTACAAGCTGCTGCACATACACACTGTCCCCACTTTGCGCTTCTTCCACGACGAGCAGATCGCCCGTGGCATCGAAATGTCGATCCTCATCGACCGCGCAAACCGGCCCGGCCCGCACTCGGGCGTGCCCGACGAACCTGAAGACCAGTCCTGATCGGGCTGTCGTCACTGCTTTAAACCGGATTCCGACGATGGCTAAACGACGCGGGCTTACGCTCGACGGTGTGCTGTTGCTCGACAAACCCGTGGGTTTGTCGAGTAACCACGCCCTGCAACGCGCGAAACGCGCCATGGACGCGGCGAAAGCCGGCCACACCGGCACGCTGGATCCCTTTGCCACCGGCCTGCTGGTGTGCTGCATGGGACGCGCAACCAAGATTTCCGGCGCGATGCTCAACGCCGACAAGGCATATCGCGCTACGCTGCAATTTGGCTCCGAAACCGATTCTGGCGACCTGACCGGCAATGTCGTGTCCACCGCCGAGCCGGGCTTTACCGTGGATGAGCAGGCGCTGCGCGACGCGCTGTCACGTTTCTCGGGCACGATCGAGCAGATTCCGCCCATGTATTCGGCGCTCAAGCGCGACGGCAAGCCCTTGTACGAGTACGCGCGCGCCGGCATCGAGCTGGAACGGCCGCCGCGCCAGATCACGATTCACCGCATCGAACTGCTGTCCCTGAACGGGACCGAGGCAGAGATCGATGTGGCATGCAGTAAAGGCACATACATCCGGACGCTGGCCCAGGACATCGGGCGCGTGCTGGGCTGTTACGCCCACCTGACGGCGCTGCGGCGCACGCACGTCGGGCCGTTTTCCCTGGAACGCGCCGTTGCGCTGGATGCCTTGCAGGCCATGCCAGACCCCAAGCAGGCATTGCTTGCATTGAACGAATTGCCGGAGGGCTTGCTGCCCTCCACCCTGACCTTAAAGGACTCGCTATGACTCGCGCCTTGCGCAACGTCGCCATCATCGCCCACGTGGACCACGGTAAAACCACCCTGGTCGACCAGCTGCTGCGCCAATCCGGCACCTTCCGCGAAAACCAGGCGCTGACCGAACGGGTCATGGACTCGAACGACCTGGAAAAAGAACGCGGCATTACGATTCTGGCCAAGAACTGTGCCGTCGAATACGAAGGCACGCACATCAACATCATCGACACCCCGGGACACGCGGACTTCGGCGGCGAAGTCGAGCGCGTGCTGTCCATGGTCGACGGCGTGCTGCTGCTGGTGGATGCGGTTGAAGGCCCCATGCCCCAGACCATCTTCGTGACCCGCAAGGCGCTGGCCCTGGGCCTGAAGCCCATCGTCGTGGTCAACAAGGTCGACCGTCCGGGCGCCCGCACCGATTTCGTCATCAACGCCACCTTCGACCTGTTCGACAAGCTGGGCGCCACCGACGAGCAGCTGGACTTCCCGGTGATCTACGCCTCGGGCCTGTCGGGCTACGCCGGCCTGAATCCTGACGTGCGCGAAGGCAACATGCGTCCGCTGTTCGAAGCCATCCTCGAACACGTGCCGCAGCGCGACGACGATCCCAACGGTCCGCTGCAGATGCAGATCATCTCGCTGGACTACAACAGCTACGTCGGCAAGATCGGCGTGGGCCGCATCAACCGCGGCCGCATGCGTCCCGGCATGGAAGTGGCTTACAAGTTCGGTCCCGAAGGCCAGGGCGGCCGCGGCCGCATCAACCAGGTGCTGAAGTTCCACGGCCTGGAGCGCATCGTCGTGGACGAAGCCGAAGCCGGCGACATCGTGCTGATCAACGGCATCGAAGAACTGGGCATCGGCTGCACGGTGACCGACACCGCCAACCAGGACGTGTTCCCGATGCTGCGCATCGACGAGCCCACCCTGACCATGAACTTCATGGTGAACACCTCGCCGTTGGCCGGCCGCGAAGGCAAGTTCGTGACCAGCCGCCAGCTGCGCGACCGCCTGGACCGCGAACTGAAGTCCAACGTGGCGCTGCGCGTGCGCGACACGGGCGACGACACGGTGTTCGAAGTGTCGGGCCGCGGTGAACTGCACCTGACCATTCTGCTGGAAACGATGCGCCGCGAAGGCTACGAGCTGGCCGTGTCGCGCCCGCGCGTGGTGTTCAAGGATATCGACGGCGTGAAGTGCGAGCCGTTCGAATCGCTGACCGTCGACGTCGAAGACGCCCACCAGGGCGGCGTGATGGAAGAACTGGGCCGCCGCAAGGGCGACCTGCAGGACATGCAGCCGGACGGCCGCGGCCGTACCCGCCTGGAGTACCTGATCCCGGCCCGCGGCCTGATCGGCTTCCAGAACGAGTTCCTGACGCTGACGCGCGGCACCGGCTTGATGAGCCACATCTTCCATGAATACGCGCCCATCAAGGAAGGCTCGATCGGCGAGCGCCGCAACGGCGTGCTGATCAGCCAGGATCACGGCGACGCCGTGGCCTACGCCCTGTGGAAGCTGCAGGATCGCGGCCGCATGTTCGTGAGCCCGGGCGATGCGCTGTACGAAGGCATGATCATCGGCATCCACAGCCGCGACAACGACCTGGTCGTGAACCCCATCAAGGGCAAGCAGCTGACCAACGTGCGCGCTTCGGGCACCGACGAAGCCGTGCGCCTGGTTCCGCCGATCCAGATGTCGCTGGAGTACGCCGTGGAATTCATCGACGACGACGAACTCGTGGAAATCACGCCCAAGTCGATCCGCCTGCGCAAGCGTTTCCTGCTGGAAAACGAGCGCAAGCGCGCCGCGCGCGAATCCGCCGTCTGATAATTGCGCGCAGCCTTGCTGCGCGTGACATCAGAAAAACGCAGCCCGTGGGCTGCGTTTTTTTTGCCCGGCGCCGCGCCGCGCTGTTCCTTACTCGGTCGCACACGTCGCTTCGGGCGTGGCTGGCCTGCCTGAATGAATCCGCATTGGGGGCCGGCATGGCCCGCCTGCGCGCGCCCGGCCTGCCTTCCGCCAACATGCCTGAACAGCCCGCCCTGATGGAACGGCTGAGGGATCTTATGGCCGCGAGGAACAGCAACGATGCCGTGGGCGCGGTGCTGCGCACCATCTGGGACGGGAACGCCCACCGAGATTTGCAGAGCTAGAACCTCAGTGGCTGGAAGCGGCCGCCGCGCCGGGCAGGCGCTGTACCGCATCCAGCAGCCGGGCGGCGAACTCTTGCGCGGCGCGGCTGCGCGAGGCTTCCTTGCGCCACAGGATGGCCGCGCGGCGGATGGTGGTCGGGTCGGTGAGCGCGATGCTCTTGAGCCCCGATCCGGCCGCGCCCGCCGCATGTTCGGCGGCGATGGTGGCCAGCTCACCTTGCCGGCACAGGTGGATCAGGGCGTCCACCGACTCCATTTCCACCCGCACGTCGGGCATCAGGCCCGCCTGGGCGCAGGCCGCGTCTATCATGCGGCGCGTGGCGAAGCTGCGCGGCAGCAGCGCCAGCGGCACGCCCGCGAGATCGCGCATGCGCAGGCTGCGCCGCGAGGCCAGCGGGTGGTTCTTGCCGACCACCACCTGCAGGCGCTCGTCGAACAGGGGTTGCGCCTCGATTTCTTCGCGCAGCGCCGGATGGAAGGAAATGCCCAGGTCCAACTGGCCGCTGACCAGCAGGTCTTCGATGGGGCCTGCCCGCAGATCGCGCACCTGAATCTGGACCTTGGGAAAGGCCAGGCTGAATCCGGCCACCGCGTCCGGCACGAAATGGGTCAGGAAGGTGGGAATGACGCCTATGGTCAGGGACCCCGCCTGCAGGCCGGCCAGATCCGCCAGGGCCATCTTGCCGGCTTCGATTTCCTGTAGCGCCCGGCTGGCGTGGTCGCGCAGCACCCGGCCCGCCTGCGACAGGCGCAGCCCCCGGCCGATGCGGTCGAACAAGGGCATGCCGAGTTCTTCTTCCAGTTGCCGCAGGCCGTGCGACAGGGTGGATTGCGTGACGTGCAGGGCGTCGGCCGAGCGGGTCAGGTGCTCGGTGTCGGCGACGCTGAGAAAGTAGCGCAACTGGCGCAGTTCCATCGAGAGACTCCTGGCGACCAGCCGGTCTTGGCGGCCGATGACTACAAGTATATTGTTCGATGATATCGAATGATAAATGCAATATAAATCATTGGATGCAAAACCGGCCGAGCCCTAATCTTGCCGCATCACTCACGCAGGGCTTCAGGCTTTATGACATCCGTTTCGACCCCCGCTCCGATCACGGCAGACGACGCCACCTGGCGCATCGAGCGCATCCACGCAAGAATCGTCGACATCCCGACGATCCGGCCGCACAAGTTTTCGTTCGGCGCCATCAACCGGCAAAGCCCGGTCATCGTGCAGCTGTGGCTGGCCAACGGCGCCTGCGGGTTTGGCGAGGCGGCCACGATAGGCGGACCGTCCTGGAACGAGGAGTCGCCGGAAACCATCCTGCATGCGATCCAGAATTACCTGGCTCCCGCTGTGACAGGCACCGATGCGCGCAGGTTCGCCGAACACATCAATCGCTTCGATGCCGTCTGCAAGGGCAATGCGTTTGCCAAGAGCGCGGTGGAAATGGCGCTGATCGATGCGGTGGCGCGCAGCCTGGGCGTGCCGGCCTGGCAGTTGCTGGGCGGCAAGCGCATCGAACGCCTGCCGCTGGCCTGGACGCTTGCCAGCGGCGATTCGCAGCGCGATCTGGAGGAGGCCGAGCAGATGATGCAGGCGCGCCGCCATCGCCTGTTCAAGCTCAAGATCGGCGCGCGCAGTCCGGCGGATGACGTGGCGCACGTGACCCGCATCGCGCGCGGCCTGGACGGCCGCGCCGACATGACGGTGGACGTCAACCAGGCCTGGGACGGCAACACGGCGCGCCGCTATCTGCCGCAGCTGGTGGAGGCCGGCGTGACCCTGATCGAACAGCCCGTGGCGAAGTGGGACGTGCAGGCCTTGCGCGAAGCGACGCAGTCGCTGGGTTCCGCCGCGCTGATCATGGCGGACGAAACCGTGTGCTCCGCGCAGGACGCCTACATGCTGGCCTCGCAGCGTGCCTGCCATGTGTTTTCCCTGAAGGTCGCCAAGCATGGCGGGCTGCTGCGCACGCGCGAGGTCGCGGCCGTGGCGCAAGCCGCCGGCATCGGCTGGTACGGCGGCACCATGCTGGAAACCTCGCTGGGAAGCGCGGCATCGGCGCACGTGTTCGCCACGCTTTCCGACCAGCACCACGGTTGCGAACTGTTCGGCCCGCAGTTGCTGGTCGACGACATCGTCGAGCAGCCCATGGCCGTGCGCGACTTCGAACTTCATCTTCCCGACGGCCCCGGCTTTGGCGTCGTCGTTGACGAAAAACGGCTGGAACGCTTTGACCGCGCAAGGGCTGGCCTGACGCCCGCCACGGTCGACTTCGGCCGCCGCGGCGAGACCGCCGCGACCTGACCCACCACTTTCCCGATCATTCCAAAAAGCAGGAGACGCATCATGGCTGAATATACCCAGCAACAACTACTGGACCTGGTCAACAGCTCCCAGGTCAATCCGGGCAACGACCGCGTCCGGCAGATCACGCAGCGCATCGTGTCGGACCTGTTCCGCGCGATCGACGATCTCGACATCAAGCCCGACGAATTCTGGGCGGGCGTGGACTGGCTGGCGCGCCTGGGCGCCAGCGGCCAGCTGGGATTGATCACGGCCGGCCTGGGCTTTGACCGCCTGATCGACATCCGCGAGGAAGAAGCCGACGAGGCCGCCGGCCGCGCCGCCGGCACGCCGCGCGCGATCGAGGGGCCGCTCTACATCGCGGGCGCGCCCTTGTCCGACGGCGAGGCCCGTCTGGACGAAGATCCCGCAGCCGGCACGGTGCTGGTGATGGAAGGGCAGGTGCGCGACGTGGATGGCAATCCCGTCGCCGGCGCGCTGGTGGACGTCTGGCATGCCAACGAGCTGGGGCGCTATTCGCACTTCGATCCCGATCAGGCGGACTACCACCTGCGCCGCAAGATCAAGACCGACGCGCAAGGCCGCTACCGCTTCCGCAGCTTCATTCCGCCGGGCTACGCGATTCCGCCGAACAGCCCCACGTCCGAACTGTTCGTGGCGCTGGGCCGCCATGGCAACCGGCCGGCCCACATCCACTTCCTGGTCGCCGCCGAAGGCCAGCGCACCTTGACCACGCAGGTCAACATTCCGGGCGACACCTTCCTGGACGATGACTTCGCCTTCGCCACGCGCGACGGCCTGGTGGTCGAACTGCAGCCCAATACGCCGGCCGCCGGCTATGAGAGCCTGGGCGTGAACGCGCCGTTCACACGCGTCTGTTTCGACTTTGTGGTGCAGCCGGCGCTGGACGCCGACGAGGCCCGTCCGCAAGCCCGCATGGACCGCGCCACCGCCTGACCGATGCCTGGGCGGCGCCCGCAAGCGGCGCCGCCATTTTTTCCCCAAACCACCTAGAACAACCCGCAGGCGCGAGGCCGGGTTCGGCCGCGCCATGGAGACAACCATCATGACCGCGACTTCCAGTTGGTCGATCCCCACGCTGATCGACCAGGAACGGCTGGGCGCCTTTCAATGGCGCGTGCTGATCCTGTGCTTTCTGATCGCGCTTTTCGACGGCTTCGATACACAGGCGATCGCCTTTACCGGACCCGCGATCCTGGCCGCTTTCGATTTGAAGGCGGGCGCCCTGGCGCCCATTCTGACCGCCGGCATCGTCGGCATGACGGTCGGTGCGATGACCCTGGGCCTGATCGGCGACCGCATCGGCCGCCGTCCGGCCATCATGCTGGGCCTGGCCCTGTTCGGCCTGTCCACGCTGGCCACGGCCTGGGCCACCGACACCACCCACATCCTGGTGCTGCGCTTCATTGCCGGACTGGGCATGGGCGGCTGCACGCCGGTGCTGCTGGCGCTGGCCGCCGAGTACGGTCCGGCCCGTTTGCGCGGCGCCATCATGACCGGCGTGCTGCTGGGCCTGCCGGCGGGCGCCATGCTGGGCGGCCTGCTGGCCGCCCGCATGCTGCCCGTGATCGGTTGGGAAGGCATCTTCATCGTTGGCGGCCTGGCGCCGCTGGTCCTGCTGGCCGTGGCCTTCGTGATGCTGCCCGAGTCGCTGTACTTCAAGGCCACGCGCCGCGATCCGGAAAGCCAGCGCTATATCGCGCGAGTCCTGTCGGCGATATCGAGCCGCAAGCTGGGCGCGGACACGCAGTTCACCGTGCCGGAGGAATCCGTCGCGCGGGCCGGCGTGGGCGCGCTGTTCTCGGACGGCCACGGCGCCAAGACGGTGGCGATCTGGGCGGTGTACCTGCTGAATTGGGTGGCGTGGTTCATGCTGCTGTCGTGGCTGCCCACGGTGCTGAAGGCCGCGGGCCTGCCCGCCGAGCAGGCGCCCATGGGCACCGTCATCGTCAATGCCGTCTTCATTATCTGTGCGATTCCGCTGTCCTTCGTGCTGCCGCGCGTCAACACCCGGCGGCTGCTGGGCGGCATGTTCGCGCTGGGCATCGCGGTGGCCGTCGGCCTGAGCCAGGCCGGCGACAACTGGACGCTGGTCTTCATCCTGGTTGGCGCGGCCGGCTTCGGCATCGGCGGACAGCAGATCGCGCTGAACTACCTGGTCGTGGGCGCTTATCCGACCGCCTTGCGCGCCACCGCCACCGGCTGGGCCATCGGCATGGGCCGCGCGGGCGCGATCGCGGGTTCGGCCATTGGCGGCAGCTTCCTGGCCTGGGGCGGACCGTCGGGATTCTTCATCGCGCTGGCCATGCCCCTGGCGGTTGCGGCTTTGGCGGTGCTGAGCCTCAAGCTCAAGCATGCGCGGCCGGACGGCGCGCTTTCGGCGGCGCATTGATACCGCAAAGGACGATACAAGCATGAGCACACATCTACGTTTCGAGGGCCAGGTGGCCCTGGTGACCGGCGCCGCGCAGGGCGTGGGCCGGGCAACGGCGCGGCGCCTGGCGGCCGAGGGCGCGCACGTCGTCGTGGTGGACCGGGCGGAGGAGCAGGGCGCCGCCGTGGCCGAGGAAATCCGGGCCGCGGGCGGACGCGCCAGCTTTGCCCAGGCCGATCTGGAAACCCATGCGGGCGCGCAGTCCATGGTGCGCGCGGCGCTGGAAATCAACGGCCGCATCGACGTGTCGGTGCACAACGTGGGCGGCACGATCTGGACCCGCCCGTTCTGGGAATACACGCCCGAGCAGATGCAGCGCGAGGTCAACCGCTCGCTGTGGCCGACGCTGTGGTCCTGCCGCGAAGTCATACCGGTGATGCGGGCGCAGGGCGCGGGCGCCATCGTCAACGTGGGTTCCAACGCCACGCGCGGCATCTACCGGGTGCCGTATTCGGCCTCCAAGGGCGGCGTGCACGCCGCCACCGTCTGCATGGCCCTGGAGCTGGCGAAGTCCGGCGTGCGCGTCAATTGCGTGTCGCCGGGTGCGCTGGACAATGGCGTGCGGGCGATCCCGCGCAACCAGGAGACGCCGTCCGAGCAGGAGACCGCCTGGGTGGGCGAGATGTATGCGTCCTGCCTGCGTGACACGCCGCAGGACCGGCTGGGGCAGGCCGAGGAAGTCGCTGCGGCGATCTGCTTCATGGCCGCGCCCGAGGCGTCCTACATTACCGGGCAGATCATGTACGTGGCGGGCGGCGACATAGGCTGACCCGCTGGGCTGGCTGGCGGCTCGGGGGTGTTTTTTCAGGCCGCCAGCCAGTCGAGGAAATCGCGGCCAGGTCCCTGGTCGCGCACGATCGCGCCGATCGGCTGGAATGAACCCGGCGATTCGATGCGCAGGCGCTGGAAATGCCCGTGCTGCATGTACCAGTTGCCCAAGGTCTGCGGCACCATGACCAGGGCCTGCTGCGCCTGCATGACGGCGATGAGCAGCGGCATGGGCGGGGCGGCGCTGCTGAGCCTGCACAGCCGCGGCACCACCCCGGCGCGTTCGAAGAAGGCCTTGAACACCGCATGGATGGCCAGTTCCGGGCGGGGTTCTATCCACAGTTGGGACGCCACTTGCGCCAGCGTCGGCGCGCCGTCCGCATCCAGCAGCGGGTGGCCGGCAGCGGCCACGATCACCGCCGCGTCCTCCTGCAGCGGCACGAATTCCAGGCCGGCGGGCACGGCTTCCGGACGCCGGCACAGCAGCATGTCCAGGCTGCCGCTGGCGGCCTGGGGCAGTAGCTGTTCGCGGCTGCCTTCCACCACCTCCACTTGCAATCCCGGGCGCGCGTTCAGGTAGGCGGGCAGGCGCTCGGCCAGCAGGCCGCCCGTGGCTGCCGGGATGGCCCCCAGGCGTAGATTGCCCGTGGCGCCCTGGCGCAGGGCCGCCACCGAATCCGTGGAGGCGCGCAGCGTCGTCAGCATGCTGCGGGCGCACTCCGCCATGAGCTGGCCGCTGCGCGTGGTGCGCATGCCGCGGGCATGGCGCTCGAATAGCTGCACGCCCAGCAGATCCTCTATGTCGGCCAGCGCATGGGTGGCCGCCGGCTGGCTCAGGCCGATATGGCTGGCCGCCTGCTGGATGCTGCCCAGGTCGGCGATGCTGGCCAGCAATTGCAGGTGGCGCAGGCGCCCCTTGGCGAGCAGGCGGGACAGCAGGGTGGCGGGAGCGACGTCCATGGCGCAGGCAGGAAAGATATTCAAAACACGAATATATCCACGCATTAATGTATTTGAAATAAGGATATGCCCTGGACACAATGCTGCGATCCCTTACATCGCTTCCGTTCCCCAGGAGTGGCTGGTCCATGAAGTCCCGTCTGCTGCACGCGCTGGTATGCGCCGTAACTTTCAGTGTTTCGTCCCTGGCCGCCGCCCAGGACGCCTATCCCTCCCAGCCCCTGCGGCTGATCGTGCCGTTCGCGCCCGGCGGGTCCACCGACGCGCTGGCACGCGCGGTGGCCGAGGGCCTGCGCAAGGAACTGGGCCAGAGCGTGGTGGTGGAGAACCGCGCCGGCGCGGGCGGCCTGCTCGGCACCGAGGCGGTGGCCCGGGCCGAACCCGACGGCTACACGCTGGGCATGGCCACGGTCAGCACCATGGCCGTCAATCCGCTGCTGTACGGCACCAAGCGCGTCAATCCCGAAACGCAGCTGAAACCGGTGGCCTCGGTGGCGACGGTGCCGGTCGTGTGGATGGTGAATCCGGCGTTTCCGGCGCAGGATTTTGCGCAATTCCTGGCCGAGCTGCGGGCCCATCCGGGCAAGTATTCCTATGGTTCGCCCGGCGTCGGTTCGCTCGGCCACCTGAACCTGGCGGCGATGAACGCGGACCTGAAGGTCGATGTGCTGCACGTGCCGTACCGCGGCATGGGGCCGGCGCTGACGGCCGCGGTGGGCGGCGAGGTGCAGGTGCAGCAGGACCAGTACGCGTCCGCGCAATCGCTGGTCAAGGCCGGCAAGCTGCGCGCCATCGCCGTGTCGGCGCCCGCCCGGATGCCCGACATGCCGGACCTGCCGACCATGACGGAACTGGGTTATCCGCAACTGAACGCGCTGGGCCAGACCTGGTTTGGCTTGGTCGTGCCGGCCGGAACGCCCGATGCCGTGGTGCAGCGCCTGAACCAGGCCGCGGTGCGCGCGCTGGCCGATCCCGCGCTGGTGCAGCGCCTGGCGGGCATGGGCGCGCAGCCCGACGCGGGCACGCCGCAGGCCTTTGCCGAGCGCATCGCGCAGACGCTGGCCGCCAACCGCAAAATCATTGAAACTGCCGGCATCAAGCTCGACGAGTGACCTGACCGGTTTTTTCCCCGCCATTACAGCCACAGGAGAAACAATGGGTGCCATCGATAAACTTGCGCCGTTCATCGACGCGCGCAGCGAGCGCTACGCGCAACTGAGCGACCGCATCTGGAGCCTGGCCGAACTGCGCTACGACGAGCACAAGTCCGCCGAGCTGCACATTGCCATGCTGGAGGAAGCCGGCTTTCGCGTCACGCGCGACGCGGCCGGCATTCCCACCGCCTTCGTGGCGGAGGCCGGCAACGGCGGTCCGGTGATCGGCATCCTGGGCGAGTACGACGCGCTGTCCGGCTTGAGCCAGGAAAGCGGCGCCTACGCCTGCCAGCCTTCGCCGGAGACGCCGAACGGCAACGGCCACGGCTGCGGCCACCATCTGCTGGGCACGGCCGCGCATTTCGCGGCGGTGGCGGTCAAGGAGTTCCTGGAGGCCAACGGCCTGCCCGGCACCATCCGCTTCTACGGCTGTCCGGCGGAAGAGGGCGGCTCGGGCAAGACCTTCATGGCGCGTGCCGGCCTGTTCGATGACGTGGACGCGGCGTTGACCTGGCATCCCGCATCGCACACCGGCATCTTCCACCAGTCCTCGCTGGCCAACATCCAGGCTTATTTCCGCTTCCGCGGCGTCGCGGCGCACGCGGCCAATTCGCCGCACCTGGGCCGCAGCGCGCTGGACGCGGTCGAGCTGATGAACGTGGGCGTGAACTACCTGCGTGAACACATGGTGCCCGATGCGCGCGTGCATTACGCCGTGACCAACAGCGGCGGCATTTCGCCCAACGTGGTGCAGGCCCGCGCCGAGGTGCTGTACCTGGTGCGCGCGCCCATCAATTCGCAGGCCGCCGAACTGTACGAGCGCGTGCAGAACGTGGCGCGCGGCGCGGCGCTGATGACGGGCTGCGAACTGGAGATCGTGTTCGACAAGGCCTGCTCGAACTACATCCCCAACGGCGTGTTGAACCAGATCATGTACGCCAACATGCTGGCCTTGCAGGGTCCCGACTACACCGCGGGCGAGCAGCAGGCCGCGCGCCGCATGTGGGACGCGATCTCCGCGGACGACATCGACAACGCCGGCAAGAACCTGGGCGCGGTGCTGCGCAATCCCACGCCGCTGTTTGCCGGCGTGGCGCCCTACGAGCCCGGCCGAGCCGAGATCACCTACGGTTCCACCGACGTGGGCGACGTGAGCTGGGTCGCGCCCACCGCGCAATGCTGGGGCGCCTGCTACGCCTACGGCACGCCGTTCCATTCCTGGCAGATGGTGGCGCAGGGCAAGATGTCCATGGCGCACAAGGGCATGGTGCACGCGGCCAAGATCATCGCGGCGACCGCCGCCGATCTGTACACGCAGCCGGAGGCGCTGGCGCGCGCCAAGGAAGAACTGATGGAGACGCGCCGCGGGCAGCCTTACGTCTGCCCGATACCGGCGGACGTGCTGCCGTCGTTCATGCGCAAATAGGAAGAGGGGCCCCCACGCCGCGCGCGCTTTGCGCGCTTGCTGCCCCCCGAGGGGGCGGCGCCGCCTTAGGGCGGCCTGGCGGCGGCGCGGGGCCTCAAGTTACATACGATTTCAGGCCGGCAGGGACGGCGCGTACTGCGCGTCCGAAATGACCTTGGCGTGGAATTCCACCACCTTGCGCACCACCTTCATGGGATCGTCCTCGATGATGAAGAGATCCAGGTCGTGCGCGCCTATCATGCCGTTGGCCAGCACCTGGCCGCCCAGCCATTCGACCAGTCCGGACCAGTACTCGCTGCCCACCAGCACGATGGGAGCGGGCGGGACCTTGCCCGTCTGGATGAGCGTCAACGCTTCGAAGAGTTCATCCAGGGTGCCGAAGCCTCCAGGCATCGCCACATAGGCGAAGCTGTGCATGAAGAAGGTTGCCTTGCGCGAGAAAAAATACTCGAATGACAGGCTGATGGTTTGGTATTCGTTGTTGTGCGCTTCGTGGGGCAGGCTGATGTTCAGACCGATGCTGGTGCCGCCTGCTTCGAACGCGCCCTTGTTGGCTGCCTCCATGATGCCGGGACCGCCGCCGGCGATCACCGCGAAACCGGCGTCGGCCAGCGCGGCGGAAATTGCGACGGTGGTTTCATAGTGGGGGGAATTACGGCTGACTCGTGCACTGCCGAAGACGCTGACAGCAGGCCCGATGTTCGCGAGCTTGTCTGCCGCCGTCCGTATCTCTGACATAATCAGCGGAATTTGTTTGTTGGCGGGTGTTTCCGCAGCTATTGCCATATCTGCCTTTGTAACCATGAAAAAAACCTTATTACTGGTCGACGGTTCAAGTTACTTGTACCGCGCTTTCCACGCTATGCCTGATTTGCGCAACGCGCAAGGCGAACCCACGGGGGCGCTTTACGGCGTGGTGAATATGCTGCGCAAACTTGTCTCTGATCATAAGGCAGAGTATGCCGCATGTATTTTCGATGCCCGCGGCAAGACCTTCCGTGATGATCTCTATCCGGAATACAAGTCGCATCGCCCGCCCATGCCTGAAGACCTGGCCGCGCAGATCGAACCCATCCACCGCGCCGTGCGCGCGCTGGGCTGGCCGGTGCTGGCCATCGAAGGGGTCGAGGCCGACGATGTGATCGGCACCCTGGCCAAGCGCGCCGCCGAGCATGACGTGCACACCATCGTGTCCACCGGCGACAAGGACCTGGCGCAGCTGGTCAACAGCCACGTCACCCTGGTCAACACCATGACCGGCGAAGTGCTGGACGAGCCCGGCGTGGTCAACAAGTTCGGCGTGCCGCCCGACCGCATCGTGGATTACCTGATGCTGGTGGGGGACGCGGTGGACAACGTTCCCGGCGTGACCAAGGTGGGCCCGAAGACGGCGGTCAAATGGCTTACGGAATTCGGCTCGATAGACAAGCTGGTGGAAGGCGCGGAAGGCGTCAAGGGCGTGGCGGGCAGCAACCTGCGCGAGGCCATTCCCAACTTCCCGCTGACGCGCCAATTGCTGACCGTGAAGTACGACTGCGACCTGGCCGGCCATGTGGACAGCGTGGACGACCTGACGCCGCGTCCGCGCGACGACGCGACGCTGACCGAACTTTATGAACGCTATGGTTTCCGCACCTGGCTGCGCGATCTGACTGGCGACGCCGAGCGTGTGCCCACGGGCGACGCCCGCGTCGCGCACGAGGCGCCGGCCGCGCCGGTGGAACTGGATTATCAGATCATTTCCGATTGGGCCGCGTTCGACGCCTGGATGGAAAAGCTGAAGGACGCGCCCCTGGTCGCGGTGGACACCGAGACCACCTCGCTGGACGAAATGCAGGCCAGGATGGTGGGCATGTCGCTGGCGGTGGCGCCTGGCGTGGCGTGCTACATCCCGGTTGCGCACCGCGGCCCGGACAATGCGCCGCAGCTGCCCAAGGCCGAGGTGCTGGCGCGCCTGAAGCCCTGGCTGGAAGACGCGTCCCGCGCCAAGCTGCTGCACCACGCCAAGTACGACGCGCACGTGTTCGCCAACGAAGGCATCAAGCTGGCCGGCATCGCCGAAGACACGATGCTGCAGGCCTATGTGCTGGAATCGCACCGCGGCGTGGGCCTGAATGACCTGGCCCAACGCTATCTGGGCCGCAGCGGCGTGTCCTACGAGGACCTCTGCGGCAAGGGCGCCAAGCAGATCGGCTTTGACGAAGTGGCGGTGGACAAGGCCGGCCATTACGCCGCCGAAGATTCGGACTTCACCTTGCAACTGCACCAGGTGCTGCGCCCGATGGTGGCCGCCGACGCAGGCCTGAACCGCATCTATCTGCTGGAAATGCAGGTGTCCTCGGTGCTGACCACGGTCGAGCGCAACGGCGTCAAGGTGGATGCCGCGGAACTCGGCCGCCAGAGCCACAAGCTGGGCCAGGAGATGCTGCAGCTCGAACAGAAGGCCTATGAGTTGGCAGGCCAACCCTTCAACCTGAATTCCCCCAAGCAGCTGGGCGAGATCCTGTTCGGCCACATGCAGCTGCCGGTGGTGCGCAAGACCGCCAGCGGCGCGCCATCCACCGACGAAGAGGTGCTGAGCAAGCTGGCGCTGGACTATCCGCTGCCGCAGGTGCTGCTGGAGTACCGCGGCCTGTCCAAGCTGAAGTCCACCTATACGGACAAGCTGCCGCGCATGATCAACCCGGACACGGGGCGGGTGCACACGCACTATTCGCAGGCCGCGGTGATCACCGGCCGCCTGGCCTCGTCCGATCCCAACCTGCAGAACATTCCGGTGCGCACCGAAGCCGGCCGGCGCGTGCGCGAGGCGTTCATCGCCGAGCAGGGCATGCTGCTGTCGGCGGACTATTCCCAGATCGAACTGCGCATCATGGCGCACGTGTCGGACGACGCCAACCTGCAGCGCGCCTTCGCGGCGGGCGAGGACATCCACCGCGCTACCGCCTCCGAAGTGTTCGGCGTGGCGCTGGCCGACGTCTCCACCGACCAGCGCCGCGCCGCCAAGGCCATCAACTTCGGCCTGATCTACGGCATGGGGGTGTTCGGCCTGGCGTCCAACCTGGGCATCACGCGCGATGCCGCCCAGGCCTACATCGACCGCTATTTCGCCCGCTATCCCGGCGTGGCGATGTACATGGACGATACCCGCCGCCGCGCGCGTGAACAGGGCTACGTGGAAACCGTCTTCGGGCGCCGCCTGCAGCTGCCGGAAATCCGCGGCGCCTCGGGTCCGCGCCGCCAGGCGGCCGAACGCGCGGCCATCAACGCGCCCATGCAGGGCACGGCGGCCGACCTGATCAAGATGGCCATGGTGGCGGTGCAGGACTGGCTGGAAGCCGAACAGCTGCAGACGCGCATGATCATGCAGGTGCACGACGAACTGGTGCTGGAAGCGCCCGACGCCGAGCTGGAGCTGGTCAAGGAAGCGCTGCCGCGCCTCATGTGCAACGTTGCGGAACTGCGCGTGCCGCTGGTGGCGGAAGTCGGCATGGGCAAGAACTGGGAGCAGGCCCACTAGGGCCGGAATCACCCCGTCCCAAGACACATGGGCTGCCTTCGGGCAGCCCATTTCCGTTTTTGGTATTGAAACAATATAATGTTTCGCTTCCCTCCGCCTTAAAGCGTCCCCCCAAAAATGTTGCTGCTCTGGATCTTGCTCGCCACCGTCACCGGCGGGCTTATCGCCGTCCTTGTCGCCAGCTGGCTGGCCTACAAGGTCTTCGCGCAATACCTGCACCACATGGTCAGCCTGTCGGTGGGGGTGCTGCTGTCGGTTGCGCTGCTGCACCTGCTGCCCGAGGCCTTCGAGACCGGGGTGGGCGATGCCCACGTGCTGTTCGGCCTGATGCTGGCGTCGCTGATCGGGTTTTTCGTGCTGGAGAAGATCGCGCTGCTGCGCCACAGCCATCACCACGAGGGCGACGGCCATCACCACCACAAGGGACATGACCGCCACGAGGCGGGCCGCGGCGGCGTGCTGATCCTGATCGGCAGCTCCCTGCACAATCTATGCGACGGGGTGCTGGTGGCGGCGGCGTTCCTGACCGACCCCCTGCTGGGCGTGCTGACGGCGGCGTCCATCATCATTCATGAAGTGCCGCACAAGCTGGGCGACTTCGTGGTGCTGCTCAACGCGGGCCTGGCGCGCCGCCGCGCCTTCTCGCTGATCCTCTTCACCAGCTTGTGTTCAGCCGTGGGCGGCATAATAGGGTACTTCGTGCTGCAGCAGGCGCAGCAATGGGTGCCGTATGTCCTGGTGGTTGCAGCCAGCAGCTTCCTCTATATCTCGGTGGCCGACCTGATGCCGCAGATGCACGAACGGGTATCCCTGGCCGATGCCGTCCCGCAATTGCTGCTGGTCGGCGTGGGCGTGGCGCTGATCTACAGCGTCACCACGGTCATGCACCACGGGCACGACCACGAGGCCGAAGCCGGCCTGGCCGCGCCGCAAGCGGAGCATGGCCACCGGCATTAGGATCGGCGCGAGGCCATGCAGGCGCTGGCGGGATATCCGGCTTGGTTGATCATCCCTACACAGGAGTTCTTCATGAGTTTTTCCGCCGCAGCCGGCAATGTCGCGCCCACCGTGATCCACACGGACACCCAGGGCCTGGTCCACGGGGATTTCAAGCTGCCCGTGGCCGACGGCACGATCGCCGCCTATTACGCCGCGCCCGAAGGCAAGCGCGACCTGCCCATCGTGCTGGTGGTGCAGGAGATCTTCGGCGTGCACGAGCACATCAAGGACCTGTGCCGCCGGGTCGCCAAGGCCGGCTA
This sequence comes from Achromobacter sp. GD03932, assembly GCF_029839485.1. Classification (NCBI taxonomy): domain Bacteria; kingdom Pseudomonadati; phylum Pseudomonadota; class Betaproteobacteria; order Burkholderiales; family Alcaligenaceae; genus Achromobacter; species Achromobacter sp. GD03932. The sequence continues at coordinate 41,103 of NZ_JAOCAT010000003.1, forward strand.
CCTTGCCGTCGCCGCCAATCTCTACGAGCGCCAGGGCGACGCCTCGGTCTATACCGACATCCCGAAACTCATCGCCGAACTGGTCAGCAAGGTGCCGGACGAGCAGGTCTTTGCCGACCTGGACGCCAGCGTGGCCTGGGCCGCCGCGCATGGCGGCGATCCCAAGCGCGTGGCGGTGACCGGCTTTTGCTGGGGCGGCCGCCTGACCTGGATGTACGCCGCCCACAATCCCGACGTGAAGGCGGCGGTGGCCTGGTACGGCAAGCTCAGCGTGGGCCATGGCCCGCTGATCAAGCGCTTTGCCTTCGACGTGGTCAACGAGTTGCACGCGCCGGTGCTGGGCCTGTACGGCGGCAAGGACGCCAGCATCCCGCTGGCCGACGTCGAAACCATGAAATCCAAGCTGGCCGCCGGCAACGACAACGCCCGGCGCTCGGAGTTCGTGGTGTATCCCGAGGCCGACCACGCCTTCCTGGCCGACTACCGCGCCAGCTACAAGGCCGAGGCCGCGCAGGACGGCTGGAAGCGCATGCTGGAGTGGTTCAAGCGGTATTTGTAGGATGTTGGGGGGCAGTGAAAACTGCCCGGGAGCACAGTTGAAAAAAGCCGACCACATAAGGTCGGCTTTTTCGTTCCGCTCAGTTCCCCGCTTCGCGCAAGCGGCTGGGCAGCAGTTCGCCGTGGCGCGCCAACAGAGGATAGGCCGCCGCGCCGACCAGATGGGAGTTGATGCCCTTCATGTCGCGCAGGATATCCAGGTAGAGCGCGCCCACCTCGGCGGCGTCGACCTCGCCCCCTTTGATCTTCTGCAGGTGCGTGTCCGCCGCATTGGTCTCGATCGAGCGGAAGCGGGCCTTTTCTCCTGCCAGCGCACGGGCCTGGCGCAGGTCGTCGTTGACGAACAGGGCGGCGGCGGTGCGCTGGTTGGCGATGAGCTGGCCCAGCGTGTCGTCCAGGCTGGCGCGCTGTTCCGGAGAGAAGACCCAGCCCTGCTTGCGCAGCTTGGAAATGTGGCTGAGCAGACCGTGGTTGGCGATGTCGCCGGCGTGGCCGATATTGCTGGTGAACGCCAGGATGGCGTCCAGGCGCTGGATGTCCTCGCGCGTCATGTTCTCCTGGTCCAGGGTGGCCAGGTAGGTGGTGATGGCGTTTTCCAGCTTGTCCAGCGCGGCGTCCAGCTGGCGCGCCTGCACCATGCGGTGGCGGTTGTCGCGCTTGAAGCCGGCGCGGGCGTAGAGCAACAGGGTCTGCAGCATGTCGGCCATGCGCAGAGCTTCGCGTGCGGCGTTGCCCAGGGCCACGGCCGGCACGTCATGGGCCCATTCATCCAGGTACTGGGGGCGCGACGGGTCGTTCGGATCCGCGCGCTTGGGCAGCCAGCGGGTCAGCAGGGCGGCGTAGGGCGTCAGCAGCGGCAGGAACACCAGGGCGATGACGGCGTTGAACAGGGTGTGGAAGTTGGCCACCGCGCGGGCCGGGTCGGACGCCAGGTCGCTCATCATGGGCTGCAGATAGGGCAGCAGGATCAGGCCGGCCAGCACGCCCAGCACCCGCGTCAGCAGGTTGCCCAGGGGCAGGCGGCGGGCGGCGGGATCGTCCCCGGTCACGCCTTCGATCATGGGGTTGATGGCGGTGCCGAGGTTGGCCCCCAGCACCAGCGCAAACGCGACGTGCGGCGCCACCATGTGATGGCTGGCCAGCGACATGACCAGCACCACCACGGCCACGCTGGAATGCGCCGCCCAGGTGAAGGCGGCTGCCAGCAGCACGGTGGCCACCGGCTGGGTCGACAGCGCGTCCAGGATCATGCCCAGCATGGGCGCGGTCTGGAAAGGTTGGAACAGTTCGACCAGTTGGTGCAGCGATAGCAGCAGCAGCCCCAGGCCGATGAAGACGCGGCCGAGGTCGCGCGTGCGGCCGGGCGGGTAGCGGCGGAACATCCACACGCCCGCGAGGATCAGGATGGGGGCGAGCGAGGTCAGGTCGAAGGACAGCAGCTGGACGATGAGCGTGGTGCCGACGTTGGCGCCCAGCATGGCGGCCAGGGCCGGCGCCAGGCCGACGACGCCGCCGGCCGCGAAGCCCGTGATCATCAGGCCCGTGGCGGTGCTGCTCTGCAGCGCGGCGGTAATGCCCAGTCCGGCGGCGAAGGCCCGCAGCCGGGTGCCCAGGGCCTTGCCCAACGCCGCGCCCAGGGCGGCCCCGAAGGCGCGCTGTACGCCTGTTTGGACCATGTGCACGCCCCAGAGGAGCAGGGCGACGTAGCCGGCGAAGTCAAGCAGGGTAATGAGTCCGGACATCCTGGCGTGTTTCCATTCTTTTATGACAAGTAATAATTCTGTAATGATCGCATGCGCGGCGCTGCCGGGGGAACCTGTCCCCGCAATACAGCATACGCTTGCCGGGCCTGCTGCGCGCGGGCTGGCCTACGCGTATCATTGCCTCATCAATCCCAGATGCAATGGAGTTTTGCGTGGCCGTTTCCGTATTCGACCTGTTCAAGATAGGCATAGGCCCGTCTAGCTCCCATACGGTGGGCCCCATGCGGGCCGCCCTGTTGTTCGCGCAAGGCCTGGAGCGCGATGGACTCATGTCCAGCGTGGCCACGGTGCGCGCCGAGCTCTACGGCTCGCTGGGCGCCACGGGCAAGGGCCACGGCACCGACAAGGGCGTGCTGCTGGGCCTGATGGGCGAAGCCCCCGACACCGTCGACCCCGCCGCCATCGCCGGCATGATCGCGTCGGTGCGGGCCAGCCGCCAATTGCCGCTGCTGGGACGCTATCCGGTTCCTTTCGTCGAAAAGGAACACATGATGTTCTACCGCCGCGAAGCCATGGCGGAACATCCTAACGGCATGAAGTTTCACGCCTTTGACGCCAATGGCGAATCGCTGCGCGAGGCCCGCTACCTGTCGGTGGGGGGCGGCTTCGTGGTGACGGCCGGCGCGTCCAACAGCCAGGTCATCGCCGCGCACGACCAGTTGCCGTACCCGTTCCGCATGGGTCGAGAACTGATGGCCATGTGCAGCGAGAGCGGCCTGTCGGTGGCGCAGTTGATGATGAAGAACGAGCTGACCTGGCGCGACGAGGCCGAGGTGCATGCCGGGCTGGACCGCATCTGGCAGGTCATGCAGGACTGCGTGTCGCGCGGCTGCGGCATCAACTATCCGGAAGCGGACGGCGAACTGCCCGGCCCCTTGCGCGTGCGCCGCCGCGCGCCCGAGCTCTACCGCAACCTGACCCAGCGCGCCGAGCGCACCCTGTCCGATCCCCTGTCCGTGATGGACTGGGTCAATCTGTACGCCATGGCGGTCAACGAAGAGAACGCCGCGGGCGGGCGCGTCGTGACGGCGCCGACCAACGGCGCGGCCGGCATCATCCCGGCGGTGCTGCATTACTACGACCGCTTCGTGCCCGGTTCCAACCGCGAAGGCGTGCGCGACTTCCTGCTGACCGCGGCCGCCGTGGGCTTGCTCTACAAGTACAACGCCTCGCTGTCGGGCGCCGAGGTCGGCTGCCAGGGCGAGGTCGGCGTGGCCTGCTCGATGGCGGCGGGCGGCCTGGCCGCCGCCCTGGGCGGCACCGTCGAACAGGTCGAGAACGCGGCCGAGATCGGCATGGAGCACAACCTGGGCCTGACCTGCGACCCCGTGGGCGGCCTGGTTCAGATTCCCTGTATCGAGCGCAACGCCATGGCCTCCATCAAGGCCGTGAACGCTGCCCGCATGGCGCTGCGCGGCGACGGCCAGCACTACGTGTCGCTGGATTCCGTCATCAAGACCATGCGCGAAACCGGCGCCGACATGAAGACCAAGTACAAGGAAACCGCGCGCGGCGGGCTGGCGGTGAACATCGTCGAGTGCTGACGGGGGCGGGGTGACGACGATGCGGGAGGGCGAGCGGATGTCATGGCCTTGGGGGTCCTTTCCGAAGCAAGGGAAGAACGCAGGCCGGCGAGGAAATGGCAAACGGCACGCCTGCAGGCTGCAGCTGGCCGCTATCCGGGTCGATGCGCATGCAGGAAATGCGGTGTTCGTCCTGGCTGGCGACCAGCAGGAAGCCGCCGTCCGGGGGGATGGCGGCGTCGCGCGGCGTGCGCCCGCCGGCGGGCCACAAGCCTATCGGCTCGAGCCACGGGGCGGATTCCAATAGCCGAAATCCCGCGATGCTGTCGTGGCCGCGGTTGGTCGCGTAGAGCCAGCGTCCGCTCGGATGCAGGCAGAGCGCGGACGCGGAGTTGGCGTTGTGCCAATCAGCGGGCAGCGTGCCGATCCGGGTGAGCGCCTGTGCACGGGGATTGCGTGCCGTGGGCAGTTGAACGACGGTCACGCTATTGGACAGTTCGTTGAGCACGAAGGCGCGGGTACCGGCCGGATTCAGCCGCAGATGGCGCGGCCCGGAACCTGGTCCGATCTGCAGCTGCAGGTCCGGGAGCAGATCCAGCGTGGCGCCCCGCAGGGCATGGCGGGCGACGCTGTCGGTACCCAAGTCACACAGGTAGACCGCATCGCCGGACGGGGTCGGCTGGGCGCAATGCACATGGGGGCTCGCCTGGCGGTCGCTGCGCGGACCGCTGCCATGGCGCACGATGATGTCGGGCGGGGAGATGGGCAACCCCTGTCCGTCGAGCCGGTAGCTCAGGAGTTCGCCGCTGCCATAGTTGGACACGAAGAGGCGGTCCGCCGCAGGGGTCAGGCAGATGTGGCAAGGGCTGGCGCCAGGGGTAGGCACATTGAGCAAGTGCCGCAGCGTGGCCGCGTCGTCGACCGCGTAGACGTCGATGCTGGCGCCTTCTTCCTGCTCGCTCACGCCATACAGCAGGCCGAGGGACGCGGAATGGCACAGGTAAGAGGGATTGACGCTATGCCTGTGCACCAGCAATTCACGCAGAGCGGCCGTCGCGGAGTCGAAACTCAGCAGGTGGATGCCGCGCCCTATGCCATGCACATGCGGCATCGGCCGCGTATAGGTGCCCACGGCAATCAGCCAGTTGGCCGTTCCGCGGGCCGGGGAGTGCGTATTCGATTCAGCCATGGTCTGCCCTCGACATCACGTCTATCCATACGGCCAGGACCGGCGCCAGGCCCCTGAAGTTATGCCCCCACCCCATTTAAGCAGGAATATCTGATCGTCAATCGTCCTCGGGGGGCCCGCCTCGCATCCTTGGGGCGGTTTTTCTTTTGGACGGAGCCGGAAAAGACGATGGCCCGCGCAGGCGGGCCATCGAGTCAGGGTGACGGGCGCGCGGCCCGTCTGCGCGAAAGGCTTAGATCACGCGTGCATTTTGCAGCGCGGCGATGCGGGCCGGAATCGGCGGGTGCGAGGCGAACATCGCGGCCAGGCCGCCCTTGCCGGTGATGCCCGAGGCCTCGAAGGACTTGGGCAGCTCGCCCGGTTCCAGGCCGCCCAGGCGGGCCAGGGCGCGGATCATGGGTTCGCGGGCGCCCATCAGGTGGGCCGAGCCGGCGTCGGCGCGATATTCGCGCTGACGCGAGAACCAGGCCACGATGATCGAGGCCAGCACGCCGAAGATGATTTCACAGACCAGCACGGTGATGTAGTAGCCCGGGCCGATGCCGCGTTCGTTCTTGAACACCACGCGGTCGATGAAGTAGCCGACCACGCGGGCCAGGAACACGACGAAGGTGTTCACCACGCCCTGGATCAGCGTCAGCGTGACCATGTCGCCGTTGGCGATGTGCGCGACTTCGTGGGCCAGCACGGCGGCGACTTCTTCCTCGCTCATGCTTTCCAGGAGGCCGGTGGACACCGCGACCAGGGAGTCGTTCTTGAAGGCGCCGGTGGCGAAGGCGTTGGGGGCGCCTTCATAGATGGCGACTTCCGGGCGGCCGATGCCGGCGCGGTCGGCCAGTTGGTGCACGGTGTCGACCAGCCAGGCTTCGCGCTGGTTGCGGGGCGAGTTCGGGTCCAGCACCTGGGCGCCGGTGCTCCATTTGGCCATGGGCTTGCTGATCAGGAGCGAGATGATCGCGCCGGTGAAGCCGACCACCACCGAGAAGATCAACAGGGCGTTCAGGTTCAGGCCGTTGGCGGTGATGTAGCGGTCCACGCCCAGGATGCGCAGCGTGGCCGACAGCACCAGCATGACAGCCAGGTTGGTCAGGACGAACAGGACAATGCGTTTCATGTTTTTTGTGTTCCTCTGCGAGCAGGATATGCCGGGATTCGACACTGCTGCGGGCCGCCAGTTCCCCGACTCGCGGCGCCGCTTCCGGTGACGGAGAGTATAGTATCGCTTTCCCTTATTCCTCTTCACTTTTCCCTTAGCGTAGACCCCCATGCAGGCACTCTGGATGTTGCTGGCGTCCGCCATGTTCGCCATCATGGGTTCGTTCGTGAAGCTCGGCACCGAACACGGCGCCTCGCTGCCGCAAGTCGTTCTGTTTCGTGGACTGCCGTCGGTCATCCTGCTGCTGATCTGGGCCCGCGCCGGCCGCCAGTCCATCATTCCCGTCAGCTGGAAACTCCACCTGTGGCGCAACCTGTCCGGCGTCACCTCGATGTGGCTGGGCTTTTTCGCCATCGCCCATCTGCCCCTGGCCACCGCCACCAGCCTGAACTACACCGCGCCGCTGTTCATCGCCTGCTGGATGCTGGGCTGGGGCGGCGCGCAGCGCGACCCCGTGCGCATCGTGGCGGTGGCGCTGGGGTTCCTGGGCGTGATCGCGGTGCTGCGGCCCAGCATCAACGAGGACCAGTGGCTGGCCGCCCTGTTGGGGATGACCGCAGGCGCCATGTCGGCCATCGCCATGATGCAGATCCGCCAGCTGGGCCGGGTTGGTGAACCTGAATGGCGCACCGTGCTGTTCTTCTCCGTGGCCGTTTGCGTGTCCAGCCTGGCCGGACTGCTGTTCGAGGGCTGGGGACACGCCGACTGGACCGGCTACCTGTCGCTGCTGGGCGTGGGCGTGACGGGCCTGTTCGGCCAGTTGGCCATGACCCGCGCCTTCGGCCTGGGGTCGGCGCTGCTGACGGCGGCGCTGCAGTACAGCACCATCATCTTCGCGGCCTTGCTGGGCATGGGCTTCTGGGGCGAACAGCTGGACGCCCTGGCCTGGGCCGGCATGGGCCTGATCATTTTCGCGGGCCTGTTGTCGATCTGGCGCACCATGCGCGATCCGAAGCCGGCCTGAGCCGCGGTCGCCCCACACCCTTACAGGAGCACACCGAATGCCGATGACCCTGATTTCCGCCGCCGAACTGGCCGCGCGCCTGGATGCGCCGGACGTGCGCGTGTTCGACGTGCGCCACGATCTGACCAACCACGCGGCGGGCCGTCAGGCCTATGACGCGGGCCACATCCCCGGCGCGCGCTACCTGGATCACGAAACCGAGCTGTCCGCAGCCCGCACCGGCAAGAACGGCCGTCATCCGTTGCCGTCGCGAGGCGCGTTCGGCGCGCTCATGGCCGCCCACGGCGTGACGCCCAAGACCCTGGTGGTGGCCTACGACGCCAGCGGCGGCATGTACGCCGCGCACCTGTGGTGGATGTTGCGCTGGCTGGGCCACGACCAGGTGGCGGTGCTGGACGGCGGCTGGCAGGCCTGGACCGCGGCCGGCCTGCCGACCACGACCGAAGCCGGCGCCGCCGTGCGCGCGGGCCAGCCGGTGGAGCCGGGCGCCTCGCTGGCGGGTTCGGTGGATGCGCAGGCGGTGCTGGACAACATCGCCCGTCCGGCCTTCACCGTGATCGACGCGCGCGCGGCCAACCGCTACCGCGGCGAGGTCGAGCCCATGGACCCGGTGGCCGGCCACATTCCGGGCGCGTTGAACCGTCCCAACGGCGAGAACCTGCAGGCCGACGGCCGTTTCAAGCCGGCCGCGCAGTTGCGCGAGGAGTTCGCCAGCCTGCTGGACGGCCGCGATCCGGCGGTCATCGTGCATCAGTGCGGCTCGGGCATCACGGCTTGCCACAACCTGCTGTCCATGGAAATCGCGGGCTTGTCCGGTTCGCGCCTGTACCCGGGCTCCTGGAGCGAGTGGTGCAGCGATCCGTCCCGCCCGGTGGCCACGGGCGCTCAGTGACCTGACGCCTGGACCTGATGCCCGGGCTTGGACGCCCGGGCGTCCGCGAATACCCGGGCACCCAGAAAGTCCACCAGCGCCCGGACCTTCGGCGACGGGTGCTTGCTGGCAGGCCACAGGATGTGGAAGACGTTGGTCCGCTCCGATTTGCCTTTCAGGACCTGCACCAGGCGGCCATCCGCCAAGGGTTCGCGGATGGCGAAGTCCGGCAGGTAGGCAATACCCAGTCCTTGCAGCGCGAAGCAGGCGCGCGTCTCGATGTTGTTGCAGATCATCGAGACGGGCAGCTGCAGCTCTGGCTCGCCTTCGGCTTGCCGCAGAGCCCAAGTCTCCAGCTTGCCGCTGCTGGGAAAGCGGTAGTGCAGGCAGCTATGGCGCAGCAGGTCGGCCGGCGTTTTGGGCGTGCCGCGGCTGGCCAGGTAGGCGGGGGAGGCGACCAGCAGGATCTGGAACGCGCCGAGGCGGCGCGCCGACAGGCGGGAGTCGGCGGGTTCGCCCGTGCGCACCACGGCATCGAAGCCCTCTTCGATCACGTCCACCATCCGGTCGGTGAAATCCAGGTCGAGTTCGATCTCGGGATACTCGCGCATGAACTCGCCCAGCACCGGCAGCACCAGTCCGCTGACCAGCGGCAGGCTGACGCGAAGGCGTCCGCGGGGCGCGGCGGCGGCCTGCGACAGCTCCAGTTCGGCCGCTTCGATCTCGGCCAGGATGCGGCGGCTGCGTTCCAGGAACAGCGCGCCCTCGGCCGTCAAGGTGACGCTGCGCGTACTGCGGTGGAACAGGCGCACGCCCAGCTTTTCTTCCAACCGCGCCACGCTCTTGCCGATGGCGGATGCCGACACGCCCAGCAGCCTGCCGGCGGCGACGAAGCTGCGCGTTTCCGCAACCTGCACGAACACGACAAAGCCATTGAGGCTATCCATCTGGTTTCCTTGATTGCGGACATCTGGTTCCGCAGAAGAAGGAAATGTAGCCTACTTTTTCTTTAATCTCCGGGCCTATATCGTCTCGGCACCAAGCTGCAACCGAGGTGCCTGAGATGAAAAAACCTACGAATTCCCCGCGTCCGCGCACTGCGCCGGCGCGTCCCCCCGCCGGCCGCGACCGGCTGCCGCTGGGCGCCTTGCTGGCGCTGGCGATGGCCGGCTTCATCACCATCCTGACCGAGGCGCTGCCGGCCGGGCTGTTGCCGCAGATGGCGCAGGGCCTGGCCGTGTCCCAGGCCAGTATCGGCCAGACCGTCACCATCTATGCGATCGGGTCGCTGGCGGCGGCGATCCCGCTGGTCGCCGCGACCCGGGGCGTGCGGCGGCGTCCGCTGCTGCTGGCGGCGATCGCCGGGTTCGTGCTGGCCAATACAGTGACCGCGTTGTCTTTCAGCTATGTGCTGACCCTGGCCGCGCGCTTCCTGGCCGGCATGTCGGCGGGATTGTTGTGGGCGCTGCTGGCGGGCTACGCCGCGCGTATGGTGCCCGCACATCAGCAGGGCCGCGCGATCGCGGTGGCGATGCTGGGCGCGCCGCTGGCGCTGTCGCTGGGCGTGCCTGCCGGAACTTTTCTTGGGGCGCTGTGGGGGTGGCGCATCGGCTTTGGCATCATGAGCGCGCTGGCAGTGCTGCTGATGGTCTGGGTGCGCTTGCGGGTGCCGGACTTTGCGGGACAGGCCCGGGGCAAGCAACTGCCGCTGCGGCATGTCTTCCTGCTGCCCGGCGTGCGTCCGGTGCTGTTCGCGGTGCTGGCGTTCGTCCTCGCGCACAACATTCTTTACATCTACATCGCACCGTTCCTGGCATCGCTGGGCATGGCCGCAAGCACCGAGCTGGTGCTGCTGGTGTTCGGACTCAGTTCCCTGGCCGGGATCTGGCTGGTCGGGACGTTGATCGACCGCCATTTGCGGGCGCTGACTTTGGCTTGCGTCGCCCTGTTCGGCCTGGCCGCGTTGGCGCTGGGTATCGCGGGCGGCATGCCGGCCATGCTTTATCTGTCGGTGGGGGCTTGGGGCGTGGCGTTCGGCGGTTCGCCGACGCTGTTCCAGACCGCGCTGGCCAAGACGGCGGGCGACGCCGCGGACGTGGCGCAGTCGATGCTGGTGACCGCGTGGAACACGGCGATTGCCGCGGGCGGCATCGTTGGCGGCGCGTTGCTCGAACGCCTGGGCGTGGGCGCGTTCGTGCCGGCCCTGCTGGCGCTGCTGGCGGCGACGCTGGCGGTCGTCTGGGCCGCCAGGACGCATGGCTTTCCCGCCAGCCCTACCAGATGGCAGCCAGCTTGATCCGCCCCGAGATGCTTTCGGCGATTTCCAGGAAATGGTCCAGGGGCGGCGTCGCCAGCCCCGGAACCTTGGCCATGTCGTCCCACCGCCTCAGGCGGATCGCATCCGGCGCGCCCGGCATGCTCGCGAATTCCACCGCCTGGCTCGCATCGAAACTGCCCCCCTGCAGCGCCAGGCTGCGTTTCGAATCCTCCGAGAGCGACGCTTCATATTGCGGTTCCACATAGCAGAGGTAGCGCTTGGCTTCCACATGCAGCCGGATCGGATCCAGCACCGCCGAGCTGAACAGGCCGCGCAGGAAGGGCAGGACGAAGTACTGGTGCTTGTCGTCGATGCCGCGCAGCGTGGGCGTGCCGGGCCGGTCGGCGATGAGATGGCCCAGGTCGTGCAGCAGGCTGGCGGTGATCAGGTGGGCGCCGGCGCCGTTGCGTTCCGCCAGCGCCGCGGTCTGCAGCGCGTGCCGCAGGTGGCTGACGGATTCGCCGTCATAGGAGCGGTGTCCGCGCTCCAGGAAAATCTGCTCGATATCTTGCAAGGTCAAGGCCATGGTTGTCTCCTGGGTGGCCGCATAGGGGAGGGCGGCGCTCAGCCGGCGGCTGGCGCCATCTCCAGAAAGCGCGCGATCAACTGCACCGGTTGGCGCTCGCGCAGGCAGTACAGGTATTCGTGCATCACGATGTCGGCGCCCTCGATGTCCAGGGCCGCCAGGTCGGGATGGGAAGGGATCTCGCGCGAGGGGATCAGGCTGATTCCCAGGCCGCACAGGGTGGCTTGGCGGATGGATTCACGGCTGCCGATTTCCAGCGTGCGGCGCACCGTGACGCCAGCCGCCAGCAAGGCGTCCTCCGTCAGTTGCCGCGTCATGGAGCCGGGTTCGCGCAACAGCAGCGCGTGGTCGGCCAGGTCGGCCAGTCGGACCCGGCCGCGGCGCGCCAGGGGATGGTCGCGATGCGCCACTACACGGATGGGGTCGGCGGCGATCATGCGCCGGTACAGGTGCTTGTCATCCATCAGAAACGACGACGTGGCAATCTCGATGCGATAGTCATGCAGCGCCTGGAGCATGCTTTGCGAGTTGCCGATAGCCAGCGTCAGATCTATGCCCGGGTAGCGCTGGTTGTAGGCGCGCACCGTGTCCATGATGTAGTAGGGGCCGGTGGCGCCGATGCGCAGATTGCCTTCGCGCAGGTCGCTGGCGTCGCGCAGGCGGAAGTCGATCTCGGTTTCCTGCTGGACCAGTTTTTCCACCATGGGCATCAGGCTGTGGCCCGCGTCCGACAGGCGCATGCCGCGCCCCTGGCGGTGGAACAGTTCGACGCCGTAACGCGACTCCAGCTGGCGCAATTGCCCGGTCACCGTGGGCTGGCTGACGCCCAGCTGGGCGGCGGCCTTGGTGACGGTGCCGCAGCGGGCCACGGCGTAGAAGGATTTGAGTTCGGCGACAAGCACGGTGCAGGGGGCGGAATAGGGCGCAATGCGCAAGACCGCCAGTACACCAAAATAATTTGATGTTTTTATTACTGCATTTGCGCGAAGTGTCATAAACACTCAATACGCGTCTTCCATACTGCCTTCGTTCCCAAACCGGAGGCCCCATGGCCGAACGCGATACCGCATTTCTCTCTGTCAGGCATCTAGTGAAGCGCTTTGGCAGCCATACCGCGCTGTCGGACGTCTCGCTCGACATCCGCGCCGGGGAGCTGGTGTGCCTGCTGGGCCCCTCGGGCTGCGGCAAGACCACCTTGCTGCGCGCCATCGCCGGCCTGGAACGCCAGGACAGCGGCACCATCGTCCTGTCCGGGCGCGACATCTCGCACGCCGAACCGCAGGCGCGCGACTACGGCATCCTGTTCCAGTCGTACGCGCTGTTTCCCAACCTGACCGTGGCCCAGAACGTGGCCTACGGCCTGAGCGGCAAGCGCGCCCACCGCAACCACGTCGCCAACCGCGTCGAGGAAATGCTGACGCTGGTCGGCCTGGCGGGCGCGGCGGATAAATACCCGGGACAGATCTCTGGCGGGCAGCAGCAGCGCGTGGCCCTGGCGCGCGCGCTGGCGCCGTCGCCGTCCCTGCTGCTGCTGGACGAGCCCATGTCGGCGCTGGACGCCCGCGTGCGCGAGCATCTGCGCATCGAGCTGCGGGCCTTGCAGAAGCGCCTTTCCATCACCACGCTGATGGTCACGCACGATCAGGAAGAGGCCATGGTGATGGCCGACCGCATCGCCGTCATGAATGGCGGGATCATCGAGCAGTACGGCACGCCGCGCGAACTCTACCGCCAACCCGGCTCGGCCTTCATCGCCGATTTCGTGGGCGAGGCGAACTGGCTGCCGTTCGAGCGCCTGGATGCGCACCGCGCCCGTGTCGGACGCCAGGAACTGGCCGTGGATGAGGCGCTGGATGCCGCCAGCGGCAAGCTGTTCGTGCGCCCGGAAGCCGTGCGCGTCAGCACCGCGCGCCCGGACCAGCCCAACGCCATGCTGGCCGATGTGCTGGACGGCGTGTTCCTCGGCCGCGGCTATCGCCTGGCCCTGCGCCTTGAGGGCGTACCCGGCAGCACGGTGCATTCCATCGTGTCCCCTGAAATCGGAGACGCCCTGCTGGGCCCTCACGCCGCCAGCCGCTGCTGGGTGGAGCTGCCGCGCCATGCGATACGCGCCTACGCTTGATCCGGCCATGACCCGTTCCTCCAACGCCGCCGCGCCGGCAGCTGGAAGCTTCGCAACGCCTGCGCCTGCGCCAGCGCTGGGCCGCCGCCCGCTGCCGGCCTGGGTTGGCGCCTTCGGCCTGGCCGCCGGGCAGGGCGCCCTGGCGCTGGGCCTGCTGCTGTTCCTGGCGCTGCCCTTGGCCGCCATCTTGCTCAAGTCCGTGACCGACAGCGACGGCGCCTGGGCCGGGCTGTCGGTGCTTGCGGACATCATCGGCGGCGACGGCTTCATGGCCATGGTCGCGCGCAGCCTCGCGGTGGGCGTCGTGACGACGCTGCTGGTCGTGCCCTGCGCGTACGGATTCGCCTACGGCCTGACCCGCACGCGCTTGCCGGGCAAGGGCCTGCTGCGCACCGTCGCCTTGCTGCCGCTGCTGGCGCCGTCGCTGCTGCCGGGCATCGCGCTGGTGTACCTGCTGGGCAACCAGGGCCTGCTCAAGAGCCTGACGGGCGGCGCGACCATCTACGGTTTCTGGGGCATCGTCGTTGGCGAGGCTTTCTATACCTTCCCGCACGCGCTGATGATTCTGCTGACCGGCCTGGCGCTGGCCGATGGCCGTCTTTATGACGCCGCGCGCGCCATGGGCGCGGGCCCCTGGCGCACCTTCCTGACCGTGACCCTGCCGGGCACCCGCTACGCCGTGTTTTCGGCCTGCTGCGTGGTGTTCACGCTGACGGTTACCGACTTCGGCGTGCCCAAGGTCGTGGGCGGCGACTACAACGTGCTGGCGATGGAAGCCTACAAGGCCGTGGTCGGCCAGCAGAACTTTCCCAAGGGCGCGGCCATCGGCATCCTGCTGCTGCTTCCCGCGATCCTGACCTTCGCCCTGGACCGGCGGCTGCGCGCCCGCCAGGGCGCCCAGCTGAGCGGCCGGGCCCAGCCCTATGCCGCCGGCGTCAACCGCCGCCGCGATGCCGCGTTCCTGGCGCTGGCCGGCGTGCTGGCGGCGTTCCTGCTGCTGATCATCGGCGTGGCGGTGTGGGCGTCCTTCGTGAAGATGTGGCCCTACAACCTGTCGATGTCGCTGCGTTCGTACGACTTCGACAATATGGACGGCGGCGGCTGGCTGGCCTGGCGCAACAGCCTGCAACTGGCGTTCTGCACCGCCCTGGCCGGCACGGCGGTGGTCTTCACCGGCGCATGGATGATGGAAAAAGTGCCTGCCCGCAGCTCGCTCACGCGCGGTCTGCGCGGCATGGTCGGCATGCTGGCGCTGATGCCCATGGCCGTACCCGGCCTGGTGCTGGGCCTGGGCTACATCTTCTTCTTCAACAGCCTGTCGAACCCGCTGAACCTGCTGTACGGCACCATGCCGCTCCTGGTCCTGTGCACCATCGTCCACTTCTACACCAGCGCGCACCTCACCGCCGCCACCGCGCTCAACGCGCTGGACCCCGAATTCGAGGCGGCCTCCGCGTCGCTCAAGGTGCCGCGCCTGACGACCTTTGTCCGCGTGACATTGCCGATGTGCCTGCCGGCGGCGCTGGACGTGGCCCGCTACCTGTTTGTTTCCGCCATGACCACGGTGTCCGCGGTCGTGTTCCTTTACAGCCCGTCGACGGTGCTGGCCGCGGTCGCGGTGCTGAACATGGACGACGCCGGCTTCATCGGTCCTGCCGCCGCCATGTGCACCGTGATCATGGCCAGTTCGGCCGCGGCCGCCCTGGTCCTGCATCTGGCCAGCCGCGCACTGGTGGCGCGCAGCCAGGCCTGGCGCCGCCCCGCGGCCCATTGAACGATTTCTCAAGGAAGACCCTCATGACTGTTTCGCCTTTGCCCGTCCGCCTGGAAGCGGTGATTTTCGACTGGGCCGGCACGCTGGTCGACTTCGGCTCCTTCGCGCCCACCAAGGTGTTCGTGGACGCGTTCTCGCAGTTCGGCGTGGAGATGTCGCTGGAGCAGGCCCGCGGCCCCATGGGCATGGGCAAGTGGGACCACATCCGCACGCTTTGCAACGATCCCGTGATCGCCAGCCAGTACCAGGCCCAGTTCGGCCGCTTGCCCACCGATGACGACGTGACCGCCATCTATGAGCGCTTCCTGCCGATGCAGCTGGACAAGGTCGCCCAGTATTCGGCGGCTATCCCCGGCGCGGCCGAGTTGCTGCGCGCCCTGCGCCAGCGGGGCCTGAAGATCGGCTCGTGCTCGGGCTATCCCGCCAGCGTCATGCGCCGCGTGGTCGAACGCGCCGCCTCCGAAGGCCTGGAACCCGATTGCATCGTCGCCAGCGACGACGTGCCGCGCGCGCGGCCGGCGCCCGCGATGGCGCTGAAGAACGTGGTCGAACTCGGCCTGTCCGACGTCGCCGCCTGCGTCAAGGTCGACGACACCGCGCCCGGCATCGAAGAAGGACGCCGCGCCGGCATGTGGACCGTGGGCCTGCTGCTGTCGGGCAACGCCGCCGGTCTGACGCTGGAGGAATACCTGAGCCTGGACGACGCGGGCCGCCAGAAGGCCCGCACCGCCGCCAGCCTGGAGCTGTCGCCCGCCGCGCCGCACTACCTGATCGACACCGTCGCCGACCTGCCTGGCGTGATCGCCGACATCGAATCCCGCTTGTCCGCAGGCCAGCGCCCTTAACCCTCAACCACCTGTCTGCATCGCTTGCCGGGGCCGGTTCGCGCCAGCCCTGGGGGCTTCCCTCAGCCTTTTTCCGCTTACCCACGGAGTACTTCATGAATCGCTACAAGCTGCTTGCACTGGCCGCCGCCCTGACGGGCGTGATGGGCGCCGCCTCCGCCGAGACCACGCTGACGGTCTACACCGCGCTCGAAGCCGACCAGATCAAGGCCTATCAGGCCGCGTTCGAGAAGGCCAATCCCGACATCAAGATCCAGTGGGTGCGCGACTCCACCGGCATCATCACCGCCAAGCTGCTGGCCGAGAAGAACAACCCCAAGGCCGACGCCATCTGGGGCCTGGCCGGCACCTCGCTGGGCCTGATGGACAAGGAAGGCATGCTGCAGCCCTACGCCCCCAAGGGCCTGGACCAGATCGCCGCCAACATGCGCGACGCCAAGGCCGAGCCCAGCTGGGTCGGCATGGACGGCTTCGCCGCCGCCATCTGCTTCAACACCATCGAAGCCGAAAAGCAGAAGCTGCCCAAGCCGACCTCGTGGCAGGACCTGACCAAGCCGGTGTACGCCGGCAAGATCGTCATGCCGAACCCGGCGTCGTCGGGCACCGGCTTCCTGGACGTCAGCGCCTGGCTGCAGATCTTCGGTGAAGAGAAGGGCTGGGCCTACATGGACGCCCTGCACAAGAACATCGGTTCGTACACGCACTCGGGCTCCAAGCCGTGCAACATGGCCGCCGCCGGCGAATTCCCGATCGGCGTGTCGTTCGACTACCGCGCCGCCAAGCTGAAGGCCGACGGCGCGCCGGTCGAAGCCGTGTTCCCCTCGGAAGGCCTGGGCTGGGAAGTGGAAGCCACCGCCATCATGAAGGGCACCAAGAACCTGGAAGCCGCCCGCAAGCTGGCCGACTTCTCCGCCAGCCGCGAAGCCAACGAGCTGTACAAGGCGAACTTCGCCGTGCTCGCCATCCCGTCGATCGCCACGTCCAATCCGAACCTGCCGGCCGACCTGATGCAACGCATGATCAAGAACGACTTCACCTGGGCCGCCACCAACCGCGACCGCATCATCGCCGAGTGGACCAAGCGCTACGACGGCAAGTCCGAGCCGAAGAAGAAGTAAGTCCGTTTGACCGCGGCGGCGCAGGACGCCGCCGCGCCCCGCGAGCGCCCGCCAGGGCGGCTTCCGCCGCATTTCCCTTTGCAATGTTCCACAGATGAAAAATTTCGACGTAGTCGTGGTGGGCGCCGGCATGCTGGGCATCGCCCACGCCTGGGCCGCCGCCAAGCGCGGCCTGTCGGTGGCCGTGATCGAGCGCAGCCGCCAGGCGCATGGCGCCACCATCCGCAATTTCGGCCAGGTCATCGTGACGGGCCAGGCCCCCGGCATGATGCTGTCGCACGCCCAGCAGGCGCGCGAGCTATGGCTGGATCTGGCGGGGCGCGCGGGTTTCCATGTGCGCGCCAACGGCGCCCTGGTGCTGGCGCGCAACGCCGAAGAGGCGGACGTGCTGCAGGAATTCGCCGACACGCGCATGCGGCAGGAAGGCTATCGCGCCGAACTGCTGTCGGGCCGCGAGGTGGCCCGCTTGTACGGCGGCCAACTGGCGCATCACTGCGCCGGCCTGCAAGGCCATGACGATCTGCAGATCTATTCGCGCGAGGCGCTGCCGGCCATCACGCGCTACCTCGCGGAGTCGCTGGGCGTGACGTTCATCACCGGCACGCTGGCGCGCGCGGTCGAGGGCGGGCTGGTGTGCACCTCGGCGGGAGAGTTCAAGGGCGGGCACGTGTTCGTCTGTCCCGGGCACGACTACCTGACCCTGCTGCCCGAGCGCTTCGCGCCGATGAACCTGGAGGTCACGCGCCTGCAGATGCTGCGCGCCGCGTTCGAGACCCAGCCCATCGCGCTGGACCGCCCCTTGCTGACCGGCCTGTCCTGCGTGCATTACGGCGCATTCTCGGACCTGCCGTCGGCGCTGGCGCTGCGCGACGTGATCCAGGCGCGCACGCCCATGCTGCTGGAGAACGGCATCCACCTGCTGATCAGCCCCACGCCCTATGGCGAACTGATCATCGGCGATTCGCACCGCTACGGCCAGGACGCGCCGCCGTTCAACGACGAAGCGGTCGACAACGCCATGCTGGACCTGGCGACCCAGGCGCTGGGTGCGCGCTTGCGCGTGCTGGAGCGCTGGCAGGGCGTCTATGGCGCGCACGGCCCGGCGCCGTTCTCGGTCATGCCGGTGGACCCGGCCACGACGGTGGCGGTGATGCACTCGGGTGTGGGCATGACGGTGGGTCTGGCCATCGGCGAGCGCACGGTGGCGGGCGCGCTGGGCCGCTGATCGCGGCAGCCGGAAAGAAGAAAGGCCTCGCATATGCGAGGCCTTCTTGCATGGGAGAGGCGCCGAAGCCAGGCTTCAGACCCGCTCCTGCATGATGCGCCGATACCATTCATGGAAGTGCTGCATGCCGTCTTCCATGGGCGACTGGTAGGGGCCGGTTTCGTTCACGCCGCGCAGCATCAGCGCCTTGCGGCCCGCGTCCATGCGCTCGGCGATCTCGTCATCCTCGATGGCCGTTTCCATGTAGGCGGCGCGCTGCGCCTCGACGAATTCGCGCTCGAAGGCGGCGATTTCCTCGGGGTAGTAGAACTCGACCACGTTGACCGTTTCCTGCGGGCCCTTCGGGTACAGCGTGGAGAGCACCAGCACGTGCGGATACAGCTCGATCATGTGGGTCGGGAAGTACGTGACCCAGACCGCGCCGAAATCCGGCGCATCGCCTTCGCGGAACGCCAGCAGGCGGTCATGCCATTGCTTGTAGACATCGGAGCCCGGCTGCGCCAGGGCGTTGTGCACGCCGACCTTCTGCAGGCTGTACCAGTCGTTGAACTCCCAGCTCAGGTCGTCGCAAGTGACGAAGCGGCCCAGGCCCGGGTGGAACGGACCGACGTGGTAATCCTCGAGGTAGACCTCGATGAAGGTCTTCCAGTTGTAGTTGCACTGGTGAACTTCGACGTGGTCCAGCACGTAGTCGCCGAAGTCGAATTCCGGACGCGAGAACAGCGGCGCCATGTCGGCGGCCGGATCGCGCGGGCCTTCGAACAGCAGGCCATGGCAGTCGCGCAGGCGGAACTTCTGCAGGTTCATGCAGGGCGTGGTGGCGAACTGGGGCGCGCCCAACAACTCGCCCTGGTTGTTGTACGTCCAACGATGCAAGGGGCAAACGATATTGCCGCCGGTTGCCTTCAGATTGCCATGCGTATTGCAGTTGCCGGCCACATTGCCGGTCTCGCCGCCAAGCATCAGCGCCTGGCGGTGGCGGCAGACATTTGAGATGAGTTCGACGCCTTGCTGATTGCGAACCAGCACGCGTCCTCCGTTTTCCTGGACCACCGTACGCCAATCCCCGATTTCGGGCACCACTTTCTGGTGGCCGACGTATTGCGAGGATTGCTTGAAAATGAGTTCTTGCTCGCGGGCAAAGAGGGCTTCGTCAAAATACGCGCTGACGGGTAGCTGGGTGCGAGCTGGCACTACATGTGCCATCCGACCGATGTCGGTCATGATTCCCCCCGCTCGGATAAAAAAGCCAGGACGGAGAGGCTTTTGCCTGGCGGCTTTGAAATCCGCAGGATGCGTTCCGTGCTGGCGCGAAGAAAAATCGGTGTCTGGCCGATCAAATAAGCCGTGAATTGTACCCCAAGCCCTTACCCCGCGCCCGTGAAGATCTGCGAAGCTTCGTGAAGTTACGCCGTAGCCGTCGTGCACGCGCTACGCGCGGCATAACCCCTTGAAGATGTAGGCCTTTCAGACGAAGCGCCGGGTCGCCGGATGACGTCTCATCAGCCAGCTGCTGGCGGCCGACAACATGAACACGGCCACCGCCAGCACGGGCAGCGTCCAGGCCTCGTTGCGCGCGCCCGTCAGGGCGCCGGCGCGATGCGCCACGTCGAGGAACAGCGGATGGATCAGGTAGACGCCGAAGGTCAGCGGCGCCAGCGAGGCCAGCCGCGGCAGCCGCGGCGACGAAACGATCCACTGGAACGCGGCCAGCGACATGAACGGCACCGTCAGGCTGAAGTAATCGTAGAAGTAGGTATCCAGCGCGCGGTTGCTCGACATCGAATACACGCCCAGCGCGGTCGCGGCCACGCTGGCCGCCAGCATCAGGCCAGGGCGCGGGATGCGCATCTGGCCGTCGAAGATCAGGCGGCCCGCCACGAAGTAGCCCAGATAGGGCAGGAACCAGGTCAGGAAGAAGCCCGCGGGCGCGCCCAGCGCGCGGCGATACAACGCGTCCAGGATCGCCACGCCCAGGATGCCGACCACCCACAAGGCGCGGGCGCGCGGCGTGCTGCGCGCATACAGGATGCGCACCAGCGGCGCGAACAGGTACAGGCCCACGATCATGTACAGGTACCACAGGTGGTAGTACGGCTCGCCCTGCACCAGCTTGCGCGGCCAGAACGAAAAATCGATGCGGCCGTCGTCCCACCAATCCAGCGCCGTGCGCCAGGCCAGATAGAAAAACGTCCAGAACACGAGCGGCGCGCAGATCCGCGCCATGCGCCGGCTGTAGAACTGGCGCGCGTCCTGCGGCTTGTCGGGGTCCAGCAACAGGGCGCCGCTGACCATGACGAACACGGGCACGCACCAGCGCGCCGCCGAGTCGTACAGATTGGCGGCCAGCCACGCTCCGCCGCCGTACACCGCGGGGTTGCTTACCACCATGGCCGCGCTGTGCAGCAGCACCACGGCCACCGCCGCCAGCCAGCGGGCGGCATCCAGGCGCGCATATTTCTCTTCGGCGTACGGCATCGGGCTCCCATGGCGGTGTCTACTTTTTCACCATAGCAGCGGGCAGCGTCCTGGTTCTGTATCCAGGGGTTAGAGGGCATATCGACGCGCATGAAAAACCGGCAGGGGCGCTGGAGCCCTCTGCCGGCGGATGCCGCGCGGCGCGGCGCATTCACGGGCGGGCGCGGACCCGCCTACGTTTTGTCACGAAACCAGCCGTGCCATCATTGCAGGACGATATTGGCCTGCTTGATCAGCTGCGCCACGATGGGCTGTTCAGTCTTGATCTGCTTGTCCAGTTCCGCGGCCGTGCCCGAGCGCGGGTCGATGCCCATGTCCAGCATGCGCTTCTTGATGGTCTCGTCCTGCAGGGTCTCGGTCAGGGCCTGCTGCAGCTTTTCCATCACGGGGGCGGGCGTGCCCTTGGGCGCCACGAAGCTGAACCAGGCGGTCATGTCGAACGCGGGATAGCCTTGCTCGGCCAGCGTCGCCAGCTTGGGCTGCGTCGCCAGGCGGCCGGGGCTGGTGATGGCGAAGACCTTGACCTTGCCGGCATCGGCCTGCGGCATGCCGGTGGCCACCATGTCGAAGAAAAGGTCCACGTCGCCGCTGACCAGCGCGGGCAGGGCCTGGGTCGCGCCCTTGAAGGGCACATGCAGGATGTCGATGCCTGCGCGTTCCTTGAACAGTTCGCCCGCCAGGTGAGAGGACGTGCCAGGGCCGAAGGTGGCGAAGGTCAGCTTGCCCGGATTCTGCTTGGCGTAGGCCACCACATCCTGGGTGCTGTTGAACGGCCGCTTGGGGCTGGACAGCAGGACCAGCGGTCCCACGCCGACCATGCCGATGCGGGCGAAGCCATCGGGATCGTAGGGCAGCTCCTTGTACAGATAGCGGTTGGTGACCAGCGTGGAGTTGGTCGCCATCAGGATGGTGTAGCCGTCCGGCGCTTCGCGCGAAACAAAGGCCGCCCCGATCGAGGTGCCGGCGCCTGCCTTGTTCTCGACGATCATGGGCTGGCCCAGCGTCTTGGCCATGCGTTCGGCCAGGATGCGCGTCAGCACGTCGGTGGCGCCGCCGGCGGGGAAGGGCGAGACCACCTTGATCGGCCGGGCCGGATAGGTTTCGGCCTGGGCGCCCAGCGCTGCGGCGCTGAGCAGCAGGGTGGCCAGCAGTTTGAAGCTAGTGCGAATCATGTTTTCCCCTTGAAATCGCGTGCATGAGTGGAGGTTCGGGCCTGGCTTGGCGCTGCGGGCAGCGCTTGCCAAGTCTCCTTGGGTGCATTAAATTCCGTAAAATGGAATTTAATTTTGTTATTCGAAATAAACTATAAAAACGAAGCGAATAGAAATGCAATCTTTTTCTGACGCCAAGCGCATCGCCCATCCCGCCGCCAAGCCGGACGGCAAGGTCGAACTCAGCCTGCCCGCGCGCCGCAAGCGCGCTCCCGGCGCGGGCGAGGGCGCCAATTCGCCCGATTTCATTACCGCCCTGGCGCGCGGGCTGGACGTGCTGCGCTGCTTTCGCCATGGCGTGACGGCCTTGGGCAATCTGGACCTGGCGCGTCTGACCGGTCTGCCCAAGCCCACCATCAGCCGCATCACCTACACCCTTACTGAATTGGGTTATCTGCGCTATCACCCGGACACCGGCAAATATTCGCCGGGCTATGGCGTGCTGGCGCTGGGCTTCGGCCTGCTGGCCGGACTGGAGGTGCGCGAACTGGCCAAGGCCTCGATGACCGAGCTGGCCCGCGCCACGGGTGGCGCGGTGGCCCTGGGCGCCTTCGATGGCGACGCCATGACCTACGTCGAAGCCATCCACGGCTCTTCGGCGCTTTACCTGCGCCTGCCGGTCGGCTATCGCGCCAGCCTGGACAGCGCCATGGGGCGGGCCTACCTGGCCAGCCTGCCGCCCCAGGCCTGCGCCGACGCGCTGGCCCGGCTGGGCGAGACGGCGCCGGACGCGGCCGCCGTCGAGCGCGCGCGCGTCGAACTGCGCGATACGGGCTGCTGCTACGCCATCGGCGAATGGCAGTCGGGGATCAATGCGGTCGCGGTGCCGTTCTCGTCCATCACGGGCGAGGGCGTCTTCGTCATGAGCTGCGGCGGACCCGCCAGCCTCTTGCCGGAGGCGGACCTGCGTACGCGCGTGGCGCCCCTGCTGCAGGCCTCCATAGCGGGGCTGGCGGGCGCCGCGGCCTGAGACGCGCCGCGCGCGGCGGCAAGCCCGACGGCCTTGCGGGTATCTCGTACAATTCACGGATTGATCCACCCCTAGCGCCCTCGGAGACCCGTTTGGCCAAATCTTCACAAGCCGATCCGCAGATCGATGACCGTCCCTTGCCCCAGGATTTCGAAACGGCGCTGGCCGAGCTCGAATCGCTGGTAGCGGCCATGGAAGACGGCTCGTTGCCGCTGGAGCAGTCGCTTGCCGCCTACCGGCGCGGCGTGGCGCTCACGCGGGTCTGCCAGGAACGCTTGGCGCAGGCCGAACAGCAGGTCAAGGTCCTGGAGGGCGACCTGCTGCGTCCGCTGGACCCGGCGGCGCTGGATGACGAATAAGAGCCCGATGAAGCAAATTCAACTCGCCTTCCCGGAATGGTTGCAAGGCCGTGTCCAGCACGTCGAAGACGTCCTGGACGATCTGCTCCCCCCGGCTGACGCGTTGCCCGCCCGGCTGCACGAAGCCATGCGCTACGCCGTGCTCGGCGGCGGCAAGCGGGTGCGCGCCGCGCTGGTCTACGCGGCGGGGCAGGCTTGCCCCGTCAGCGGCAGCGTGCTGGCCGTGCAGGCCTCGCTGGACCGCGCCGCCGCGGCGGTGGAACTGATCCACGCCTATTCGCTGGTGCACGACGACCTGCCCTGCATGGACGACGACACGCTGCGCCGCGGCCGTCCCACCACCCATGTGCAGTTCGACGAAGCCACCGCCATGCTGGCGGGCGATGCGCTGCAGCCGCTGGCCTTCGATCTGTTGGCCTCCATGCCGATCGCGCCCGCGCTGATCGTGCAGGCCACCCAGTCGCTGGCGCGCGCTGCCGGCAGCCAGGGCATGGCGGGCGGCCAGGCCATCGATCTGTTCAGCGTCGGCCGCGCGCTGTCGCGCGACGAACTGCAAACCATGCACAGCATGAAGACGGGCGCCATGCTGGCTTGCAGCGTGGCCCTGGGCGGCATCGTGGCGGGCGCCAGCTCGGCTTCGCGCCAGGCGCTGGACGCCTACGCGCAGGCGGTGGGGCTGGCCTTCCAGGTGGTCGACGACATCCTGGACGTGACCGCGGACAGCGCCAGCCTGGGCAAGACGCCGGGCAAGGACGCCGCCGAGAACAAGCCCACCTATGTATCGCTTCTGGGCCTGGACGGCGCGCGCGCGTTTGCCCAGGAACTGCGTGAGGACGCGCTGGCGGCCCTGGCTCCGCTGGGCGAGGCCGGATCGCGCCTGGCTGAACTGGCCGACTTCATCGTCCTACGAGACCGCTGAGCCGGGACCAGCCCGGGCTGGAGGCAGGCCGGGCCAACGAACCACATAAAAGCATGACGACAGATTTACTGGACCGCATTCAATCCCCGGCTGACCTCAAGCGCCTGGATCGCCGCGAGCTGAAGAAGCTGGCCGACGAACTGCGCGGCTTCGTGCTGGAATCGGTGTCCAAAACGGGCGGGCACCTGTCGTCCAACCTGGGCACGGTCGAACTCACCCTGGCCCTGCACCAGGTGTTCGACACGCCGCATGACCGCATCGTCTGGGACGTGGGCCACCAGTCCTACCCGCACAAGATCCTGACCGGGCGCCGCGCCGGCATGGCCAAGCTGCGCCAGCAGGGCGGGATTTCGGGCTTCCCGAAACGCAGCGAATCCGAATACGACGCCTTCGGCACCGCGCATTCGTCCACTTCCATCTCGGCGGCGCTGGGCATGGCGGTGGCCTCGCGCAATGCCGGCGTGCAGCGCCAGCACATCGCCATCATCGGCGACGGCGCGATGTCTGCGGGCATGGCCTTCGAAGCCATGAACAACGCCGGCGTCACGCCCAACATCAACCTGCTGGTGATCCTGAACGACAACGACATGTCGATCTCGCCGCCGGTGGGGGCGCTGAACCGTTACCTGGCGCGCCTGATGTCGGGCCGCTTCTATGCGGCTGCCAAGAACGTCGGCCGAGCGGTGCTGCAGCACGTGCCGCCGGTGCTGGAACTGGCGCGCCGCTTCGAAGAACATGCCAAGGGCATGGTCACCCCGGCCACGCTGTTCGAGGAATTCGGCTTCAACTACGTCGGCCCGATCGACGGACACGACCTGGACGCGCTGGTGCCCACGCTGCAGAACCTCAAGGCCCTGGAAGGCCTGCAGTTCCTGCACGTGGTCACCAAGAAGGGCCAGGGCTACAAGCTGGCCGAGGCCGACCCGGTGCTGTACCACGGCCCGGGCAAGTTCGATCCGGCCGTCGGCATCCAGCAATCGAAGGCGCCGGGCAAGCGCAGCTTCACGCAGGTGTTCGGCCAGTGGCTGTGCGACATGGCCGAACAGGATTCGCGCCTGGTCGCCATCACGCCCGCCATGCGCGAGGGCAGCGGGCTGGTCGAATTCGAAAAGCGCTTTCCGCAGCGCTACTTCGACGTGGGCATCGCCGAGCAGCACGCCGTGACGTTCGCCGCGGGCATCGCCTGCGAAGGCCAGAAGCCGGTGGTCGCGATCTACTCCACCTTCATGCAGCGCGGCTACGACCAGTTCATCCACGACGTGGCCCTGCAGAACCTGGACGTGACCTTCGCGCTGGACCGCGCCGGCCTGGTGGGCGCGGACGGCGCCACGCATGCGGGCAATTACGACATCGCCTTCCTGCGCTGCGTGCCCAACATGGTCGTGGCCACGCCTTCGGACGAAAACGAAACGCGGCTGCTGCTGTCGACCTGTTATCAGTATCCCGGCCCGGCGTCGGTGCGCTATCCGCGCGGCGCGGGCTGTGGCGCGGCCGAGGCGCCCGGCCTGGACACGGTCGAACTCGGTCGCGGCGTGGTGCGCCGCGAGGGCCGCAAGATTGCCATCCTGGGTTTCGGCATGCTGCTCCAGGCCGCGTTGGGCGCGGCCGAAAAGCTCGACGCCACCGTGGCCGACATGCGCTTCGTCAAGCCTATCGACCGCGAACTGATCCTCGACCTGGCCAGCCGCCACGACGCCCTGGTTACGCTGGAAGACGCGTCCATCATGGGCGGCGCGGGCAGCGCGGTGCTGGAAACGCTGAGCGCGGCCGGCGTTGCGATTCCGGTCCTGCAACTGGGCCTGCCCGACGAGTTCATCGACCACGGCGAGCAATCGGCGCTGTGGGCCGGCATCGGCCTGGACGCGGCGGGCATCGAAAGCGCGATCCGCGCTCGTTACGCCGACCTGCTGGGCTGAATCCGGCCCGATTCCGCGGACAGGGGCGAGGCCACTGTCCGCGGTAATGAAACACACTGTTCCGGCCCCGCCAACCTACGAATAAAAGGGTTTTCCCTGGCGATCGGCGGACTATGGGCGATAATGGCCCCCTTCTCAAAGATTCCTAGGCCCGTGCGTTTTCACGACTGACTGCCTAGACAGGTAAGCCGAAATGAATTCTCCGATCGACCCCGCCATCGTGATGCCCGACGTCCAGAGTTCGGCGGACACCCGGCACATCCCGATTCAGCGCGTGGGCATCCGTGGCGTGCGCCACCCCATGTTGATTGAAAGCGGCGACGGCTCGCCCCAGGGCACCGTGGCCAACTGGACGCTGACCGTGGCGCTGCCGCCCGAAGAAAAGGGGACGCACATGTCCCGCTTCGTGGCCCTGCTGGAAAAGTACCGCAGCATCCCCATGACGCCGACCCTGTTCCGCGCCATGGCGGCCGACATGCTGCCGCTGCTGCATGCCGAACGCGGCGACATCACCGCCGCCTTCCCGTACTTCATCAACAAGTCCGCCCCGATCTCCGGCGTGCAAAGCCTGCTGGACTACGAAGTGCAGTGGATCGCGCGCGCCCAGGGCGACGAGGTCGAGTTCGAACTGATCGTGCAGGTGCCCGTCACCAGCCTCTGTCCCTGCTCCAAGGCCATCTCCGAGTACGGCGCGCACAACCAGCGCTCGCACGTCACGGTGTCGGCCATCCTGAACGCCGATATCGGCATGGACGGCGTCATCCGCCTGATCGAAGAAGAAGGTTCGTGCGAACTCTGGGGCCTGCTCAAGCGCCCCGACGAGAAGTACGTCACCGAGCGCGCCTACGACAACCCCAAGTTCGTCGAGGACCTGGTGCGCGACGTGGCCGCCCGCCTGAACGCGCATCCCGGCATCGCCCGCTACCGCGTGGAAGCCGAGAACTTCGAATCCATCCACAACCACTCGGCCTACGCCGTCGTGGAAGGCTGAGCTTTCCGTGAGCCATCCGGCGGCCAATGACTGGCCGCTCATCGCGGGGCTGCAGGAGTGGGAATCGCGGCTGGCCAGCAATCTGGCCGGCCGCGGCCGTTTTGGCGTCGCGCTCTACGAGTTTTTCCGCTTCGGCGTGAAGCAGGCCTGGGCCTGCCTTTTCGGCGGCCTGATGTGCGCGCTGCTGCTCGGCACGCATTGGTGGTATCCGAAGGATGCCGCGCTGGCCCGCTACGACTTCCTGACCCTGGCCGCGCTGGGCATCCAGGCGCTGCTGCTGGCGCTGCGCATGGAAACCTGGAGCGAAGCCCGCGTGATCCTGCTGTTCCATGTGGTGGGCACGGGCATGGAAGTCTTCAAGACCGCCGCGGGTTCGTGGATCTATCCCGAGGCCAGCGTGCTGCGCATCGGCGGCGTGCCCCTGTTCACGGGTTTCATGTATGCGGCGGTGGGCAGCTACCTGGCCCGCGTCTGGCGCCTGTTCGACTTCCGCTTCCGCGCGCATCCGCCGCTGGCGGCCTGCGTGGCGTTGTCGGTGCTGATCTACCTGAACTTCTTTGCGCACCACTACATCATGGATATCCGGTGGGCGCTGTTCGCGCTGACCGCCATCCTGTTCGCCCGCACCTGGGTGTATTTCCGTATCTGGCAGGTCTACCGCCGCATGCCGCTATTGCTGGGTTTCGTGCTGGTGGCCCTGTTCATCTGGTTCGCCGAGAACATCGGCACCTTTGCCAACGCCTGGCGCTATCCGAACCAGTCGCAGGGCTGGCAACTCGTGTCCATCGCCAAGCTGGGCTCATGGTTCCTGCTTATGATCATCAGCTACGTGATGGTCAGCGTGGTCAACCGTCCCCAGGAAATCGATGTTGCCGATTTGCCTCGGCAGGCGGGGCAGGGCGATGGAAATAGTCCGTCCCTTATTTCCTGACCGGCCTCTAGCTTGCGCCTGACCGCTCAATCGGTGATAATCGAGAGCTTTCTTGCTCGACCGCCCATGGTTTTTGGGTAGCGGGCTGCCCCTTGCGGGCCACTGTTCAAGATGCATATTGCGATCCGCCCCTGATGGAAAGCGGGGGCGCAGGACGGTCGGCCAGCGAGACATCCTCAAGGAGTTTTACTCATGCGTCACTACGAAGTGGTGTTTATCGTTCACCCCGACCAAAGCGAGCAAGTGCCCGCCATGGTCGAGCGTTACCAAGCGCTGGTCACGGGCCAAGGCGGCTCGGTTCACCGCCTGGAAGACTGGGGTCGCCGTCAACTGGCCTACCCGATCCAGAAGCTCGTCAAGGCTCACTACGTCTGCCTGAACATCGAGTGCGGCCAAGCCACGCTGGATGAGCTGGAACACTCGTTCCGCTACAACGACGCCGTTCTGCGCCACCTGGTCATCAAGACCAAGAAGGCTCAAGCCACGCCCTCGATCATGATGAAGTCGGTCGAACGCGAAGAAGCCCGCAAGGCTTCGGCTGAAGCAGCAGCGCCGGCTCAGGCCGAGTAAGCAGGGCTCACGCAGAGCTCATCCCATGAAGTCCCCTCGGTGCCTGGCAGGATGAACAAGCTGGAACTCAGCGCCCGCGTTCTCGAATGCGAGCCTTTGCGCCACACTCCCGCCGGTTTGCCCGCACTGGAAATGGTGCTGGCGCACGAGTCGGAAGTCATCGAAGCTGGCCACCCGCGCCGCGTCGAACTGACTATCGCGGCCGTGGCACTGGGCGATCTGGCGTTGCTGCTGAAGGACACCGCGCTAGGGTCCGAATTGCTGGTGCAGGGGTTTCTTGCTCCCACCCGCAAGGACTCGGTGAAGGTCAAGCTGCATTTGCAGCAGGCACGCAGGATCAGCGGCAGCGCAGGGCGCGATCCGCTGGTGGCTTGAAGGGAATTGGGCAAGAGGCGCGATGAGCGCCTTCTGATTACGGATAGGTTATGGGGGTTTGGGCCCGTTTTGGGTAGAACCCGGCCCCCTCAAACAAAGAGGCACATATCATGGCTTTCTTCGGAAAACGCAAGGAAAAACGCAAATTCACGCAGCAGAACCCGCTCTTCAAGCGTCGTAAGTTCTGCCGCTTCACCGCTGCCGGCGTGGAAGAGATCGACTACAAGGATCTGGACACCCTGCGCGACTTCGTGCAAGAAAA
This sequence comes from Achromobacter sp. GD03932, assembly GCF_029839485.1. Lineage (NCBI taxonomy): Bacteria > Pseudomonadati > Pseudomonadota > Betaproteobacteria > Burkholderiales > Alcaligenaceae > Achromobacter > Achromobacter sp. GD03932. The sequence goes on from NZ_JAOCAT010000003.1 coordinate 70,036, forward strand.
CGGCAAGATCATCCCGGCTCGCCTGACCGGCACCAAGGCAATCTACCAGCGTCAGCTGGACACCGCCATCAAGCGCGCGCGCTTCCTGGCCCTGTTGCCTTACACCGACAACCACAACTAATCCGGGGCACTGAAATGCAAGTTATTCTGCTCGAAAAAGTCGTCAACCTGGGTAACCTCGGCGAAGTCGTCCGCGTGCGTGATGGCTACGCCCGCAACTTCCTGATCCCCCAGCGCAAGGCCCGTCGCGCAACCGACGCCGCCCTGAAGGAATTCGAAGCGCGCCGCGCCGAACTGGAAAAGGCCCAGGCTGAAAAGCTGGCCGCTGCCCAAGCTCTGGGCGAGCGCGTCGCCGGCTTCCAGCTGAAGATCGTCCAGAAGGCTGGCGTCGACGGCCGTCTGTTCGGCTCGGTCACCAACGCCGACATCGCTGAAGGCCTGCGCAAGGCTGGCTTCGAAGCCGTGGAAAAGGCGCAAATCCGCCTGCCCAACGGCCAGCTGAAGTCGATCGGCGAGTTCCCGGCCCAGGTCGCCCTGCACGCCGACGTTCTGGTCGACGTGACGATCCTGGTCGAAGGCGAACTGTCCTAAGCCGGTACCCGCAGTAAAAAAGAAGCCGGCCCGCGCGCCGGCTTTTTTTCTTTTTGCCCATCGCCGTATTGCGTGTAGTCTTCGGACTCCACGATCCAGGCCCCGCGCCGCATTCCTCAGAGGACGTCTTGACTCAGCCCCCCGTGCACCACAACGCGCCCCCAGGCCTGCGAGCCTGGCTGGACAGCGTGGATGCGTCGCGTGAACCTTCGGTGAGGGATGTGACGATAGATGGCGTGCGCTGCATCATCAAGCGCCGCCGTTCCAGCATCGGCCAGGGCGTGAGCTACGCGCTGCGCTATGTGCGCGCCCTGTTCCTGGGCGTGGGGTGCAAGATTTTCCTGGGTGAGTTTCCACGTCCGGGCGTGTTGCTGCGCAACGGCCTGACGCACGAGTCGCAGCGCCTTGCTCAACTTCTGAAGGCCGGTTGCCGCGTGCCCGAGGTCTGGTGGCAGGAGCAGGGTCTGCTGGTGCTGGAATACGTGGGCGAAGACCTGGCCGACCTGATCCGCAACGAGGACACGACATCCCGCTTGTGGCTGGCGCGCGCCGCCGCGGCCGACCTGGCCGCTTTCCATGCCCGCGGCCTGTGGCATGGCGGCGCCCAGATCCGCAACATCACCTTGCAGGACGGCGAGCTCTGGCGCATCGATTTCGAAGAGAACATCGGTTCGACGCTGTCGCGGCCGCTGGCCCAGGCCTATGACCTGTTCCAGATGCTGGCCTCTCTGGTGTCTTTGCGTAAATTGCCGGACGATGTGGCCCGTACGCTGGGTAAACTGGCGTTCGAAGTCTATTTCGAGAGCAACCCAGACCCTGAGGTCCGATCCCGCCTGACGCGCCTGGCGCGCGTGCTCTGCGGCATTGCCGCGCCCTTGCGCGTGGTGCTGGGCCGATTGCCCTCGCGCGATATCCAGGGATTCTTCCGCGTCGCGGACATCCTGCAGCCGTTACTATTGAAGTCATGAATACACCTGCCGACTCCCAGCTCGAATACCTGCGCGTTCCCCCCCATTCCATCGAGGCGGAGCAGTCGGTGCTGGGCGGCCTGCTGCTGGACAATGCGGCCTGGGACCGCATTGCCGACGTGCTGGTCGAAGAGGATTTCTACCGGCATGACCACCGGCTGATTTGGCACCATATCGCCCGCCTGATCGGGCTGGCGCGCCCGGCCGACGTCATCACCGTCCACGAATCGCTGGTCAGCGCAGGCAAGGCCGAGGATGCCGGCGGCCTGGCCTATCTGAACGCGCTGGCCCACAACACGCCATCGGCCGCCAACATCCGCCGTTATGGCGAGATCGTGCGCGAGCGCGCCATGCTGCGCAAGCTGGTCGCGATCGCCGACGAGATCTCCGCGGCCGCCATGAGCCCGCAGGGCAAGGAAGCGCGCCAGCTGCTGGACGAGGCCGAGTCCAAAGTGTTCCAGATTGCCCAGGAAGGCGCACGCGGCGCCGCGGGCTTCCAGGAAATCCAGCCGCTGCTGACGCAGGTGGTGGAACGCATCGATGAGCTCTATCACCGCGAAAGCACCTCCGACGTGACCGGCGTGCCCACGGGCTTCACCGATCTGGACAAGATGACCTCGGGCATGCAGGGCGGCGACCTGATCATCGTGGCCGGCCGCCCGTCCATGGGCAAGACCTCGTTCTCGATGAACATCGGCGAGCACGTCGCCATCGAGGAAGGGCTGCCGGTGGCGGTGTTCTCCATGGAAATGGGCGCGGTGCAACTGGCCATGCGTATGCTGGGCTCCGTGGGCCTGCTGGACCAGCATCGCATGCGGACCGGCAAGCTGATCGCCGAGGACTGGCCGCGCGTGACCCACGCGGTCCAGCTGATGCAGGACGCGCAGGTCTACATCGATGAATCGCCGGCGCTCAGCCCGATGGAAGTGCGCGCGCGCGCGCGCCGCTTGGCGCGCCAATGCGGCCAGCTTGGCCTGATCATCATCGACTACCTGCAGCTCATGTCGGGCAACGGCTCGGGTGAAAACCGGGCCACCGAAGTGTCGGAAATCAGCCGCTCGCTCAAGGGGCTGGCCAAGGAACTGAACTGCCCGCTGATCGCGCTGTCGCAGCTGAACCGAAGCCTGGAACAGCGCCCCAACAAGCGTCCCGTGATGAGCGACCTGCGCGAATCCGGCGCTATCGAACAGGACGCGGACGTGATCCTGTTCATTTACCGCGACGAGGTCTACAACCCTGATTCGCCGGACAAGGGCACCGCCGAGATCATCATCGGCAAGCAGCGTAACGGTCCCATCGGCTCGGTGCGTTTGACCTTCCAGGGCTCCAGCACGCGCTTCCTGAACTTCTCGGGTGCGCAGCCGCGCGACATGTACTGAGCCTTTTGGCCCCAAGAAAAAAACCGCGCTTCGGCGCGGTTTTTCGTTGTGGCTGCGAACTCGCCTCAGGCTTGCGCCTCGGGGCGTTTGCCGAAGCGCGCGGCCAGCACGCCGCACACCATCAGCTGGATTTGGTGGAACAACATCAATGGCAGCACGATTGCGCCCACGGCGTGGCCGGCGAACAGCACCTGCGCCATCGGAATGCCGCTGGCCAGGCTTTTCTTCGAACCGCAGAACAACAGTGTGATGCGGTCTTCGACATTGAAGCCGAACACGCGGCCGGCCAGGGCCGACAGGCCCAGTGCGAGTGCCAGGATGACGGCGCAAGCCACCACCAGGCCGGCCAGCGCGGGGATCGGGGTCGAACTCCACAGGCCTTCGTTGATGGCTTCAGAGAAAGCCGTGTAGACCACCAGCAGGATGGAGCCCTGGTCGACGAACTTCAGCATGGCCTTGCGCTTGTGCACCCAGGCGCCGATCCAGCGGCGGGCGAACTGGCCCAGCACGAAGGGCAGCAGCAGCTGCAGCATGATCTTGCCGACGGCGTCGAACGAGATCGGCGCGCTGCCCGCGTTGGCGACCACCGTGCCCACCAGCAGCGGAGTGATGAAGATGCCGAGCAGGCTTGAGGCGGAGGCGCTGCACACGGCGGCCGGCACGTTGCCGCGCGCCATCGAGGTGAAGGCGATGGCCGATTGCACCGTGGCGGGCAGGCAGCACAGGAACAGGATGCCCAGATAGAGCTCGGGCGTGACCAGCGGCTCCAGCACCGGCTTGAGCGCCAGGCCCAGCAGCGGGAACATCAGGAAGGTCGCGGAGAAGATCGTGAGGTGCAGCTTCCAGTGCGTCAGGCCGGCGATGATGGCCTCGCGCGACAGGCGCGCGCCGTGCAGGAAGAACAGCAGGCCGACCGCGATGTTGGTGATCCAGCCGAACACGACCACGCCTTGCCCGTGGGCGGGCACGATGCTGGCGATGATGACGGTGCAGATCAGGTAGAGGGTGAAGCGGTCGGGAAGTAGGCGGGCAAGGCGTGACATGAGGGATGGAAGGGGGAGGGCGGACGGAAAGCGCCGCGGGCGCCGTAAACGGGCCGTATTGTAGTCCCGGGGACGCCTTGCTTCCTGACAGCCAGTTGTCAGCGCTGCTGGGCCACGGCAGGGCCGTGGCGCCGCGCTCAGGGCGTCATGGCCAGCGCCAGGTCGAACGCCGCGACCAGCGAGGCATGGTCGGCCAGGCCCTTGCCCGCGATGTCGAAGGCGGTGCCATGGTCCACGCTGGTGCGCACGAAAGGCAGGCCCACGGTCACGTTCACGCCATGGTCCAGGCCCAGGTACTTGACCGGAATGAGTCCCTGGTCGTGGTACTGCGCCACCACGATATCGAACTCGCCGCGCCGGGCGCGCATGAAGATCGTGTCGCCAGGCCAGGGACCGCTCGCGTCTATGCCTTGCGCGCGGGCGGCGGCGATTGCGGGTTCGATGATGTCGATGTCTTCGCGGCCGAACTTGCCGCCTTCACCCGCGTGCGGATTCAGGCCCGCGACCGCGACGCGCGGCTGGGCAATGCCCATCTGGCGGCAGGCCTGGTCGGCCAGGCGCATGGCGGTCAGTTCCGCTTGCGGCGTGATGCGCGCGATCACGTCGGCCAGCGCCACGTGTATGGTCACCAGCAGCACGCGCAGCTCGTCGTTGGCCAGCATCATCGCGAAGTCGCGCGTGTCCGAGCGCTCCGCCAGGATCTCGGTGTGGCCCGGGTAGTCGATGCCGCCGGCATGCATGGATTTCTTGTTCAGCGGGGCGGTGACGATGGCGCGGATGCGGCCGGCCCGCGCATCGTCGATGGCGGCGCAGACGTAATCGTAAGCGCCGCGTCCGGCGGCCGCGCTGATCTGTCCCAAGGGCAGGTCGGCGGGCAGGGCGGGGCTGCAGGCGATGACGTTGATGTGGTCCGCGCCCGGCGCTGCCTGGCTGACATCGGCGACCTCGACGATCTCCAGCCTGGCGCCCAGCTGGGCGGCGGCGCGGCGCAGCGCGCCGGCGTCGCCATAGACCACACAAGGCGCGTTCAGGCCTTGCGCGTAGGCCTTGATGACGATTTCGGGGCCGATGCCGGCGGCATCGCCCATGGTGATGCCTACGGGCAGGGAGGTGTTCACGATGCGGGGACTGAAGTTGTGTTGCGGATCGGGGCGGGCCGCCGTCTCACTTCGAGGAATTCTTGGGCGGCTCGATGACGCCGCATTCGAAGGTCACGGTGGCGCGCTTGGGACCCAGGCCGGTCGCGTGGTTGGACGTGATCTTGGGCTTGACCAGCTTGCGGTCGATCGACTGGCAATACTGTTCGGCCCGCAGCAGGGCCTGGTTCTTGATTTCCACCCAGGTCATCATCTGCGAGCCGGAGCTGTGGGTGACGCTGTAGGTGTCCTTGCCGACGGGCGTCACCTCGCTCATGCTGGAACAGGCGGTCAGCAGGGCAAGCAATATGGCGGCGGGGGCAAGGCGTGCAAACATGGGGTGTCCTGAAATGGCGGTTGCCCTCATTACACCATCATTTCATGGCGCGGCCACGGCGCTGCGGCGGTCGAGCTTGCGGCTCAGGACGATGGAAGTCTGGGTCTGCTTGACCCCGTCGATCAGGCCGATGCGATCCAGCAGTTCGTCCAGCTGTTCATGGGTTTCGCAGCGCAGGAAGATGAGGTAATCGTAGGGGCCGCTGACCGAGGAGACCTCTTCGACCTCGGGCATCTTCTCCAGTTCGCGGATCACCGCGGCGGGGGTCTTGGGCAGCACGCTGATGAAGCAATAGGCGCGCACCGCCGCTTCTTCCAGCAAGCGCCCCAGGCGTACGCCATAGCCCGCCACGATGTGCTCGCGTTCGAGCCGCGCAATGCGCGCAACCACCGTGGTGCGGGCCAGGCCGAGCTTGCGCGCCAGGATGGCCGCGGGTTCGCGCGCATTGGCTTGCAGCAGGCTGAGCAGTTGCCGGTCGATGGCGTCGAGTCGTTCGTTCATACGGGGATGGGCGGCATGGAGCGAGAGGGCGCGAGTGCCGACGGTACAGGCCCGGGCCTGCCCGCGTCAATGCGCGGCAGCCCGCGCACGCCAGCATGGCGCCGCGCGCTAGCCGTCGGATTCGGGCGGAATGCCGCCCTGATAGATGCGCCCGTCGAACTCGAAACGCGTGATGGTCTTGCGCGCGGCATCGAAGATGCGGTCGCGGCTGGAGTCGTCCAGGCCATCGTGGTCGGCGAAGCTGAAGCGGCACAGATCGATGTCGCTATCGTAGAAGGCCGAATGCACATAGCGGCTGACGTCGGCCTCGTGCGCGAAATGCGCGAACTCGCGCAACTGCTCCATTTCATGGAAGGAGCCGTTGCGGCTGACCAGCAGCATGCCGAACTTGCGCTCTTCGTCGGCGACGGGTTCCGGCGCGGGCAGGGCGTCGGGATGCCGTGTGTCCTGGTAATCGAAGCGCGCGCCCAGATCGTGCATGGCCGCCAGCACGCGCTGCCATTGCGCTTCGTCCAGCGTGAGACGGGCCGCAACAAAAAACAGGCGCTGGCGGCCCAGCGAGCGCGGCTCGGCGCCGCCGATAAAACTGTGCCAGGGGATGGCTGCGTCCAGTCCGGCCAGCTCCGCCATGCGCGCGTCGCTGTACCCCAGCCGGTCCTGCAGGCGCCGCATGGACTGGGCGTCCGGCGCAACGTAGTTCTGGATCGTCTTCATCGGAAGCCTCCGGTTGCACCGGATGCTCGCGGGCGCGCAGCCCTGGAAACGGAGCCGGTGACGTGCGCCGCCGTGCCTCTGCGGCTACGCTTCATGCTAGCGCGGCGCGCAGGGCTTGCCTAGCATGGGTGGGCGTGGCGCCATGCTAGGATTTGCGCCGACTTCAATGCCAGGAGGCTTACACATGGACATCCAGGAACAAATCGCCGTCATCGTGCACACCATTTCGCATCAGGGCGGCCGCATCGATGCGCTGAACTCGACCGTGCTGTCGATGCTGCATCTGGCCAAGGCCTCGCCCGGCCTGCGCGAGGCCATCGAAGCCCAGCTCGAACAGAACTATTCCAGCCTGCTGGCCCGCTCCGAGAATCCGCAATACGTGGCCGGTTTCGAGAGCGTGCGCGACATGATTCTGGGCGCCCTGAAATAGACTGCCGTGCGGGTCCAGGCTTGCAAGAGTTACCCACAACTTCTGTGGACAAGCCTTGGGATAGTGCGGGCATAGATGTTCATTTTCCTTTAATTACAAAGGCTTGCATGGGGCGGTCAAACCTGGCTCCAATTGCTCGTTGCGGCAGCGCGCAGCAAGCGCTGCCGCAGGTCATGCAAGCCGGGTAATATGCGGCCCCATGCGGAATCAGTATTCATTGGAATGCCGGGGCGGATCGATCGCGATGCGCGTCTCGGAAGCAGCAAAGCTGGCGGCGTTCGACCCCGGCAAACTTTCCCCCGAGGCGCGCCAGAGCTGGGAGCGCATGGGGCATGGCTTCAAGGCCTGGCACGACTTCGACCAGCGCCATCCCATCCTGCGCCGCCTGGCGCGCTTGCCCCTGGTGGGCCGCTGGTACCGCAACGCGCGGCGCCGTTATGTGCTGCGCGCCAGCGGCAAGCTGGTGGTCTGAGCGCCGTTATTTGCGGCGCTTGCCCAGCAGGTGATACGCCAGCCAGATGAGCGCGCCGATCGCGACGGCCACGGCCAGTTTGGTCTCGACGCCGTGCAGGCGTCCCAGCATGGATTCGATCGTCTGGCCGAACAGATAGCCCAGGGCGCTGAAGCACACCGCCCAGATGGCGGCGGCAATGGCGTTGAGCGCCAGGAAGCGCAGCGGCGGCACGCTCGATACGCCCAGGGCCACCGGCCCCACCGTGCGCAGGCCATATAGAAAGCGCAGGCTGAGAATGAAGCCGTGCGGATAGCGGTCCACCGCCGCCAAGGCCTTTTCGAATGCCGGCTTCTGGCGGACCTTCCGGACGTAGCGATGATCGCGATAGCGGCGGCCCAGCAGGAACAAGACCTGGTCCGCAAGGAATGAGCCGGCGAACGCGCACAGCATTACATAGGGCAGGTGCAGCAGGTGCTGGTGCGCCAGGAATCCGGCGAACACGACCACGCTTTCGCCTTCGAGCAGGGTGCCGGCCAGCACCGCCCACAGGCCGTAGTCGACGATGAACTGGTGCAGGGCGGGATTCATCTGGGCCGCTCGCCCACGATGCGCGCGAGCGTCTGCAGGGCAGCGGTGATCTCGGGCGTGGTGCGCTGCCCGCAGCTGATGCGCAGGAAGTGGTTGTAGCGTATGCCGTTGGAAAACATGGCGCCCGGCGCAACCCGGATGCCCTGGCGCAGCGCGGCTTCGAACACGTCCGTGCCGGAACGTCCATCGGGCATTTCCACCCACAGCAGCATGCCGCCCTGCGGCACGCTCAGGCGGGTGCCGGGAGGGAAGTGCGCGGCGATGGTCTCCGCCGTCTGGTCGCGCTGCATCTTCAGGTGCCGGCGCAGGCGCGACAGATGGCGGTCGTAGGCGCGCGAACCCATGAACTCGGCCACGGCGATCTGCGCCAATGGTTCGTTGGGGCGGCTCTGGGCGAACTTCAGCATGGCGATGCGGGCCTTCCAGCGCCCGCCCAGCAGCCAGCCCAGGCGCATGCCCGGCGCCAGCGTCTTGTGCATGGACGAGCAATAGATGACATTGCCGGTCGCGTCCCAGGACTTGGCGGCGGCCAGCGGGGTGTCGTCGTCGGTCAGCGCGCCGTAGGTGTCGTCTTCGATCAGGGGCACCTGCTGGCGTTCGCACAGGGCGACCAGCCGCGCTTTTTCCGCATCGGGCATGACGCAGCCCAGCGGGTTCTGGAAGTTGGGCACCACCACTACGGCACGGATGTTGCCGTGGGTCTGGAACGCCAGGTCCAGCGCTTCGATCGACAGGCCGTGCTGCGGGCTGGTGGGAATTTCCAGCGCCCGCATGCCCAGGCTTTCCAGAATCTGCAGCAGGCCGAAGTAGGCGGGCGATTCGACCGCGATCGTGTCGCCGGGACGCGCCACCGCGCGCAGCGCCAGGTTCAGCGCCTCGATGCAGCCGTGCGTGACGATGACGTCGTCCGGCGTGGCGTTGATGCCGTTGGCCAGCGCGCGGCGGGCGAGCACGGTGCGCAGGTCCGGATGGCCCTGCGGCGGAACCGGGCTGACCAGCACCTGTGGCGACTGGCGCAGCGCCCGCGTCATGGCCTGCTTCAGTTCTTCCAGCGGATAGGCCTCGGGCACCGCCGCGGCCAGGGCGAAGTTGGCGCTGACCGGGTGCGCTTCGCACTTGGCCACGAAGTCCGAGACCCGGTCGTGGATGCCCACGTATTGCGCGGCGCCCAGCGTCTGGCGGATGTCCGGCTCGTCCACGGGCGGAATCGTGTTGCGCCGCGGCTTGAGCACGAAGTAGCCCGAGCGCGGCCGCGCTTCGATCAGGCCGTCATCTTCCAGCTGGCGGCAGGCCTGCAAGGCCGTGGACAGGCTGACGTGATGGGTGCGCACCAGGGTGCGGACGGAGGGCATGCGCTGGGCGGGCGCCAGCACGCCCGTCTGGATGGCGCGCCGGTAATGGTTGGCCAGGCGTAGATAAAGCGGTTGCGGATCCATGCGCCGATCATGCTCCCCGAGGTTGGTGTGAGACTAGGCACAGATTCAGGCAAAGTACACCATAACAGCGCATAAATCGAGGATCTGCATCGGTACAGAAACCTTGAGAGTGTGACTGTTGCGCATAGCAGGGCGCGCGTAGTCTGTGGTTGTCCGACAGGAGACGACGATGATTGCGACGTACACCCCAGATGCCCAGGCCCGCCGCCTGGAACTTGCCGCCGGCGCCAGCCGGAAACTGGTCCTGCGCGCCGGCGCCACCCTGGTGTGCGTCAGCGGCAGCGTGCGGATCGAGGAACCGGTGAACGGCCCGGAAGCCGCGGGCGGACTGCCTCGCGCGGTTTCGGTGCGCATCAACGCGGGGGAAGGGCATGGCCTGGGCTACGGCGGCGTGGCGCAGGTCACGGCCATCGGCCCGGCCGAGGTGATATGCATGGACATGCCGGGCTATGCACAGCGTTTTTTTCAGGCGGCTGCCGCATTTTTTCAGCTGAATTTGGCCAAAAACCGAAAAAATTCCCTCGGTGCGCTGCACAAGATTTCAAAATGATGTATGATTCACACATCAGACGCGGGGTGGAGCAGTCTGGCAGCTCGTCGGGCTCATAACCCGAAGGTCGTAGGTTCAAATCCTGCCCCCGCAACCAGTTTCAAGCAGAAGAAAGCCGCGATATTCATCGCGGCTTTTTTTTCGCCTCGCGGCTGGATTGTTGGCGCTGCTTGCTCTGCGTCAAACCTTTGTTCCAGTCCGGACTTTCCCTGGTATGCGCGGCCGCACAGGCCCGCAGCCCTGCGCTACCATGGGTCACGCGCGCTACGTTGCCGCACTCGAGGAGGGTCCATGGGAACAGCAAAATACGATCATCCCGGCTATGTCGCCGATACGGGCGCTGACGGCAAGTACCACGTGGGCATCTGGTGCCCCCACGGCTATCCCGCCCATATTCATATCGGCAGGCCCGCCGAACGCGGCGATCCCCAGGCGCTGCTGCGCCTGCGCATACCGGACGGGGTGTTCCAGTCCTTGCCCGACGATCCTGAAACCCTGTGCCGCCGCGCGCTGGGCCAGGCGCTGGGTGCGGGCCTGCTGCCTTCCGTCTCGGTGGACGGGGAATACCAGGAATTGCGCTTCCAAATCGACGCCGAACCCTGGTCCGGCCCGATGCAGTCTGCCGCCCACGCCTGAATCCCGGCGCAAAAAGCCGACTGAATTACCCACAGCAACTGTGGACAAGCCTTGGGATAGCCTCTGCGCATTTCGGGTTTTCCCTGTGATAACAATGACTTGGTAACACCGGTCAATAAACGCCCCACTGGGGCGTTTATTGCTTCCGTCCTGCCCGACGGTCCGGCTATGCGACAATCTTTTCCCTTCCTGGCGTTCCCGCGCCTGTCTTGCCATTCCCACCCGGTTCGTTCCCCATGCTTAGTGCTACGCGTATCCATTCCTGCGGCCTGAAGGCGCCGTCGCCATGAGCCCGGCTGTCGCGCGCGTCGCCGTCATTGGCGGCGGTCCTGCCGGCCTGATGGCCGCCGAGCGCCTGAGCGCGCAAGGCGTGCAGGTGGATGTGTTCGATGCGATGCCATCGGTCGGCCGCAAGTTCCTGATGGCGGGGCGGGGCGGCTTGAACCTGACCCACAGCGAGCCGGCCGAACCGTTTCTGGCACGCTACGGCGACCGCGCGTCCCATGTCGCGCCCTGGCTGCAGGCGCTGGACGCGGGCGGTTTGCGCGAATGGACCCATGGCCTGGGCATCCAGACCTTCGTGGGCTCGTCCGGCCGGGTGTTTCCCCAGGAAATGAAGGCGGCGCCCCTGTTGCGGGCCTGGCTGGCCAGGCTGCGCGCCAGCGGCGTGCGCTTGCATATGCGGCACCGCTGGCTGGGATGGCCGGCGGGTTCCCGGCCTGGCGCGGGCGCGCTGCGCTTCGACTCGCCCGAGGGGGAGCAGCGCTATGCGGCAGACGCCGTGGTGCTGGCGCTGGGCGGAGGCAGTTGGGCCAAATTGGGGTCGGACGGCGCCTGGGTCGACGGCCTGCAATTGCACGGCGTTGCCGTCGCGCCGCTGCGGCCGGCCAATTGCGGATTCGACGTGGCGTGGTCGGACCATTTCCGCGAACGCTATGCGGGACAGCCCGTGAAATCCGTGGCCATGGCCTGCGAAACCGCAGCCGGCGTGACGCCCGCCCGTCAGGGAGAGTTCGTCGTGTCGGAAACCGGCATAGAAGGCAGCCTGGTCTACGCCCTGTCCGCGCCGCTGCGCGACCGGATCGACGCCCAGGGCCATGCCATCGCCATGCTGGACCTGGCTCCGGACTGGTCGCAGGAAAAGGTGATGGCTGCGGTGACGCACCCGCGCGGCTCGCGCTCGATGTCCAGCCATCTGCAGAGCCGGCTGGGGCTGACCGGGGTCAAGGCGGGATTGCTGCGCGAATGCGCCTCGGTGGAAGACTTCCGCGACCCCGAGCGCCTGGGCCTGCGCATCAAGGCCTTGCCGCTGCGTCTGCTGCGGGCGCGGCCCATGGACGAAGCGATCAGCACCGCGGGCGGCGTGTCGTTCGCCGCGCTGGATTCCGGCCTGATGCTGCGCGAAATCCCTGGCGTGTTCTGCGCAGGGGAAATGCTGGATTGGGAGGCGCCGACAGGCGGCTATCTGCTGACGGCCTGCATGGCGAGCGGCGTGGTCGCCGCGGCCGGCGTCATGGCGTTTCTGCGGTCTGGCGGGCGGGCGTTGCCAGGGGCCTGAGGCCGCAAGGGCTCAGGAGCCCGAGGAGTAGGGCGCCAGGCCCAGCGGCGCGCGCGGCGCCAGATCGCCGACGACGTGGCCCACCACGGGCTCGCCGCCTTCCGGTTGCGTGACGATGCCGATGACGCGGGTAATCGCGCTGGCAGGAATGTCCGTGCCGTGCGCGGGGTCCTGCACCAGCTGCCAGATGGTGGCTTCTTCGGGGATGGCGTTCTGCTCGGTCAGGTCGGAGCTGTCCAGGCAACTGCGGGCAAAGGCCGACCAGTCCGAGGCATTGCAAGGCAAGCCGTGAGCGGTGGCCAGGCGGGCCAGGGCCAGCGGCGCGTCCGCCTGGCTGGCCGCATGCTGGGCGGCGGCTCCCAGGGAGACATCCAGCGACAGCAGGCGCAGGAACTCTACGACGTTGTCGGTATTCTTCATTGTGCGGTCTCCTGCGGTGACTGTTCTGGTTATGGCCCTGAGCCTGCTGGCAAGCCGGGCGGCGTTTCAGGCCGGGCCTTGGCCCAGCATCGATACCAATGACTGTTTCAGGCGCGCCGAAAAAATCGGTACCGTATGGGATACCCCATCGCGGTCGACGCCCTCTTTGAGTTCGACCGATTGGCCGAGGAAAATATCCGGTGCGGCGCCAATTTCGTTGTAGCGAGCCAGCAATTCGTTCACGTTCTGCTGCGCGTCGGCCAGCGTGCTGCTTTCAGCCAGCTTGCCGGCGGCATGCGCCTGCAAAATGCGATGGAGATCGTCGATGAAGAGCGCCAAAGCCGCCTGCCCGCGGCATTGCGGCTGTTCCCAGCCCCAGCTCTGGTGAGCCGAACCGGCGCTTTGCGATGTGTGTTTCTTGGTCATGTCCGCATCCTAATCGATTGGCGCTAATTGCGCGACAGGCGAACGCAAGCCTTTCCAACGGCGTTTGGTCCTGGGTCTGGCGCTCATGGCGGCAGCCGCGGCGTCCGGTCTGGCCGGTGCGCAAATGAGGGTCTTTGGGGTATGCTGACTTCACTTTCCAAGCCCAGACAGGAGATGTCCATGAAGAACAAAGTCTTTCTCGTCATGTTGCTTTCGATCGCCGCGCTCTCGGCCGGTTGCAACACCGTAGCGGGGGCAGGCAAGGACATCCAGCGGGGCGGCGAGAAGATAGAGGGTGCTGCCACCAAGTAGGCCTTCGCTCCCTGCGCCGCAATCCGGCCCGCAAGCCGCGAGACATGCCTTGGCATCCCTCTCGCGGCTTTTTTGTTGACGCCCGGCTTCGGGGGAAGGGCAGCAGGCGGGGGCGTCGCGAGGACTCTTCCCCCTGGCATAATTCGAGGAGTTGAATTCGATCGTGGGAAGTGTCATGCGCAAGTCTTTGTGGTTGGGAATGGCGTTTGCGGCCTTGTTGGCCGGCTGCGCGAGCAAAGGGGTCTACGAATCCGATGCCGTGCTGACGGAGACCTTCACTGTCAATACCAACTACGAAGCGGCTTTCCGCCGGGCCGGCGAGTACGTGCGCACCTGCCACGTGCAAGTGCAGCACGCGTATAACGTCGCCTATGCCTGGCGCCACGTGAAGGGTGAAAAGGGGGCGCCGGACGAGGTGCAGCTCTATAAGGTGACGGAGCCCGCCAAGGTGCTGGAACTGATCGCCGCCGAAACCGCCACGCCGTCGACGTCCAAGGTGACCATCACGGTGCTGGGCGAGGGGCGTTGGGACGCTGCTGAAATCGCCGCTGCCCGCGCCTCGATCCAGAGCGCCACGCCGGTCTGCCGCAAGGGCGGGGAAGGCTGATCCGTGGACGCCCGCGCCCAGCAGATACGCGCCAGCGGCCTGTCGTTCTCGCTACTGGCGGGGGCGTTTCGCTTCCTGGGCTGGCTCAATGGCGGCGCGGCGCTGATCCTGACGGGCTTTTCGCTGGGCGTAGTGGGCGGCGACATCGCCGCGCCGGATCTGCAGCTGCCGCTGGCGCTGTTGCTGGGCGGCCTGCTGGCCGCCTGCCTCGGAATCCTGTTTGCTTACTTGGTGCAGGTCAGCCTGTTGCGCCAGGGCTACACCGGACATCTGACGCGCGCCCACTGGCCCGCGCAGCTTCTGGCCATGGTTTGCTATCTGATCAGCGCGCTCGCCTTCTGCGCCGCCTGCTGGCTGGCGGCGGGACAGGCGATCACGGATGCGCCCCAGACGACTACCGCCTACGTGAGACGTTAGTTGCGGGTAAACCCGTGTGCGCAAAAGTGTTGGACTTGAATTTGTGTTGAGAATAATATGCGCAGTGCGTATATAAATCTCCTGTTCGGGGCCCGTCATGACCATTTCCCAGCAAGCCTTCCTGCGCGACGCCATGCGACGCCTGAATCTCACCCGCGACGTGTTCGCAACCCGCATCGGCGTCAAACGCCGCGCGTTGGATACCTGGCTGTTGCCTGAGGGCTCGCAGGAATTCCGCGCCATGCCGGAAGTGGTGCAGCGCTTCGTCAGCGAAATCGTCCAGAACGGCGTCTTGCTGGAAAAATATACGCAAAGCGTACAAGAAGGCCCGCTGCGTGACCGCATCGCGGTGGAAGGCAAGCACCAACTGCTGTCGGTGGACCAGTTCACCCGCGAATCGGTCGAGGACCTGTTCCGCGTGGCCGACATGATGCAGCCCATTGCCCGCCGCCAGAAGGTGTCCCGCGTGCTGGAAGGCGCGGTGCTGGGCAACCTGTTCTTCGAGGCCAGCACCCGTACCCGCGTGAGCTTCGGTTCCGCGTTCTGCCGCCTGGGCGGCTCGGTCTGCGACACCACCGGCTTCACGTTTTCGTCCATGGCCAAGGGCGAGTCGATCTACGACACCAGCCGCGTCATGAGCGGCTACGTCGACGCCATGGTCATCCGGCATCCGGACCAGGGTTCGGTTGCCGAATTCGCGCGCGCCACCAACATTCCCGTGGTCAACGGCGGCGACGGCCCCGGCGAGCATCCCAGCCAGGCCCTGCTGGACCTGTACACGATCCTGACCGAGTTCTCGCGCCTGGGCAAACTGCTGGACGGCGCCCACATCGCCATGGTCGGCGACCTGAAGTACGGCCGCACCGTGCACTCGCTCATCAAGTTGATGGCGCTGTACAAGAATGTGAAGTTTTCGCTGGTGTCGCCCAAGGGCCTGGAAATGCCGGCCTACATCATCGAGCAGGCCAGCCGCAACGGCAACATCATCGAGCAGAAGAGCACGCTGGCCGAAGGCCTGGCCGGCGCCGACGTGATCTACGCGACGCGCGTGCAGAAAGAGCGCTTCGCCAACGAGGAGAACGAAGGCTACACGCCGGACTTCCAGATCAGCCGCGCCATCATCGACGCCTACTGCGGCCCCGATACCATCGTGATGCACCCGCTGCCGCGCGACAGCCGTCCCGGCGCCAATGACCTGAGCGTGGACCTGAACCACGATCCGCGCCTGGCCATCTTCCGCCAGACCGACAACGGCATCCCCATCCGCATGGCGATCTTCGCGGTGCTGCTGGGCGTGGAAGGCTTGGTGCAGCATTCCTTGCGCGACGTGACCTGGCAGCATCCCTCCCACGTCGGTCCGGACGATTCCGCCTTTCACGGACTCGAATAAGCGCGCGGCTCCGGGCCGAATACCCCTCTGAACCAGGCCCCTGCGCGGCCTGGTCGCGGGGTTTTCAAGCATAATCCGCGCTGGCTTTTTTTCTGTCGCGTGTCGTTTCCGGACACGCCGTGGGGCCTGCGGACGGATTATCTATGTCTACAAGCAGTATTGGCGTTCCGCCAACTTCCGATCGTCACGCCGGCTCATCCGGCCAGGCGTGCTACCTGAGCGCGTCCGACGAGCAGGCCTGGATAGCGGTCTACCAGTCGGTTGACGCCTATACGCGCGGGCAGGTCGCCGCGGTGGTGGGCGACAGCCTGTCCGCCCTGGTCGACGCCTTCTATTCCACGCTGCTGGCCGATGCCGAGGCCGGCCCCCGCCTGTCCCACGACATCGTGTCCAGCCGCCTGCATGCCGGCATGACCCGCTGGCTCAAGGGGCTGCTGTGCGTGCGCGACCAGGGCGATATCGCCGCCCTGATGGCCACGCAGAAAAAAGTGGGCGAGGTGCACGCCCGCGTCCACATCCCGATCCATCTGGTGATGGCTGGCGCCCGCATCCTGAAGAACGAGATCGCGTTGCGCCTGCGCGCCAGCGACCTGGACGGCATGGCCGCGTCGGTCGCCACCCAGTACGTGTGCAACTTGTTCGACCTGGCGGTCGAGCAGATGAGCCGCGCCTTCATGCGCGACATCAGCCGCGGCGCCCGCAACGACGAGGCCTACCGTCTCTTCGCCCTGGGGCAGAACATTTCCACGGAACGCGAACGCCAGCGCGCCGCCTTGCTGGAGTGGAGCCAGTCGGTGCTGATCGGCTTGCATTACCGCGCGCCGGGGCAAAGCCTGCCGCGGCTGGCGGCCTCGGAATTCGGATTGTGGCTGCAGCACAAGGGCGGGGCGATGTTCGAAAGCGCCCCGGGCCTGCAGCAGATCACGGACGCCGTCGCGCAGCTGGACGGGGTAGTGCTGCCGCAATTGATGCGCGGCGAAGAACAGGGTCTCGCCGCTTCGATGCCGGACCACGTGCGCGAGTTGCAGGAGCTGGTGGCGCGCATCAAGCACTTGCTCAACGGCTTGTTCGATATGGTGGCCGAGATCGAGAGCGGCAGCGATCCGCTGACCAATGTGCTGAACCGGCGCTTCCTGCCCTCGGTGGTCGGGCGCGAAATCTCGATCGCGCGGCGCCAGCGCAGCTCGTTCTCCGTTCTGCTGCTGGACATCGATCATTTCAAGGCCATCAACGACCAGCACGGCCATTCCGGCGGCGACCAGGTGTTGCGCCAGTTTGCGGAAGTGCTGCATCAATCGTGCCGCTCCAGCGATTTCGTGTTCCGCTACGGCGGCGAGGAATTCCTCGTGGTGCTGGTGGATGCGCAACAGGAGGCCGCGCTGGCGACGGCCGAGAAGCTCGGCGCGGAGATCCGCCGCCATGTCTTCACCATTCCCGAGGCAGCGCCGCTGCACATCACGGCCAGCATCGGCGTGGCGACCTTCGACGGCCATCCGGACTATGCCTATCTGATCGACCGCGCGGACCAGGCGCTGTACCAGGCCAAGCAGGCCGGCCGCGACCGGGCCGTGGCGGCCTGAGGCCCAGCTTGCGCGCATGAAAAAGGCCGCCCGGTCAAGGGCGGCCCGCGGTTTGCCTGGCGCCAGGGCGCCTGAGGCTTACACCTTCTTTTCGCCGCCCAGCGCGTCGACCAGCTCGGCCATCATCTTGGCCAGTTCGCCCGTCATCAGCATCATGTCGGAATCGAACTTCTCGTCGTCGTTGGCGGCCACGCCTTCGTTGCCTTCCTTCAGCACGTCCAGGGGCGCGACGCGCTTGACGTCCAGGCCTTCGGTGAGCACGAACGAAATGCGGTCGGCCCAGGTCATGGCCAGGCGGGTGCACTGCTTGCCCGACTGGATATGGCGGCGCACGTCATCGGCGTCGATCGAGTGCTTGACGTAGCGGATCGCCGCGCCGCTTTCGCCCGACGAACGCAGCTCGGTGTCCTGGTCGATCGAGAAGTTGGCCGGAGCCTCGTCCTCGGCCAGCCAGCCGGTCATGGCCGAGGCCGGCGACTGCGCCACGTACAGGTTTTCGAGCGGGAAGGGATCCACGCACTTGGCCAGGAGGCCGATGACTTCGTCGGCCTTGGCCGAAGCGGCCGCATCGATCACCAGCCAATGGTTCTGCGGATCGATCCAGACGCGGGTGTCGCGGTACACGCTGAAGGCGCGCGGCAGCAGCTCGTCGGTGACGCGCTCCTTGATTTCCTTCATCTGCTTGCGGCCCGGCTTGTAGCCTTGCTGCTCTTCGATTTCCTGGGCGCGGGCCTTGGCAACCTGGTTCACCACGGTGCCCGGCAGCAGCTTCTTTTCGGCGCGCAGGCTCAGCAGGATCTGGCCGTTGACCACATGCGCCAGGCCGCCGTTCTCGCGCGGAGGAACCCAGCCCAGGCTTTGCATTTCGAGGTTGTTGCCGCTTTGGTAGGCATGCCGCGCGAGCGTTTCTTCAAGCTGGTCGCCGACCAGCGTCCACGGCGAGGAGAGGCGATAAATCTTGAGATTCTTGAACCACATGAGCGTCGGCCAAAAGGGTTGATTCTATACGACGCGGCCGCTTTGCCGAAGTGCGGCAATACCGCAGCGTGATGCGACACCTTCTGTCACTGACAGCGGCGAGCCGATGCGCTACTGTCCGCGCAGCAAGTCGAACTGGAGATAAAAAATGAAGATCATCGGCGCCATTCTGATCGTCCTGGGCATCGCCGCCCTGGCCTACAAGGGCTTCAACTACAAGTCCGAGGAGACCGTGCTGCAGATCGGTTCGGTGAAGGCCACCGCCGAGACCGAGAAGTCGGTGGCGATTCCGGCCTGGGCCGGCATTGCGGCCATCGTGGCCGGCGTGGTGGCAATCGGCGTGGGCATGCGCCACTGATTGCGGGCGGCCGCGACCGCTGTCGGCAGGATTCGATCATGGCGACCGAGAGGTCGCCATTTTCACGTGCGCGGCATAAAAAAAAGCGGCCCGGCTCATTGAGGGCCGGGCCGGTACGGGAGCACGCAATACCGCGTCATAAAAGGCTCGCGGGGAACGCGGTATCGGTGTCAGAACACTGGCCCTGCAATCGTCCGACAGGGGGATCAATCGTCGGTCGATCTGGCGCAAGGCCGTAATCTGAGCACCCAGTCTAATGGGGCGGGTCTGACATGGTCCTGAAAGTGCGGGCCTCTTTTTAGCCCGCTCGCTCCCTGGGGGCGGATCCTGCTTGATTGCGCGCAAAAAAAAAGCTCCATAAGGAGCTTTTGAAAGGCCGGGCGGGCGCAGCAGTCCCGTCCGGCGGGGGATGGCCTTTTAAGCGTTGATGTCGTTGTCCTTGGATTCGCGCACGAACAGCGTGCCGATGACCAGGGTCATGACTGCAATGATGATCGGGTACCACAGGCCGTCGTAGATGTTGCCGGTGGCCGCGACCACGGCGAAGGCGACCGGGGGCAGGAAGCCGCCGAACCAGCCGTTGCCGATGTGATACGGCAAGCTCATCGACGTGTAGCGGATGCGCGTCGGGAACATTTCCACCAGCATGGCTGCGATCGGGCCGTACACCATGGTCACGTAGATCACCAGGATGGTCAGCAGCACCACGACCATGACGTTGTTGCTCTGGGCCGGATCAGCCTTGGCGGGGTAGCCGTGGCTGCGGATCGCGGTGGTCAGGGCCTTGTCCAGTTCGGCGGCCTTGGCCTTGAAGTCGGCGGGGGCCATGGTCTTGCCGTCGAACGAGGCGAACTCGTCGTTGCCGATCTTGACCTTGGCGACCGAGCCGGCCGGCGCCGCTTCGTTCTTGTAGTTCACCGAGTTGCGGGCCATGAACGACTTGACCACGTCGCAAGAACTGGTGAAGGACGAAGTGCCTACCGGGTTGAACTGGAACGAGCAGGTGGCGGGGTCCGCGATCACGGTGACCGGGGCCGTGGCCTGGGCCTTTTCCAGCGCCGGGTTGGCGAAGTGCGTGATGCCCTGGAAGATCGGGAAGTACGTCGCCGCGGCGATCAGGCAGCCGGCCATGATGATGGGCTTGCGGCCGATCTTGTCCGAAAGCGCGCCGAAGATCACGAAGAAAGGCGTGCCGATCAGGAGCGCGATCGCGATCATGATGTTGGCGGTGTTGGCGTCGACCTTCAGCGTCTGCGTCAGGAAGAACAGGGCGTAGAACTGGCCCGTGTACCAGACCACGGCCTGGCCGGCGGTCAGGCCCAGCAGCGCCAGGATCACGACCTTCAGGTTCTTCCACTGGCCGAACGATTCGGCGATCGGCGCCTTGGAACCCTTGCCTTCTTCCTTCATGCGCTGGAAGGTCGGCGATTCGCTCAGTTGCAGGCGGATCCACACCGAGATGCCCAGCAGGACGACCGAGATCAGGAACGGAATGCGCCAGCCCCAGGCCTTGAAGTCGTCTTCGCCCATGAACGTGCGGATGCCGAGGATGACCAGCAGCGACAGGAACAGGCCCAGGGTCGCGGTGGTCTGGATCCAGGACGTGTAGAAGCCGCGGCGGCCATGCGGCGCGTGCTCGGCGACATAGGTCGCCGCGCCGCCGTACTCGCCGCCCAGCGCCAGGCCTTGCAGCAGGCGCAGGACGATCAGGATGGCGGGAGCGGCCAGGCCGATGCTGGCGTAGCTGGGCAGCACGCCGACCAGGAACGTGGACAGGCCCATGATCACGATCGTGACCAGGAAGGTGTACTTACGTCCGACCAGGTCGCCCAGGCGGCCGAAAACCAGGGCGCCGAACGGGCGCACGGCGAAACCGGCCGCAAACGCCAGCAGGGCGAAGATGAAGCCCGCGGTGGGGTTCACACCCGAGAAGAAGTGTTGCGCGATGATGGCGGCTAGCGAGCCGTACAGATAGAAGTCGTACCACTCGAAAACCGTGCCCAGCGACGACGCAAAGATGACGCGGCGTTCATCCTTGGTCATCGGGCGCGGATCCGCGGATGGACCGCGGCCTGCCATGGTTGTTGTGCTCATGATGTCTCCTCGGTTTTATGGCCGGCGGTGGTCCGCCGTGCTGCGCCCGCCGCCGGCGAGCCGACATTGAGCTATATGCAACATTGGGGGGTGAGGCTGACGAGGTTCTGACGGGATACTTACTTGAGTCTTAAAATTGAAACCAAAAGTAACGTCTCCCTGGGGGGCTAGGGATAGTCCTAGGAGACGTCGGAGAGGTCTGACAACTCAGCGTAGAGCGGAAAGATCACGCGGATCCGCATGCCGGGCAGGTTCGAATACGTCGTGGGGTGATCGCTGATTTCGACGCTGGCCTGGTGCTTCTGGGCGATCTCGCGCACGATGGCCAGACCCAGGCCGCTGCCGTCGGACTGGGTGCCCAGCACGCGGTAGAAGCGGTCGAACACGCGTTCGCGTTCCTCGGGCGGAATGCCTGGCCCGGAATCCTCCACCTCCAGCACCGCGTGTCCGTCCTGGACCTGCGCACGGACCGTGATGTGGCCGCCGCGCGGCGTGTAGCGCAGCGCGTTGTCCACCAGGTTGTTGAGCAGTTCGGCCAGCAGCAGGGGGTTGCCGTTGATCTCCACCGGCTGGTCCGAGCCTTCGAAGCCCAGGTCGGTACTCAGCGAGAGCGCCTGCGGCACCCAGTGCATGGCCTGTTCGTAGGCAATGGCGTTGATGTCCGTGCGCGTCATGCCGATGGCGCTGGGGTTCTCGGCCCGGGCCAGCAGCAGCAGCTGGTTCACCAGGCGCGTGGCGCGTTCGGAGCCGGTCACGAGCTGGCGCAGGCTGGACTGCATTTCCTCGGGGCTGGCGTCGCGCAGGGCCAGTTCGGCCTGCGTGCGCAGGCCGGCCAGCGGGGTCTTCAATTGGTGCGCGGCGTCCGCGACGAAGCGGCGCTGCGCCTGCACGTTGGACGAAAGCCGATCCAGCAGGTCGTTCATTGCGGCCACCAGGGGCGCGATCTCGGTGGGGGCGGCGCGCTCGTCGATGGGCGACAGGTCGTCGGGCCGGCGGGCCCGCAGGCGCTGCTGCAGCGCATTCAAAGGCGCCACTCCGCGCGACAGCCCGAACCACACCAGCAGCACGGCGACAGGCAGCACCACGAACTGCGGAATGATCACGCCCTTGATGATGTCGTTGGCCAGTTGCGTGCGCTTTTCGACGGTTTCGGCGGCGATCAGCAGCGCCGGCTGGGTATCGGGCAGATGCAGGTCCACCCAGGTGAACGCCAGCCGGACCCCGAAGCCGCGCAAGGTCGCGTCTTCGTACTGGACTTCGCCGGGGCGGGGCTGGCCCACGGTGGACGGCAGGGGCAGGGCGCGGTCGCCGCCCAGGTATTCGCCGCGGCTGCCCAGCGCCAGCCAGAACACGCTATCGGTCTCGTCGGCGTGCAACACCTCGCGCGCGGTGTTGGTCATCTTCAGCACGGCCCGGCCGTCCTGCGCGTGCACCTGCAAGGTCAGTACATGGAGGTTGTTGGCCAGCGCGCGGTCGTAGGGCACGTTGGCGATGTTCTGGGCCACCACATAGGTGATGGCCACGCTCATCGGCCACAGGAGGAACAGCGGCGCCAGCATCCAGTCGAGGATTTCGCCCAGCAGGGAGCGCTGCGGCGGCGCGAAGCTCGGGCCCTTGGCCCCCGCCCGCATGACATCCAGTGCTTCCTGGTTCAGCGCTTCCGGCGGCGCCGCTTCAGCTTGCGAGGTACGCCGCACCCTGGTCCCGCTCAAGACAGTAGCCCAGGCCGCGCACGGTCACGATCTTCACGCCGCTGGGTTCCAGCTTCTTGCGCAGGCGATGGACGTAGACCTCGATGGCGTTGGTGCTGACCTCTTCGCCCCATTCGCACAGGTGGTCGACCAGTTGCGTCTTGCTGACCATGCGGCCGCTGCGGGTCAGGAGGATCTCGAGCAGGCTGACTTCGCGCGCCGACAGGTCCAGGGTCTGGTCGTCGACCATGGCGACGCGGCCGGTCTGGTCGAACAGCAGGCGGCCGTGCTTGATCATGGTGGCGCCGCCGCCCGCGCCGCGCCGGGTCAGGGCCCGTACGCGGGCCTCGAGCTCGGACAGCGCGAAAGGCTTGGCCATGTAGTCGTCGGCGCCCAGGTCCAGGCCTTTGACGCGCTGTTCGATGCTGTCGGCCGCCGTCAGGATGAGTACCGGCAGGGCGGAATTGCGGGCGCGCAGGCGGCGCAGCACTTCCAGCCCGGCCAGTTGCGGCAGGCCGAGGTCGAGGATGAGCAGGTCGAATGCCTGGGCCGCCAGCGCCGAATCGGCCGCCAGTCCGTCGCGCACCGCATCCACGGCATAGCCGTTGTGGCGCAACGAGCGGGACAGGCCGTCGGCCAGGATGCTGTCGTCTTCGGCGATCAGGATACGCATGGGCTACAGTGAGAAAAGGCCCCGCGGCGCAAAGGGGACAAAACGCCGGGTTCGTCTGGCATTCTGGCATAGGGCGCCAAGCTTGCCACTCAGGGTATACGTGCAAAACACTGGCACACTGGTTTTATGTACAGTATAATCCGATGCCATAATCTGACCCGTTGCTCAAAGCACCCGCCTAACCCTGCGGCACTTCCCTAGACACCAGATACGTTACAGACAGGACTCTACATGGACGACAAAACCACCAAGGCCGCCGCATCGGAAAAGGCCAAGGCGCTTGCCGCCGCGCTTTCGCAGATCGAAAAGCAGTTCGGCAAGGGCTCGATCATGCGCTACGGCGACAACGATGTTTCGCATGACATCCAGGTGGTTTCCACGGGCTCGCTCGGTCTGGACATCGCGCTGGGCGTCGGCGGCCTGCCGCGAGGCCGCGTGGTTGAAATCTACGGTCCGGAATCCTCGGGCAAGACCACGCTGACGCTGCAAGTGGTCGCTGAAATGCAAAAGCTGGGCGGCACCTGCGCCTTCGTCGACGCCGAACACGCGCTCGACGTGCAATACGCCTCCAAGCTGGGCGTGAACCTGGCCGACCTGCTGATCTCGCAGCCGGACACGGGCGAGCAGGCCCTGGAAATCACCGATGCGCTGGTGCGCTCCGGTTCGGTCGACCTGATCGTCATCGACTCGGTGGCCGCGCTGGTGCCCAAGGCCGAAATCGAAGGCGAAATGGGTGATTCCCTGCCCGGCCTGCAAGCCCGCCTGATGAGCCAGGCGCTGCGCAAGCTCACCGCCACCATCAAGAAGACCAATTGCATGGTCATCTTCATCAACCAGATCCGCATGAAGATCGGCGTGATGTTCGGCAACCCCGAAACCACCACCGGCGGCAACGCGCTCAAGTTCTACGCCTCCGTGCGCCTGGACATCCGCCGCATCGGTTCCATCAAGAAGGGCGACGAAGTCGTCGGCAACGAAACCCGCGTCAAGGTCGTGAAGAACAAGGTCGCGCCGCCGTTCAAACAGGCCGAATTCGACATCATGTACGGCGCCGGCATCTCGCGCGAAGGCGAAATCATCGACCTGGGCGTGGCCGCCAATGTGGTGGACAAGTCCGGCGCCTGGTACAGCTACAACGGCAATCGCATCGGCCAGGGCAAGGACAATGTCCGCGAGTACCTGAAAGAACACAAGGAACTGGCCATCGAAATCGAGAACCGCGTTCGCGAGAACCAAGGCATCGTCAGCCGCGCGGCAGAATTCGTGCCGACCGCGGAAGATACCTCCGAAGAGTAATCGGATCGGTGGGCGGGCCTGGCGCGGCGCAGTTCAGCTTCGCCGCAAACGGCCGGCCTATCGCGTCGGGGCAGCCCGAACAGTTGCGGCAGGCGCCAGGACGGGCCTGCCGTTATGCATAGCAAGCAGGAAACGCATGAGCTGGAAACCGCCGCCCGCTTCAGCCGAACGCCTACGCGCCAAGCTGGACGATGAATTCGAAACCGTGGCCAAGCCCCAGGGCTTGCGCCGCACTTCGGATGCGCGCCGCGATCAGGAAGCGGAATCCAGCGATGCGCCAGATCAGTGGAGCCGCAGCTCGGAAGCCGGCAATGCGCGCCGCGGCCGCCGTGCCGGCGCCGGGGCCGAGGACGGCCCGGATGCGGACGGCCAATCCGCCCGCAAGGGGCCGTCGCTGAAGATGCGGGCCGTGGGCTATCTGTCGCGGCGCGAGCATGCCCGCGAAGAGTTGGCGCGCAAGCTTGCCGCCTACGCCGAGGACCCGGGCGAAGTCGAGGCCGTGCTGGATGCCCTGGAAAAAGAAGGCTGGCTGTCCACCGAACGTTTTGCGCAAAGCCTGGTGCACCGCCGCGCATCGCGCCAGGGGGCGGCGCGCATCGTGCAGGAATTGCGCCAGCATGGGGTGGACGACAACCAGGTCGCCGAATTGCGCGAACAGCTGCGGGCCACCGAGTACGACCGCGCGCTGGAGGTCTGGAAGAAGCGCTTCAGCGCCAAGCCGGAAGACCGCGCGGCCTACGCCAAGCAGGCGCGCTTTCTGGCCAGCCGCGGCTTTGCGCATGACGTGATCCGCCGCATCCTGGGCGAGGGCGGCGACGAAGACTGAGCGCTGCGCCCGTAGCGCCTGGCCTCTTATTTTGCCGACTTGATCCCCGACAAGGTCTTGAAGCACACATCCCGGGTAATGGTCAGGAACTCATCGATGTATGAGGCCTCCGTGTCCTCGCTGCGCACCGTCGCATACAGCGTGCGCCACACGCCTTGCGGACCCAGCCGGCACAACCGCAGCCAACCCTGATTCATGTACTCCGTCAGCGCCCAGTTGGGCAGCGCGGCCACGCCGCGGTTGCTGGCCACCAGTTGCGCAATGATGGGGGTGAGTTCCGCGCGGCGGATGGCGGCCGGCTCCACGTCGGCGGGGTCGAGGAAGGCCGTGAAAATGTCCAGGCGCTGCTTGTCCACGGGATAGGTGATGAGCGTCTGGTCGGCCAATTGGTCCGGCATGACGAACTTGCTGCCGGCCAGCGGATTGGATTCCGACACGGCCAGCACCAGCTCGTACTTGAACAGCGGCAGGTATTCCACTGCGTCCAGCGGCTGGGGATCGGAGGTGATAACCAGGTCCAGGTCGCCGCGCACCAGGGCGGGCAGGGGAGCGAAGGAAAACGCCGCCGACAGATCCAGCGCCACGTCCGGCCATTGCACGCGGAAGGCATCCAGGGCCGGCATCAGCCACTGGAAGCAGGAATGGCAGTCGATGGCCAGGTGCAGCCGGCCGGTGCGGCCCGCGGCCAACCGCTGCAGGTCCCGTTCCGTGGCGCGGATGCGCGGCAGCACTTCATCCGCCAGCGCCAGCACCCGCAGTCCCGCCGTCGTCAGCCGTGCCGGTCGCGTGCGGCGGTTCAACAACGGCGTGCCCAGCCGGGTTTCCAGGTCGCGCAACTGGTGCGACAGGGCTGATTGGGTCAGATGCAGGCGCTCGGCGGCTTCCTGCAGGCTGCCGCCGTCGCGGATGGCGGTAAGCGTTTCAAGATGGCGGACTTCAAGCATGGGTGCCTGCAGGGATGGGAAATAAGCTCATATTCTATGAGATTTTCTCATTCTATAAATGTAGACATTGATTTTGATTCATTTTGATTTGGTCTCAGAATGGCTGTCACTTGAACAAATTTTGTCTAACGGTGGTGATCCATGACTACGATTCATAATTTGGGGTTCCCCCGCATCGGCGCGCAGCGTGAACTGAAGCGCGCGGTCGAAGCCTATTGGGCCGGCCGGCAGACCGCCGGGGATCTTGAGCAGACGGGCCGCGAGCTGCGCGCCAGGCACTGGAAGCTGCAGGCCGCCGCCGGCCTGAAGTTCGTGCCGGTGGGCGACTTCGCCTGGTACGACCAGATCCTGGAATGGACCACGCTGCTGGGCGCCGTGCCTGCCCGCTTCGGCCAGAACGACAGCGAACCCGTCACGCTGGACACGCTGTTCCGCATGGGCCGCGGCCGCGCGCCGTCGGGCAAGCCCGCCGCCGCCTGCGAAATGACCAAGTGGTTCGACACCAACTACCACTACATCGTGCCGGAACTGGCGCCGGGCCAGACCTTCCGCATCGCCCGCGAATCGCTGTTCGAACAGGTCCGGGAAGCGCAGGCGCAGGGTTGCGCGGTGAAGCCCGTGATCCCCGGGCCGTTGACCTGGCTGTATCTGGGCAAGGGCGACGCCTTTGCCGCCGGCGCCGCCGATGAGGGCAAGCTGCAACTGCTGGCCGCGCTGCTGCCGGTCTACCAGGAAGTGCTGGCGCGCTTCGCCAAGCTGGGCGTGCAGTGGGTGCAGATCGACGAGCCCATTCTGGCGCTGGACCTGCCGCAAGCCTGGCGCGGCGCGTTCAAGCAGACCTATGAGCAGCTCTCTGCCAGTCCGGTCAAGCTGCTGGTGGCCACGTACTTCGACGGCCTGAAGGACAATCTGCCGACCGCTCTGGGCCTGCCCGTGGCCGGCTTGCATGTGGACCTGGTCCGTGCGCCCGAGCAGCTGGCGGAAGTGGCCGCCGGCCTGGGCGCCGAGCAGGTGCTGTCCGCTGGCGTCATCAACGGGCGCAACATCTGGCGCACCGACCTGGACGCGGCCATCGCCACGTTGACCCCCATCAAGCAGCAATTGGGCGACCGCCTGTGGCTGGCGCCGTCGTGCTCGCTGCTGCACGTGCCGGTGGACCTGGCGCATGAAACCGAGCTGGACACGGAACTCAAGAGCTGGCTCTCCTTTGCCGCGCAGAAGCTGGAAGAACTGAGCCTGCTGGGCCGCGCCCTGGACCGCGCCACGCAAGCCGCCGCGCAGGACGGCCTGGCCAAGCAGCGCGCCGCGCTCGCCGCCCGCCGCGCTTCGACGCGCATCCACAATCCGGCCGTCGCCCAGCGCATGGCTGGCGCTGCCGCGGTGTCGCGCGACCGCGCGCCGTTCGCCGGCCGCATCGCCCGCCAGCAGGAACAGCTGGGCCTGCCCGCCTACCCGACCACGACCATCGGTTCCTTCCCGCAGACCGCGGAAATCCGCGCCTTGCGCCGCGACTGG
The DNA here is from genome assembly GCF_029839485.1 of Achromobacter sp. GD03932. Taxonomy (NCBI): domain Bacteria; kingdom Pseudomonadati; phylum Pseudomonadota; class Betaproteobacteria; order Burkholderiales; family Alcaligenaceae; genus Achromobacter; species Achromobacter sp. GD03932. The sequence continues at coordinate 97,884 of NZ_JAOCAT010000003.1, forward strand.
AAGTCGGGCGCATTGACGGATTCTGGCTACGAGGCCGCCATCCGCAAGGAGATCGAGGAAGTCATCCGCTTCCAGGAAAAGGTGGGCCTGGACGTGCTGGTGCACGGCGAACCCGAGCGCAACGACATGGTGGAGTACTTCGGCGAGCTGCTGGCCGGCTTCGCCTTCACCAAGAACGGCTGGGTTCAGAGCTATGGCTCGCGCTGCGTCAAGCCGCCTGTCATTTTTGGCGACGTCGCGCGTCCGGCGCCGATGACGGTGGGCTGGTCGTCGTACGCGCAGTCGCTGACCGACAAGCCGGTCAAGGGCATGCTGACCGGCCCGGTCACCATCCTGCAGTGGTCGTTCGTGCGCGACGACCAGCCGCGCGAGCAGACTTGCCGCCAGCTGGCGCTGGCGCTGCGCGACGAAGTGGTGGACCTGGAAGCCGCCGGCATCAGCGTCATCCAGATCGACGAGCCCGCCATCCGCGAAGGCCTGCCGCTGCGCCGCGCCGATTGGCAGGCCTACCTGGATTGGGCCGTGGATTGCTTCCGCCTGTCGACCGCCGGCGTGCGCGACGAAACGCAGATCCACACCCATATGTGCTATTCGGAGTTCAACGACATCATCGAGTCCATCGCCGCCATGGACGCGGACGTGATCACGATCGAAACCTCGCGCTCCAACATGGAACTGCTCAAGGCGTTCGAGGACTTCCGGTATCCGAACGATATCGGTCCCGGCGTGTACGACATCCATACGCCGAACGTGCCGGAAGTGGATTGGATGGTCGGCCTGATGCAGAAGGCCTCGGCCCGTCTGCCCAAGGAGCGTCTGTGGGTCAATCCTGACTGCGGACTGAAGACGCGCGCCTGGCCTGAAACCGAAGCCGCGCTGATCGGCATGGTGCAGGCGGCCCGAGCCTTACGCCAGGCGGCCTGAGCAGACAGCTTGCCGCAACGCCGCCGGATACTTTGAGGCCGGCGCCAGCCCTGATCCGCGCATGCCGCGCGCGGATCAGGGCTTTTTCTTTGCGGCCGCAAGATCCCGGTGATGGCTGCAAGCCACAGCTGGGGCGTGGCGCCGATTTTTTTTTCAATCTTGCTTGAACGAATTTCCGCGGCGTGGGTCAATACGCAAAAATCCCATTGCTGGATCCTTGCCGTTCCTATGATTCTCCAAGGCCCCTGTCGGCCCGACCTGCTGCTCGCAGAGACGCTGCCCGACATTCTGGAAGCCACGATCCGCCGGCATCCCGCCGCCGTCGCCATTCATTGGCTGGATCACACTCTCACCTACGACATACTCGGCCAACGCGCCGATCTGGCCGCGCATCATCTGATCGAGGCTGGCGTGCGGCCCGGCGATATCGTGGGCCTGTGCCTGCCGCGCGGCGCCGACCTGCTGGTGATGCAGGCGGCCATCGCCAAGGCGGGCGCGGCCTGGCTGCCGTTTGAATCCGACACGCCGGCGGACCGCATGCTGGTCTGCCTGCAGGACGCGGGCGCTCGCGGACTGGTCGCGGGCGCCGAGGTCCGGCTGGACGGCATGGTCACCTGGACCACCTGGGCGCTGTCGGAGCCGGTCGAGGGCGCTTTGCGCAGGCGGGAAGGGCTGCTGCCCGAGCATCCCGCCTACGTCATCTACACCTCGGGCTCCACCGGCAAGCCCAAGGGCGTGCCCATCAATCACGCCAGTATCTGCCACTTCCTGCGCAGCGAAAACGCGGTGCTGGGCGTGCGCCACGAAGACAAGGTCTACCAGGGTTTCTCGGTCGCCTTCGACATGTCGTTCGAAGAGATCTGGATCAGCTATCTGGTCGGCGCGTCCCTGTGGGTGGCCCCCAAGATGCTGACCACGGACCCGGAAGGCCTGCCGGACGCGCTGGTACGGGAAGGCATTACCGTGCTGCACGCGGTGCCGACCTTGCTGGCGCTGTTCGCGCGCGACGTACCCGGTTTGCGCATCGTCAACCTGGGCGGCGAGGTCTGCCCGGACTTCCTGGTGCCGCGCTGGGCCACGCCCGGGCGGCGCCTGTTCAATACCTACGGCCCCACCGAGACCACGGTGTCCGCCAGCCTGGCCGAACTCCTGCCCGGGGAGCCCGTGACCATAGGCACGCCGCTGCCCAACTACGGCATGCTGGTGCGCGGCGAGGACGGCGCGGTGCTGCCGCAAGGGCAGGTGGGCGAGCTGTGCATCACCGGTCCCGGCGTGGCCGGCGGCTATCTGGGCCGGCCCGAGCTGACGGCCGAGAAGTTTCTGGCCAATCCGCGCCCGGCTGGCGATTACGACACCCGCATGTACCGCAGCGGCGACCTGGCGCGCATCGATGAACACGGGCAGATCCACTGCCTGGGCCGCAGCGACGATCAGGTCAAGGTGCGGGGTTTCCGGGTCGAACTCGGGGAAATCGAAGCCGCGCTTTACCGCCTGCCGGGCGTGGGCGCCGCCGCCGTGGTGCTGCGCGATCTCGCGGGCATCGAGCAACTGGTGGCCTTCCTCAAGCCCGAGGGCGAGGAGCGGCTGGACCCGCACGCGATGCGCGCCGCGCTGGGCGCGGACCTGCCCGCCTACATGATTCCGGCGCGCTTCGAGCTGGTGGCCGACGTTCCCCGCCTGACCTCGGGCAAGATCGACCGCAAGGCGCTGAAGGCGCGCGAACTGGAGGCCGTGTCCGAGCCCAGCGGCGAAGACGACGTGCCCGTCACGGCGGGCGAGCAGGCCTTGTTCGACGCCTTGCGTCCGCTGTTCCCAGGGCAGCCGCTGCGGCTGGCCAGCGACTTCTTCCGCGATCTGGGCGGCCACTCGCTGCTGGCCGCGCGTCTGGTGTCGTCGCTGCGCAAGCATCCGCATTTTTCCGCGCTGACCATGCACGAGCTTTACCAGCACCCTGTGCTGGGGACGCTTGCGGCCCGGCTGGACGCGCTGGCCTTGGCCGAAAATGCCGCGGCCCAACCGGCGGGCGTCGCTGGGACTGGCGCCGATCCGGCGCCCGCGCCTGAGTGGCGCCGCTGGACTTGCGGCCTGGCGCAGTTGGCGGCCTTACCGCTGCTGATCGGCGTACGCATGTTGATCTGGCTGACGCCGTTCTTCACTTACCACTACTTTACGGGTGACGAGGGCGACTCCGTCTTGCGCGCGGTGGCCCTGTCCATTGCCAGCTACCTGGCCTGCAATCTGTTGAGCTTCGGCGTGGCCGTGGCCTGCAAGTGGGGAATTCTAGGGCGGCTCAAGCCCGGCAGTTATCCGATGTACGGCTGGCTGTTCTACCGCTGGTGGCTGGTGGACCGGGTGATGGACATTCCGCCCGCGCATCTGCTTGCCGGATCTCCGCTGCAGGTCTGGTATCTGCGGGCGCTGGGAGCGCGCGTCGGCCGCGATGCGGCCATCAGCCGAGTCTCCGTGCGCGCGCCCGACCTGCTGTCGGTGGGCAACGGCGTGAGCATCGGCGCGGCGGTCAACCTGGAGAATTTCTCGGTGCGCGGCGGCGAGTGGACGGTTGCGCCGATCACGCTGGCGGATAACGCCTACATCGGTTCCTATTCGGTGCTGCAAGGCGACGTGGCGATGGGCGAGGGCGCGCGGCTGGACGGACTGTCTTCGCTGGCGCAGGGGGACCGCGTGCCTGCGGGCCAGATCTGGAGCGGGGCGCCTGCGCGCCACGATCCGCAGGCCCGCGCTCCCGAATTGCCGCCGCGGCCGCAGCGCCAGGGCATCTGGAGCCGGCTCGACTGCATGGCCTATGCGGCCGGCGGCACGCTGATCGCCGCGCTGTTCTTCATGCCGGTGTTCCCGAGCTTCGTGCTGATCGACTGGATCGACGCGCGCTGGCTGGACCTGATGGGCGCGCGCGTACCCTGGCCGCAAGCCTTCCTGAGCTATCTGCTGCTGGCTTTGCCTGCCAGCGCCTTGCTGCTGATGCTGACGGTGCTGGTATCGGCGCTGCTGCGTTGGACGCTGTTGCCCCGTCTGGCCAGCGGCCGCTGGCCGGTGTATGGCCAGATCTACCTGCGGCGCTGGTTGACCAACCAGATCCAGGAATCGAGCCTCAGCGTGCTGCACGGCCTGTACGCTTCGATCTACGCGGGCAACTGGTACCGCCTGCTGGGCGCGAAGGTCGGTCGCGGCACGGAGATTTCCACCGCCATGGGCGTGGTGCCCGACATGCTGACCCTGGGCCGCGACAGCTTCATCGCCGACGGCGTCATGCTGGGCGACGAGGAAATCGACGGCGGCTGGATGACCATGCGGCCCACCGTCATCGGCAACCGCAGTTTCGTTGGCAACGGCGCCTACGTGCCGGACGGCTCGGTGCTGCCCGATGACGTGCTGATCGGCGTGCAGAGCCGCGCGCCGGCCAACGCCCGCATGGCCAGCGGCCAGACCTGGCTGGGCAATCCGCCGCTGGCGCTGCCGGCGCGCGAGCAGACGGCGGGCTTTCCCGCGCACCTGACGTTCCGGCCCAGCCTGGGCCGCAAAGTGCTGCGGGGCGGTGTCGAGGGCATGCGGATGATCTTGCCGCTGGCCGTGGTGATCGCGGTGGGCTATCTGACCGTGATGAAGGTCATCCCCATGGCCGCGCGCGAAGGCTTCGTCGCCGCGTTCGACGAGCTGATGCTGGCCGGCGTGCTGTATGGCGTGGGCGCCTTCCTGTTCCTGGTGGCGCTGAAATGGGTGCTGATCGGCCGCTACAAGCCGCGCGCCGAGCCCATGTGGACGCCGTTCGTCTGGAAGAGCGAAGCGGTCACCAGCCTGTATGAGTCCATCGCCGTCCCGAACTTCTTCAACTTCCTGCGGGCCACGCCCTGGCTGCCGTTGGCCTTGCGCTGCATGGGCGCCCGCATCGGCAAGCGCGTCTTCATGGATACCACCGACATCACCGAATACGACTGCGTGTCGATCGGCGACGACGCGGTGCTGCACGCCTGGTCCGGGCCGCAGACCCATCTGTTCGAAGACCGCGTGATGAAGATCGGCATGGTCCGCATCGGCGATGCCGTCAACGTCGGGCCCCGCAGCACCATCCTGTACGACACCCGGGTCGAAGCGGGGGCGCGCCTGGGGCCGCTGACGCTGGTGCTCAAGGGCGAAGCCATTCCGGCGGGCCAGGCCTGGATCGGCAGTCCCGCCACGCCTTGGACGCAGCGGTGACCGGACCGCTGAGGCTGACCGGGGAGGGCGCCCCGGTGGAATTGTGGCTGCTGCATCTGCCAGCGTCCCGGCCAAGGCAGCGCCAGGCCGCCCGGGATTGGCTGACCGCGGAACTGGCGCGGCGCGACCCGCAAGCCGCGCCCGGTTGGACCGAAACGCCCAAGGGGCCGAGGATGCCCGCGGGCGCGCGCTGGAACAGTTCCTTCTCTTACTATGGCCCCTATATCCTCTGCGGCCTGTCCCGGCTGGGTCTGCCGGGCGTGGATCTGACCGGCGCGCAGTCGTGGACGGGCGATGCGGACGTTATCAGCCTCTATTGCGGTCCGCGGGCTGCCGCCGAGCTGGCCGCCAGTCGGCCGGCGGCGCGGGCGGACGCCTTCGCGCGCGCCTGGAGCGCGCTGGAGGCGCGCCTGAAAGCCTGCCGGCGGGGACTGGAGGAATACTCCCCGGAGCGAGAGCGCCATCTGGCCGCCGCCCGCATCACCTGCCAGCTGCAGCACCAGGGCCTGTGGGTGGCCGCCGCGCTCTGCGGCGGTGCGTCAGGCGCCAGTCAGGGGGCTTGATCGCAGGCCGCCTGCGCTATACTTTGAAGGTTTTGTTGCCGCGCACCATGCGCAGGCATCTCGCCCCGCAGGCCCCCAGCATGCCCTTGCCACCGCCGGACTATCCTCGCCAACCATTGCACACGCGTTCCATACGCGTGCAGTCGTATGCGCGCGAAGACGGGCTCTGGGACCTGGAAGCCGAGCTGATCGACGTCAAGGCGTACGATTTCCCCAAGCGCGACGGCGAGATGTTCAAGGCCGGACAACCCATCCACCACATGCATCTGCGCATCACCATCGACGAGAATTTCGCGATCGTGGCGGCGCAGGCCGTCTATGACGCCGCTCCCTACGGCGAGCATTGCATGGCCATCGAACCGGCTTACACTGATCTGATCGGCATGAACCTGCTCAAAGGGTTCCGCCGGCAGGTCAAGGAGCGGTTCGGGCACGTGGAGGGCTGTACGCACATGACCGAGCTGTCGCAGGTGCTACCCACCGCGGCAGTCCAGACCATGGCCAACCGCCGGCGGCAGGAAAACAACCCGAACCGGCGTCCATTCCAACTGGACGGCTGCCACGCGCTAAGCACCCGCGGCCCGGTGGTGGCTGAGCACTATCCCAAGTGGTACACCGGGGGTAGCGCTGAGGCATCGGCCGATTCGTCCTCCGATTCACCTTCTTTTTCTCATACGTCCTGACAGGTAACACATGAAAATCCACGAGTATCAAGGCAAGGAACTGCTGAAGCAATTTGGCGTCCCCGTGCCGCGCGGGATTCCCGCTCTTTCCGTCGACGAGGCCGTGGCTGCCGCTGAAAAGCTGGGTGGACCGGTGTGGGTCGTCAAGGCACAAATTCACGCGGGCGGCCGCGGCAAGGGCGGCGGCGTGAAGCTGGCGCGCTCGCTGGACGACGTCCGCAAGCTGGCCTCGGAAATCCTGGGCATGCAGCTGGTCACGCACCAGACCGGCCCGGAAGGCCAGAAGGTCCGCCGCCTGTACATCGAAGACGGCGCCGACATCCAGAAGGAATACTACGTGTCGCTGGTCACCGACCGCGCCACCCAGAAGGTTGCCTTCATCGCTTCCAGCGAAGGCGGCATGGACATCGAGGAAGTGGCCCACTCCACTCCCGAGAAGATCATCACCGAATACATCGACCCGCTGACCGGCCTGTCGGCCGAGCAAGCCACCAAGATCGCCAACGCGATCGGCCTGCCCGCTGACTCCACCGCCCAGGCCGTGGACGTGTTCCAGAAGCTCTACAAGTGCTACATGGACACCGACGCCTCCCTGGTCGAAATCAACCCGCTGAACCGCGACAGCAAGGGCAACATCATCGCCCTGGACGCCAAGTTCAACTTCGATCCCAACGCCCTGTTCCGCCACCCGGAAATCGTCGCCTACCGCGACCTGGACGAAGAAGATCCGGCTGAAATCGAAGCCAGCAAGTTCGACCTGGCCTACATCCAGCTCGACGGCAACATCGGCTGCCTGGTGAACGGCGCCGGCCTGGCCATGGCCACCATGGACACCATCAAGCTGTTCGGCGGCGAGCCGGCCAACTTCCTGGACGTCGGCGGCGGCGCCACCGCCGAGAAGGTCACGGAAGCCTTCAAGATCATGCTCAAGAACAAGAGCGTGAAGGCCATCCTGGTCAACATCTTCGGCGGCATCATGCGCTGCGACGTCATCGCCGAAGGCGTGATCGCTGCTTGCAAGGCCGTCAACCTGAACGTGCCGCTGGTCGTCCGCATGAAGGGCACCAACGAAGAACTCGGCAAGAAGATGCTGGCCGACTCCGGTCTGCCGATCATCAGCGCCGACACGATGGCTGAAGCCGCCACCCGCGTCGTAGCCGCCGTCAAGTAAAGAAAAATCCAAGGATTCACAAATGTCGATTCTGATCAACAAGGACACCAAGGTCATCACCCAGGGCATCACGGGCAAGACGGGCCAGTTCCACACCCGCATGTGCCGTGAGTACGCCAATGGCAAGGCCGCTTTCGTGGCCGGCGTGAACCCCAAGAAGGCGGGTGAAGACTTCGAAGGCGTGCCGATCTTCGCTTCGGTGAAGGACGCCAAGGCTGACACCGGCGCCACCGTGTCCGTCATCTACGTGCCGCCCGCGGGCGCCGCTGCCGCCATCTGGGAAGCCGTCGAGGCCGAACTGGATCTGGTGATCTGCATCACCGAAGGCATCCCGGTCCGCGACATGCTGGAAGTCAAGAACCGCATGAAGGCCAAGGGCAGCAAGACCCTGTTGCTGGGCCCGAACTGCCCGGGTCTGATCACCCCCGACGAAATCAAGATCGGCATCATGCCCGGTCACATCCACCGCAAGGGCCGCATCGGCATCGTCAGCCGTTCGGGCACCCTGACGTACGAAGCCGTGGCGCAAGTCACCGAGCTGGGCCTGGGTCAATCCAGCGCCGTCGGCATCGGTGGCGATCCCATCAACGGCCTGAAGCACGTCGACGTGCTGAAGATGTTCAATGACGATCCCGACACCGACGCCGTCATCATGATCGGCGAAATCGGCGGCCCGGACGAAGTCAACGCTGCCGAGTGGGCCAAGGACAACATGAAGAAGCCGGTCGTCGGCTTCATCGCTGGTGTCACCGCTCCTCCCGGAAAGCGCATGGGCCACGCCGGCGCGCTGATCTCCGGCGGCGCCGACACTGCCGACGCCAAGCTGGAAGTCATGGAAGCCTGCGGCATCCGCACCACGCGCAACCCGTCCGAAATGGGCAAGCTGCTCAAGTCGGTGCTGTAAAAAGCGCCTGGCCGCTCGTCTGGACGCTGCTTGCGTCCGGCGTGCGGCCTGCTGGCGGAAGTCCCGCTCCCGGCGTCAAACCCCTGGCTCCCGGCGGCTGGCATCCGCCAACCCAAGCCCGCTATGGCGGGCTTTTTTTCGTTTTTTTTCCGCAATCCTAGGGAAATCCCGCGTCCATGGCGCGGCCTGGCAAACATACGGAAAGCTGAACGAAACTATAATGAAAGAAATTCCACGCGTACCAAGCAAGAATGCCGCCGGGCTCGCACCAAGGCGGTCAGTACGATTTTTTTATCTTTTTTCACCCATTCATTTGGTTCGTCCTAGGGGGATCACACCTAGGAAAGAGAGGCATGGAACTCAGTTCAGCGGCATTCTGGATAGCGTTGCTCCAGATCATTTGGGTCAACATTCTGCTATCGGGCGACAACGCCGTGGTTATTGCGCTGGCGGCGCGTTCGCTGCCTCCGGCCCAACAGAAAAAAGCGATCGTGGTCGGCTCCGCCGCGGCGATCATCATGCGTATCGTGCTGACGCTGGTAGCGGCCAAGCTGCTCCTGCTGCCGTGGCTCAAGCTGATCGGCGCGCTGCTCCTGGTCTACATCGGCGTGACGCTGCTGTTGCCCGAAGGCGAGGAAGACGGCGGCGGCAAGACGCAAGGCAATCTGCTGACCGCAATCCGCACTATCATGATTGCCGACCTGGTCATGAGCCTGGACAACGTGGTGGCCGTTGCCGCCGCCGCCATGGGCGACACGACCTTGCTGGTGTTGGGCCTGGCCATCAGTATCCCGCTGGTCATCTTCGGCAGCACGCTGCTCCTGAAGGTCATCGAGCGCTTTCCGGTCATCGTCTGGGTGGGCGCGGCGCTCCTGGGTTTCATTGCTGGCGAGTTGCTGGTGGGCGATCCGGCCCTGGAAGAACCCGTGGCGCGCATCGATGCGGCCCTGGGAATCACGCAGCATAGCTTTGCGTTGATGACGGGCGTGCTGGGCGCGGTGCTGGTGCTGGCTATCGGTAAAGTTTTGCTGATGCGCCAGAAAGCTGACTGAAAGCTGAATTATACTAATAAGTTGTACTGAATAAGCTCGCCGCGCCATGCGCGGCGAGCCTTGCCGGACCGGGACCGGCCACTCTTTTCATAATGCCTTCGGGGGTTCATAGTGCTTGAGTTTTTCCAGACGCTGAGTTGGACAGCGGTATTCCAGATCATCCTCATCGACATCCTGCTCGGCGGCGACAACGCCGTCGTGATCGCGCTGGCTTGCCGCAATCTGGCGCCCAAGCAGCGCATGCAAGGCATTCTGTGGGGTACCGCGGGCGCCATCATCCTGCGCGTGGTCCTGATCGCCTTCGCCCTGACGCTGTTGTCGATTCCCTTCCTGAAGGTCGTGGGCGGCCTGCTGCTGGTCTGGATCGGCGTCAAGCTGCTGATTCCCGAGGATGATGCCCATGGCAACATCAAGGGCGGCACATCCATCGCCGCCGCGATCAAGACCATCATCATCGCCGACTTCGTGATGAGCTTGGACAACGTGATCGCCATCGCCGGCGCCGCCCAGAACGCCCACGCCGACCATCAGATCGGCCTGGTCGCCTTCGGCCTGATCGTCAGCGTGCCCATCATCATCTGGGGCAGCACCCTGGTGCTCAAGCTCATCGACCGCTATCCGCTGGTGGTTACGCTGGGCGCGGCACTGCTGGGCTGGATCGCCGGCGGCATGCTGATCACCGACGTGGTTGTCGAACGTCAATTCGGCGTACAGCCCACTGCGGTTAAAATCGGCGCAGAAATCATTGGCGCCTTGCTCGTTGTTGTCCTTGGACGGTGGCTGGCAAGCCGCAAAACCGCTTCCAAGGAATCAGCACATGAGTCTGCGTAGATCCACCGATCCCCAGCAATCCGAATCGGGCCTGAGCCTCCTTCAGGGCCTTTTCGTGCTGGCCATCCTCGGGGTGGTCGCGACGGTCATCGTCTCCAATTTTGTTTGATGCCGTCTCGTGTCTCTACCGCAACGCCTGGTCATCGCGACCCGCGCCAGTCGGCTTGCCCTGTGGCAAGCCGAGCATGTGCGCGACCGGCTGCGCACGCTGTACCCGGCGTGCGCGGTTGAGCTGCTCACCCTGACGACCCGAGGCGATCAGATCCTCGACCGCACGCTCTCCAAGGTGGGCGGCAAGGGTCTCTTCGTCAAGGAACTCGAAAACGCGCTGCTCGACGGGCGCGCCGATCTGGCCGTGCACTCCTTGAAGGACGTGCCGGTCGATCTGCAAGCCCCGTTCGAGCTTTGCGCCGTCCTCGATCGCGCGGATCCGCGCGATGCCTTCGTCTCCAATACCCATGACTCGCTGGCCGACTTGCCGGCGGGCGCCGTCGTAGGCACGTCCAGCCTGCGCCGCGAATCGCAGATCCGCGCGCGCTATCCCGAGCTGGTGGTCAAGCCTTTGCGCGGCAATCTCGACACCCGCCTGGGCAAGCTCGACAAAGGCGAATACGACGCCATCGTGCTGGCTGCGGCTGGCCTGGAGCGTCTGGGTCTGGGATCGCGCATCCGCAGCCTGCTCGAACCGGAAGACAGCCTGCCTGCCGCCGGGCAGGGCGCCCTGGGCATCGAGATCCGCGACGACCGCGACGACATGCGCGCCTGGCTGGCCCCCTTGATCAGCGCCGGCACCACCTCCTGTGTGGTGGCTGAGCGCGCGGTGTCCCGCAAGTTGGGCGGATCTTGCCAGGTGCCCCTGGCGGCGTATGCCGAGATCGCCGGCGGCACTTTGTCGCTGCGCGCGCTGGTGGCGTCGCCCGACGGCGTGCGCATGGTCCATGCGGCCCGCAGCGGCCCGGTGGCCGAGGCCCAGGCGATCGGCGAGGCCGCGGCGCAGGCGCTGCTGGACGCGGGCGCGCAGGACATCCTGCGCGAACTGCTGCAAGACCCGCCCAGAGCCGACTGATGGCCATGGCGTCCGCTGCCGCCGAACCGCCGCGGGTCGCCATCCTGACGCGGCCCGAAGGTCGCAACGAGGCGCTGGCCGACCGCCTGGCCGGCGCCGGCTGGACGTCCTGCATTCTTCCCGCCCTGGAAATCCAGGCCTTGCCCGCCGCCGCGGGCGGGCCGCCGCGCCCTGCCGACTTCGACATGGTCGTGTTCGTCAGCGGCAACGCGGCCAAGTTGTACTTGGAACAGTGGGCACAGGCCGACGGGGCGGCTCCCTGGCCGGCTGGCGTCATCGCCGCAACGGTCGGGCCGGCCAGTGCCCAGGCCTTGCGCCTATCCCCCTGTTTTGGCGTGAATACAACAGTTTTGCATCCCCCCGAAAGCGCGCCCAGTCACGACTCCGAGGCGCTCTGGGAGGTTTTGCAGGGGCTGCCGCAAATGCCCGCCCGCGTGCTGCTGGTGCGCGGCACGCAGGGCAGGGACTGGCTGGGCGACAAGCTCGAGGCGCAAGGCGCTGCCGTGACGCGCCATGCCGCCTATCTGCGGCGCCCCGCGAGCTGGGGAGCGGACCAGGTCGCCAGCCTGCGGCGCTGGGCTGACGCGGGCATTCCAGCCACCTGGCTGATCACCAGCGGCGAGGGCGCTGAGGCGCTGCGGGCCGGCCTGGACGCGGCCGGGCTGGCGGACTGGTGGGCGCGGTGCCGCTTCGTACTGACGCATCCCTCCTTGGAACGCCGTCTGCCACAGGCCTGTCATGAAGGCGGGGCGCGGCCGATGGTAAAAATCTGCTTGCCCAACGACGAGTCGATATTCCAGGCTTTTGTTGCTGCTTGATTCGTTGCATCGGACTGACACCGAATACAATCGCGTCATGACAGACAAGACTCCCGCTACCGATCCGGTCGTTCCGACGGCCGCCCCGGGTGCAAGCGCGCCCGCATCGGCCCCGGCCGATTCCGTCAAGGCCCGTCCGGCCAAGCGCGGCAGTGGCCCGTTGGTCCCCGCCCTCATCATCCTCATCCTGCTGGCAGCCGGCCTGGGTTACGCCCTCTGGATGCAGCGCACCCAGTTCGTGTCCGCCGGCCGCGAAGTCGCCACGCGCCTTGAAACGCTGACCGCCGACTTGGCGCAGGCCCGCAAGGACACCCGCGAGGCCCTGGCCCTGGCGCAAGCCCAGGCCGGCCGTGTCGGTGAACTCGAAGACACCGTGCGCGAAACGCAAAGCCAGTACAGCGCCCTGCAACTGGCCTGGCAGAACTTCAACGACAGCGCCAGCGACGAACTGCTCGCCAACGACGTCGAACGCCTGCTGACCATTGCCAACCAGCAACTGCGCCTGGCGGGCAACGTCTCCAATGCGATCGTGGCGCTGGAAACGGCGCAATCGCGCCTGGCGCGCGCCGACCGCCCGCGTTTCTCCAGCCTGCAGCAATCCATTAACGGCGACCTGGACCGCCTGCGCGCCGTGTCCACCGTGGATATCCCCGCCCTGTCGGCCCGCATCGACCGCCTGGTGGCGCTGATTGGCAAGGCGCCCCTGCTGGTGCCGGACGCCGCGGCCCCGGGCGTGGCGCCCGCCGGCGAAAGCGCTCCGGCTGCCGCGCCGGCCCCCGCGGTCGATCCGCTGGCCGGCCTGCCGGCCGACGCGCCCTGGTGGCAGCGCTGGCGCGCCGAAATGGCCTCCTGGCCCGGCCGCGCCGGCTCCGCGCTGGCGCATGAACTGGGCGGCCTGATCACGATCCAGCGCGTGGACGAGCCCGCTGCCTTGCTGCTGTCGCCCGAACAGGCCGACCAGGTGCGCGGCACGCTGCGCCAGCGCCTGCTGACCGCGCAACTGGCCATGCTGATGCGCCAGCCCGCCGTCTGGAAGAGCGAACTCGACAACGTCGGCGTCACGCTCGCCAAGTATTTCGACGGCCGTTCCCCCGACACCGTCGCGGCCCAGACCCTGGCGCGCGAACTGGCGCAGACCGACATTGCCGTGCGCATGCCGGAAGTGGCCGACAGCCTCAACGCCGTGGCCGCGCTGCGCGCCGCAGGCTTCAAGACCAGCGGACAGGACTGAGGCTTATGCGTACCTGGTTCTGGACTCTGCTGCTCGCCGTCATCGCCGTCGCCTTGGCGGTGGTGCTGCGTTCGCACTCCGGCAACGTGCTGTTGCTGGTCTGGCCGTGGCGCATCAGCATGTCGCTGACGCTGGCGGTCCTGCTGATCGTCGCGGCCTTCATCGTGCTGTACGTGGGCCTGCGCCTGCTGGCATGGCTGCTGGCCATTCCCGACCGCGTGCGGGCCTGGCGCGGCAAGCGCGCCCAGGCGCGCGACCACGAACTGCTGGAACGCGGCTGGATCGGCCTGCTGGAAGGGCGCTACACCACCGCCGAAAAAGATCTGACCAAGCTGCTGGACCAGACCAAGGTCCAGACGCGCCGTGTGCTGGCGGCCTTGTCCGCCGCCCGCGCCACGCATGGCCTGGGCGAGTTCGACCGCCGCGACCGCCTGCTGGCGATCGCGCAGGAACAAGCCGGCACGGACGCCGGCCTGATCGAAGCCACTGCCACCGTGTCGGCCGACATGCTGCTGGACCAGGGCCGCGCCGAGCGCGCGCTGGCCGTGCTGGAGCCGCTGGCCGACGGCGGCGCGCGCCATCTGCACACCATGCGCCTGCTGCTGCGTGCGCACACCGCCTTGCATCACGACGAACAGGTCTTCACGCTGGCGCGCGGCCTGGTACGTCGCAATGCGCTGGCCCGTTCCGAAGCTGATCAGTTGATCGACGCCTCGGGCGCGGCGCGTCTGCGCGCCGCCGCCGCGGGCGGCAGCGATGCCTGGCGCGCCATCTGGAAGGATCTGAAGGCCGAGGAGCGCCTCCTGCCGGAAATCGCGCTGGCGGGCGCGGCGGCGTTCGAGGCTGCCGGCGAAGCCAGCGAGGCCGCGCGCGTGCTGGAAGCCGCGGTCGCCGTGAAGTTCAATCCGGCCCTGGTGGCCGCCTACGCCCGCTGCGAAGCCGAACAAGTCTCGCGCCGGCTGGCCCGCGCCGAGACCTGGCTGCAACAGCGTCCCACCGATCCGGACCTGCTCACCGCGCTGGGCATGCTGTGCCTGAACGGCCAGCTCTGGGGCCAAGCCGAACGCTATCTGCTGCGCAGCCTCAGCCGCCGCAGCGATGCGCAGACGCATGCGCTGCTGGGCAGCCTGTATGACCGCCTGGACCGTCCCGCCGACGCGGTGCGCCACTGGCGTCTGGCAACGGCGGCCAGCATGGCGCTGCCGGTGCTGGCGGCGGATGCCGCCTTGCCGGCAGCGGACACCGGTTCCGATCCTTATCGCGTGGACGCCGAAGGCGGCTATGCGGTGGGTCTGTCCGACGTCGACAGCGACGACACCGAACTCGGCGGCGATTACCCCGCGTTGCCGCCGGCCGTGGCGGCCTCGGCCTCCGACTACGTGCTGGATCCGGACGCCCGCGTGAACAAAGAACAGCGCGAGCGCGCGCTGGCTCCCGAGGACGCTCCGCTGGCCGGCGGCAGTACCTCCGACATCGACGAGTACTTCGACAGCGCCCCCATCCCGGCGGCGGCTTTCGATGATCCCGTGCCCACGTACGCGCCGGCTACGCCCGCAGGGTCCAAGCCCGCGCCGGCCGCCGCGCCCGTGCCGGCTACCAAGCCGCCGTTCAAGGACGACGGCTCGATTTGAACAATCCTTCAGACACACAACAAGGTTGAATCATGAGTCTTGATCGCGTCTCCCCTGGCAAGAAGCTGCCGGAAGACTTCAACGTCATCATCGAAATCCCCATGAACGCCGACCCGGTGAAGTACGAGGTCGACAAGGACACGGGCGCGATTTTCGTTGACCGCTTCATGCTGACCGCCATGCACTACCCGTGCAACTACGGCTACATCCCGCAAACCCTGTCCGAAGACGGCGACCCCGCCGACGTGCTGGTGCTGACCCCGTTCCCGATCCAGATCGGCGCGGTGGTGCGCTGCCGCGCCATCGGCGTGCTGGAAATGGACGACGAGTCGGGCGGCGACGCCAAGCTGTTGGCCGTGCCGATCGAAAAGCTGTACCCCCCGTACCGCAACATCAAGTCCTACGAAGATCTGCCGGCGGAAGACATCTCCCGCATCCAGCATTTCTTCGAGCACTACAAGGACCTGGAAAAGGGCAAGTGGGTCAAGGTCAAGGGCTGGAAGGGCCTGGACGCCGCGCACGAGGAAATCGTTCGCAGCGCCGAGCGCTACAACAAGGCCTGATCTCAGGTCTGGACCTGGCCGGCTTTTTTTTTGCCGCCGGGCCGTCCCAAGGCAAAAACGCCCCCTCGGGGGGCGGCAAGCCGAAGGCGCGGCGTGGGGGCTATTTTGACCTGGCTGGGGTCTTGATGCGGCGCGGCCGCGACGGCATGATGCCGATCGCCGCCGCGCCGTTGCTTTGCGGGGCCTGCAGATTGCGCGATACCTGCGCGGCCGCGATCTGGATGCGCGCCTGCAGTACCTCCAGCCGCTCGGCCGAGGTGCGCGCTTCCGCGGCGATGAATACCAGGCTGCCCACGACCTTCTGTTCGGCGCTGAAGATGGCCGAGCCTATGCCTATCAACCCCGGGTCGACCTCGCCATGCGACACGTACACCCCGGCCGCGCGCAGGCGCTTGAGGTTGGCGCGGAACTCGTCCCAGTCCTCTCCCAGCCCGGCCTCGCGGATTTCCGCGGCGTGCCACAGCATCAGGTTGCGCAGCTGATACGGCGGCAGGTTGGCCAGGATGGGCTTGGCGGTGGCGCCATGGAACATGGTGTAGGGACGGCCGCGCGCATAGCTCGATTCGATGGAATCGTCGGTCCAGTAGCGGTCCACGCACATGACCTTGTCGCCGTAGTAGTTGCACAGCATCAGGTTGGCGTGCAGCTCGTCGCCGGTGGCGCGCATGACGTCACGCGCCGCGCGCATCAGCGGATCGTGCTGGCGCAGGTGGCGGTCCAGCTCGATGATGCGCGAACCCAGCACATAGGCGCCGCCCGAGGTCGGCGCCAGCAGCCCGCTTTCGGTCAGCGACTTGAGGTAGCGGTAAGCCGTGGCGCGCGAGCAGTCCAGATGCGCCATGACGTCTTCCTGGAACGCGGCGGTGGTGTCGTCGCGAAAGAGGTCGAGGATGGACAACATGCGGTCTGGAGTGCTCATTGCGGGAGGGCGCGCCTAGTGAATGTGGAAGCCGCCATTGACGTCGACCACGATGCCGGTTGAGTAGGAGGACAGGTCCGAGGCCAGGAAAAGTATGGCCTGGGCGACTTCGGCGGGCGAGCCGAAGCGCTGCAGCGGAATGCCCTGTTTGAGTTCTTGTTCCCAATTTTCGCCGAATTTTCCCAGCGTCATGTCCGTTTCGATGATGCCGGGCGCCACGCAATTGGCACGCACCCCGCGCGGCCCCAGCTCGCGGGCCAGCGCCTTGGTGAAACTGATGACGCCGCCTTTGGACGCCGCATAGTGCGAACCGCCCAGGAGACCGCCGCCGCGCAGGGCGGCGGTGGAACCCAGGTTGACGATGGCCGGGCGCCGCGGGCTTTGCAGCAATTCGGGCAGCGCCGCATGCGTGACGTTGTAGGTGCCGGTCAGGTTCACTTCCACCATGCGGCGGAACTCGTCCTCGGGCAAATCCCAGATGCGCGTGGCCGCGACGATGCCGGCGTTGTTGACCAGCACGTCGATGCCGCCGAGCGCTTCCCGGGCGCGCGCGACCGCCGCCTCGCAGGAGGCCGAGCGGGACACGTCGCAGTGCAGGTCGATGCGGCCCGCGGCCAGTGCCGCGTTGGCCCCCTCCGGATAAGCCTGGTCCAGCACCGCGACCGTGGCGCCCTGGGCGATGAAGAGCTCGACGATGGCGGCGCCTATGCCACGGGGGTTGGCGCCCCCCGTGACAATGGCGCGCTTGCCGGCCAGCAGTCCAAGCGCGCCGTCCATCACGATTTCACCAGCGGGCAGGCGCCGTCCTTGAGCGGACGGAAGGCCTGTTCGGCCGGAATCTTGCGCACCAGGTTGTAGTAGTCCCAGTCGCGCTTGGATTCCGAGGGCTTCTTGACCTGGAACAGGTAGAGGTCGCGCATGATGCGGCCGTCCTCGCGGATGCGGCCGTTCTCGGTCATGAAGTCGTTGATGGGCGTCTCATGCATCTTCTTCAGCACCGGTTCGGAAGCGTCCGTGCCTGCGGCCTTGACGGCATTCAGATAGTGCATGGTGGCGCTGTAGTTGCTGGCCTGGACCATGGACGGCATGCGGCCGGTGCGCTTGAAGTAGCGCTCGGACCATTGCCGCGACTTGTCGTCCAGGTCCCAGTAGAAGGGTTCCACCAGGTTCAGGCCCTGCGCGTATTCCAGTCCCACGCTGCGCACGTCCACGATGCTCATGAAGAGGGCGGCCACGCGCTGCTTGCTGCCCATGATGCCGAATTCGAACGCCTGCTTGATGCTGTTGATGGTGTCGCCGCTGCCGTTGGCCAGGCCGATCACCTGGGCCTTCGACGCCTGCGCCTGCAACAGGAACGAGGAGAAGTCCGCGCTGGCGATGGGGTGGCGCACGCTGCCCACGACTTGGCCGCCCTTGGCCTTGACCACTGCCATGGCATCGCGTTCCAGCGAATGTCCGAAGGCGTAGTCGGACGTGATGAAGTACCAGCTCTTGCCGCCGTCTTCCATGACGCCGTTGGCCACGCCGGTGGCGTAGGCGTAGGTGTCATAGGTCCAGTGCATGCCGTTGGGCGAGCAGGCCTTGCCGGTCAGGTCGGCGGAGCCCGCGCTGGTGAAGATGACCACGCGCTTCATCTGGCGGGTCAGGTCCTGCACCGCCAGCGCGATGGCGGAGTTGGGCACGTCCAGGATCAGGTCCACCTTGTCGTTCTCGTACCAGCGGCGCGCGGTCGCCACGCCGATGTCGACCTTGTTCTGGTGGTCGGCCGAGATCACTTCGATGGGCTTGCCCAGCACGGTGCCGCCGAAATCCTCGACGGCCATCTTCACGGCTTCCACGCCGAACTTGCCGGACAGGTCGGCCATCATGCCGGACTGGTCGCCCAGCACGCCGATCTTCACGACGTCATCGGACACCTGGGCCTGGGCGGATACGGACAGGGCGCCCAGCACGCAGGCGGCCAGGCTGTTCTTCAAACGGGTCTTCATGGGTATGTCTCCTCGGGGGCTAGTTTCTGTGCGCGCCATCCTGTGCCGGACGGTCGCGCCGGGGCCGCTTACTCCAGCGTCTGGCCGGCGTAGGCGTCGATGAACATATTGGGTTTCAGGAAGAAGCTCAGCACCAGGGCGCCGTTGGGCGCGCGCGCCACGTGCCGGTTGCCGCGAGGGCGCCACACGTAGTCGCCGGCGCAGACCTCGCCTTCGGCGTCGACGATCGAGCCTTCCAGCACGAAGGTCTGTTCGACTTCCACGTGCTCATGCAGCGGCAGCTCGGTGCCGGGCTGCCAGCGGAACAGGGCGGTCAGCAAGCCGGTCTCCTTGTCCTGCATCAGCACCTTCATGTCTATGCCTTCCACTTGCGTCGGTTTCCATGGCAGATCGGCAACCTTGAGGAAGCGTGAAGCCAGGGGCGGCAAGGCGTTGGCTGCGGGGCAGCCGGGAGTTTCCAGGGCCATGATGTCTCCTACCAGAACTCTTTATGAGAGATAAAGAAAAAATCTTGTTATTGAGTGGTTAAAAATAGTCGCGTATATTGAGATTTATGTCAATCATGTTTTCGCCGGACGGAAGCATGCAGCGACACAGCCGGGCCAAGAAATCCGGCATATATAAAACCAAGGAGACAAGCTTGAAACACGACTATCTGGACCGCACGTTCGGTCTGGCGGGGCGCGTCGCGCTGGTGACGGGCGCGGCAAGGGGACTGGGCTACGCCATCGCGCGGGCATTGGGGCAGGCAGGCGCCCAGGTGGTAATCAACGATCTGTCCGGCGAAGCCTGCGCCGCCGCCTGCGAGCGCCTGGCGGCCGAAGGCATCAAGGCCCATGGGGCGCCTTTCGATGTCGCCGACGAACAAGCCGTGGCCGATGCCGTCGCGCAACTGGAGAGCGCCGGGCTGGAAATTGATGTGCTGGTCAGCAATGCCGGCAACCAGAACCGCAAGCCCGTGGTGGAGATGAGCTCCGCCGAATGGCAGGCCTTGCAGAACGTGCACGTCAACGGCGCCTTCCATTGCGCGCGGGCCGTGCTGCCCGGCATGGGCAAGCGCGGCTTCGGCCGCATCGTGCTGATGTCGTCCGTGGCGGGGCAGGCCACCATGCCCAATATCGCCGCCTACGCCACCGCCAAGGGCGCCATCGCTGCCTTCACCCGCGCGCTGGCGGTCGAATACGGCGCCAGCGGCATCACCTGCAATGCGCTGGCGCCCGGCTTCGTGCGCACCGATTTCACGCAGGGGCTGCAGGACAATCCGCAGTTCCAGTCCTTCCTGGCCACGGCGGTGCCGACTGGCCGCTGGGCCGCGCCGGAAGATATCGCGCCTGCCGTGGTCTACCTGGCCTCGCCGGGCGCTTCGTTCGTCAACGGACACGTCCTGGCGATCGACGGCGGCCTGCTGGCCCGCATGTAGGAGCGCGCCCATGAACACCCCAGCGGTCCTGTCCGCGCAGGGATTGGTCAAGCGGTTCGGCGGCTTCAATGCCGTCGACGGCGTGTCCTTGTCCCTGCGCGAAGGCTCCATCCATGCCTTGATCGGCCCCAATGGCGCAGGCAAAACCACCTGCTTCAACCTGCTGACCAAGTTCCTCACGCCCGACGCGGGCGTCATCCATTACCGCGGCCGCGACATCACGGCGCTGGCGCCCGAGCAGATCGCGCGCCTGGGCATCGTCCGCTCGTTCCAGATATCCGCCGTGTTCCTGGGCCTGACGGCGCTGCAGAACATGCGCGTGGCGCTGATGCGCCAGCACGGCGACGGCTGGCGCTTCTGGCGCAGCCGCAGCAGCATCGACCGCCTGAACGGCCGCGCCATGGAACTGCTGGACGCGGTCGGCCTCTCCGGCCTGGCGCATACCACGGCGGCGCTGCTGCCTTACGGCCGCAAGCGCGCGCTGGAAATCGCGATGACCCTGGCCCTGGAACCGGAAATCATGCTGCTGGACGAGCCCATGGCGGGCCTGGGCCAGGAGGACGTGACCCGCATCGCCGCGCTGATCCGGCGCGCGTCCGCCAACCGCAGCATCCTGATGGTCGAACACAACCTGTCGGTGGTGGCGGATCTGTCCGACACCATCACGGTGCTGGCGCGCGGCGCGGTGCTGGCCGAGGGCGACTACGCCACCGTGTCCAGCGACGAGCGCGTCATCACGGCCTACATGGGCTCCGACGAGGAGGCGCACTGAGATGCTGGTTATCAAGGACCTCAACGCCTGGTACGGCGAATCCCACGTGCTGCACGGCGTGGACATGGAAGTCAGGCGCGGCGAGCTTGTCACCATCCTGGGCCGCAACGGCGCGGGCAAGACCACCACGCTGCGCGCCATCATGGGCATCATGGACAAGCGCCGCGGCTCCATCCGCCTGAACGGCCAGGAGACCGTGGGCATGGCGGCACACCGCATTCCGCGGTTGGGCGTGGTGTATTGCCCCGAAGAACGGGCCGTGTTCCGCAGCCTGGACGTGACCGAAAACCTGATGCTGCCGCCGCGCCTGGCCGATGGCGGCATGTCGCTGGACGAGATCTACACGCTGTTTCCCAACTTGCGTGAACGCAGCGCCAGTTCCGGCGGCAACCTGTCCGGCGGCGAACAGCAGATGCTGGCGATCGCGCGCATCCTGCGCACCGGCGCCCAGCTCATCCTGCTGGACGAGCCCACCGAAGGCCTGGCGCCCGTCATCGTGCAGCAGATCGGGCATGCCATCCGCACCTTGAAGGAGCGGGGCTTCACCATCGTGCTGGTCGAGCAGAACTTCCGTTTCGCGACCAAGGTGGCCGACCGCCACTACGTCATGGAGCACGGCTGCGTCGTCGACCAGCTGTCGGCAGAAGAAGCGCGCAACGATCCCGAGCGGATCAAGCGCCGCCTGGGCGTCTGAGGGGAGAATCCACGTGTTCGAAATATTCGGCGTGCCGTCCACGGCACTATTCGGCCAGCTCCTGCTCGGCCTGATCAACGGTTCGTTCTACGCGCTGCTGTCGATCGGGCTGGCGGTGATCTTCGGCCTGTTGAACATCATCAACTTCGCCCACGGCGCGCAATACACGGCGGGCGCGTTCCTGGCCTGGATGCTGCTGAACTACCTGGGCGTGAACTACTGGGCCGCCCTGGTGCTGGTGCCGCTCATCATGGCCGTGTTCGCCATCGTGGTCGAGCGCCTGCTGATCTCGCGCACCTACCGCATGGACCATCTGTACGGCCTGCTGCTGACCTTCGGCATCGCGCTGCTGATCGAAGGCGGCCTGCGTCAGGCCTATGGCGTATCGGGGCTGCCTTACACGATACCCAAGGCGCTGTCCGGCGGCGTCAACCTGGGCTTCATGTTCCTGCCCTGGTACCGCGGCTGGGCGGTGGCGGTATCGCTGGTGCTGTGCCTGGCCGTCTGGGTGCTGATCGAGAAGACCCGCGTGGGCGCCATGCTGCGCGCGGCCACCGAGAATCCGACGGTGGTGCGTTCATTCGGCATCAACGTGCCGCTGCTCATTACTCTGACCTACGCGCTGGGTGTGGCGTTGGCGTCGGTGGCGGGCGTGATTGCCGCGCCGATCTACCAGGTCAGTCCGATGATGGGCTCCAACCTGGTGGTGGTGGTGTTCGCGGTGGTGGTGATCGGCGGCATGGGTTCCATCATGGGCGCCATCATCAGCGGCTTCGGCCTGGGCATCATCGAAGGCCTGACCAAGGTGTTCTATCCCGAGGCCGCCAACCTGGCGATCTTCATCATCATGGTGCTGGTGCTGCTGTGCAAGCCCGCGGGCCTGTTCGGCAAGCCCCTGCAGGTGCAGA
The DNA here is from genome assembly GCF_029839485.1 of Achromobacter sp. GD03932. Classification (NCBI taxonomy): domain Bacteria; kingdom Pseudomonadati; phylum Pseudomonadota; class Betaproteobacteria; order Burkholderiales; family Alcaligenaceae; genus Achromobacter; species Achromobacter sp. GD03932. Next base: position 120,234 of record NZ_JAOCAT010000003.1, read on the forward strand.
ACGTGCTGGCAGCCGAGGCGACGCGCGAGCCGGTGCAGCTGAGCCGCCGCGGCATGCGCGTGGCAATGGCGGCGCTGGCCGTGGCCGCCCTGGCCGCGCCCTGGTTCATCTATCCGACCTTTCTGATGAAGGTGCTGTGCTTCGCGCTGTTTGCCGCGGCCTTCAACCTGCTGGTGGGCTACGTGGGCCTGCTGTCGTTCGGCCATGCCGCGTTCTTCGGCGCGGCTGCCTACGCGACCGGCATCGTGATGAAGCTGCTGAGCGCCACGCCCGAGCTCGGCCTGCTGGCCGGGGTGCTGACGGGCGGCCTGCTGGGCCTGGCGTTTGGCGCAGTCGCGATCCGGCGCCAGGGCATCTACTTCGCGATGATCACGCTGGCGTTGTCGCAACTGGTCTACTTCATCGCGGTCCAGGCGGGCTTCACCGGCGGCGAGGACGGCCTGCAAAGCGTGCCGCGCGGCAAGCTGTTCGGCATCTTCGATCTTGAAGGCGTGATGCCCATGTATTACTTCACGCTGGCTGTGTTCGCGCTGGGCTACGCCTTCGTGCTGCGCGTGTTGAACTCACCCTTCGGCGAGGTAATCCGCTCGGTGCGCGACAACGAGCAGCGCGCCCGCTCGCTGGGCTACTCCACTTCGCGCTACAAGCTGATGGCGTTCACGCTGTCGGCCTCGGTGGCGGGGCTGGCCGGCGGCCTGAAGGTGCTGGTGTTCGGTGTCGCTTCGCTGACGGACGTGCACTGGCATGCCAACGGCGAAGTAGTGCTGATGGCGCTCCTGGGCGGCATCGGCACGGTGTTCGGGCCGCTGGCCGGCGCCTTCACCTTCGTGTCGCTGCAAAACTACCTGGCGCCGCTGGGCTCCTGGGTGCTCATCGTCCAGGGCGCGATCTTCGTCCTCTGCGTCCTCCTGTTCCGCGACGGCATCATGGGACTGGTCTCGCGGGCCTGGCTGGCGCTTACCCGCAAGAAAAAGGAATCCTGATGTACTTGCATGTCGTAATGCTGCAGCTGTCGGAGGCCGCCGACGGCCGTTTCCATGACCGCGTCCAGGGCTATTGCCAGCGCATCCTGGCCGAGTGCGATGGCGTGGCGGGCTACTCTTTCCGGCCCAACGAGGCCAGCCGTTCTGATGGCCTGACCCATGCCGTGGTGGCGGCTTTCGCGGACAGCCCCGCGCATGACCGCTACCAGGTCTCGCCCGCGCACCAGGAGATGAAGGCCTACATGGCCGGCTTCATCGAGCGCCTGGTGGTGTATGACGGGGAAATTCCTACGTTCAGCTGAATAGCCCGAACCGCGCCCAGCCCCCCGGAAAGGGATAAACTCGCGGATGACTTTTCATCGTCTGGCCGCCCGCAGGGAAGGCCGCCCGCGGTAGCGGGCGCCTCGCGGGGCTGGCTGTTTTCTATTGCCGGATTCCGGCCACGTATTCTTCATAGGTCGAGTGAACATGGACTACGTATTGCCCCCTCAGCCGCCCGTCGCGGTTCCCGTTGCCGGCAGCGCCGCGCTGTTTCCGGTGCGCCGCGTCTATTGCGTCGGCCGCAATTACGCCGAACACGCCAAGGAAATGGGCTTCACCGGCCGCGAGGATCCGTTCTTCTTCTGCAAGCCGGCCGACGCCGTGCTGAGCGTGGCCGACGGCGAAACCGGCAAGATGCCGTATCCGCCCAAGACCTCCAACCTGCACTACGAAATGGAACTGGTCGTGGTGCTGGGCAAGGGCGGCCGCGACATCCCGGTCGAACAGGCCAATGATTGCGTGTGGGGCTATGCGCTGGGCCTGGACATGACCCGCCGCGACCTGCAGGGCGAAATGAAGAAGCAGGGCCGTCCCTGGGAAATCGGCAAGGCCTTCGATCTGTCCGCGCCGCTGGGCCCGATCCATCCGCGCAGCGTCGTCGGCACCCTGGAAAAGGGCGCCATCTGGCTGGACGTGAACGGCCAGCGCAAGCAGTCCAGCGACATCTCGCAGATGCTCTGGAACATTCCGGAAAGCATTTCCTACCTGTCCGGCCTGTTCGAGCTGCAACCCGGCGACATCATCTTCACCGGCACGCCTGAAGGCGTCGGCGCCGTGCTGCAAGGCGACGTGATCACCGGCGGCGTCGAAGGCCTGGGTGAACTGCGCGTCCAGATCGTTTAAAGTACGCCCCGGATCCGTTTTCACCACTTCAGGAGCGCCAGCATGCGCAGCAAGATCGTGCTGACCGCCTTTGTCGTGTTCGGCTTCGTGCTCGCCGGTTGCAACACCGTCGCGGGCATGGGCAAGGACATGTCGAAGGCAGGCAACGCCATTACCAACGCCGCCGACAAGTAATTGCCGGGGGCGGGTTCGAGAAGGCCTGAGCCGGGGATCGCGCCCCGCTCAGGCCTTTGTACGTTCAGGCGCTAAGAAGCAAGGTGTGCTTCGGCGCCCGCTATAAAAACCCTGAGTGAGAAATCGAGTTGCTCAGGCCCGTAGGTGTCGATTCCCAGCGCGACGGCCTGGCGTAGCCGTGAATAAGACTTTCCATCGACCGAGTCCAGCCATTTCTGCAACTGGCGAGGTCTGGTGCGCTCAACCGCCGACCTGGCTTGCCAAATATCCTTCACATGGCCAACGCAGAGGGCGGCAAGCAGCACGGCCAAGCGCACCGAGGCGGCTTCGCTGAAGCCCGCCCGATTCAGCTGTTCGAGCAATTCCTCGGTCGGCAGCAGGTTCCAGCTCATCAACTCGGAATCGTCAAAGCGCAGGTGTTCCGCCAAGCTTCCCATGGCGACGGCTGCGTCGACCAGGTGGGTCGCGTAGGTCCTGCATGCGTCTTGCCATGTGGGCGCGCGCGCGATGTCGGCGCTGCTGAAGCTCGCAGTCAGTGTGTCCTTCGCGACGAGCGCCAGCAGAGTCTGGCGATCTTTCACATGGTAGTTGAGCGCCTTCCGGTCCACATTGAGCGCGTCCGCAAGCGCCTGCATCGACAATTTGTCGTGACCGATGCGCCTTGCCGCCTGCAAGATCCGGGCCAGATCAAGGCCGGCACGTTCTCCTCTTCCGCGCTCAACTTCCCCTAAAACATCTTTTTTCATCGTCTTTTCGGCGTGATGTTTGGTCAACAAGCAGGCCGCCTCAAGCCCCGCTTGTGCGCGGAAAACATGACGCGTCCTGAGGAAAACCCTGCTTGACTGGGGTTCATCGTAACACTAACTTCAACGTCATATTCCCGGCCGGGAATATGACGTTGAAGAGGCGAGACACCGATCAGCAGGGTGCATCGAACGCTGCCAACAACGTCGTGACCAGCAGAGACTGCACGGAATGGAGGTGGTTCGCCCAGTGATCAACTTTCGAAACCGGTCGGCATGAAATATCTCAATTGGCCCCGGGCTATTGAGACGGCTGCGGACGCTTTATCGGGATGCCTCCTCTCCCCGAATTCTTGCATCGACCATGACCAATGCGTACATGCCCGATTGTTATGTCTAAACAATCCGGATTTTGCGGAGTACGAGCGAGAAATCCTGGATTGAAGGAGGCCGCATGCCAAACCAGATCATCAGTTCGCGCCAGGTCAAAGTGCCGGCGCACTCGCTTGTGTCGATCTTTGCCGCCATGGGGGCGATTGCATGGGACTGCAATGCCTCTGAATCTCGAACGGGGCTCGAGCGCGGAACGGTCGCTCAGCTACGGCCATCATCCGAGTCTTCTGCCGTGGACGCCGCGCCGCAGCCTGCGTCTGATTTTGCGTCTCTTGAGCGCCTGATGGAGCAGGGCGCGCTGGTTCGGATTCCATCGATTCGGGACACGGTGCTGCGTGACGCCGGCGGATTCCGTTCCGATCTGGCGCGGCACGGGATCGGCTTTCAGATCGTCAGCTTGAACTCCGCGGCTTACGACCTCAGAGGCGAAAACCCGAGGACGCATCGCAAGCAGTCGTACAACGGCCAGGTTCCCACGTTCGCGGAGACCCAGCAGCTAGTCCTGACTTATGACCTGGGGCAGCACGGAAACGATCAAAGCCAATTGATTTTCAGCGCCGTGACGGGTCACGCGAGCTGGGCGCCGAAGGGGCCTTCGGCGGACATCGCGCTGAGCCGGCTGGCGTACTTCACCACCTTCAACAACCGTCAATGGGAGTTGAAGGCAGGCTATCTCAGCAATGCCCTGGAGTTCGTGGGCTTGTACGTTGGCGGTTCCTTGGCGGTCGGGGCGCAAGGGATGAATTCCATCATTCCCTTTCAGGTCGGCCTGTCACGCCTGCCTTTTGCCACCCCGGGCGTGAATCTGACCTACAACGGATCTGGCGGCTTCTACAACAAGACCGGAATTCAGCGCAGCACCAGCCCCTACGGCGCGGAGGCGGAAGAGTCAGAACACCAGCATGGGCTGAAGTGGAAAACCCCAGGTAGCGGATGGCTGGCCATCAACGAAATCGGAGTAAAGCAACAAGCGAGTCCCGATAATCCCTCGAGATGGTTCCGGATTGGGGGAATACTCAATACGTCCGACTATGCCAGGTTCGATTCCCGCGAGCGTAGTTCGAACAACTACGCGCTTTATGTCGCGGGAGACCAGCAGATTTCGCGGCTGACGCCCAACTCATCTTCCGCGCAGGGATGGTACGCCGGCCTTTCCTTGCACCTGGCTCCCCCGGATCAGAATCTGTACACCAAATTCGTGGAAGCCAGGCTATATACGATAGGCACGTTTCCATCGCGACCCTATGACATGTTGTCGGCCACGGTCACCTGGTCGGATTTCAGCGATACCGCGAAGGACGCCTACGGGAAAAGGGGCGTGGATACGGCGAATTCGAGCAGTGCGGCCATGCTGTCCTACATGGCGCGTCTCTATCCCGGCGTCTATCTGAGCACGGGGCTCAGCTTCATTCGATCCCCGTCATTCGTGCCCGTGGACAAGAACGCCTTGAATTTTCTGGTGGGGCTCAACATGTTCATGTAGGGGCATTCGCGCTTCCTGTGCGAACGCAATCGTGAACAACTTTTGAGCCTCTGCAAAAAAAACGCCCGATGAAGGTTCATCGGGCGTTCGTTCATGGGCAAAGCCTATGCTGGCATGGAGTGTAGGGGCTGGGCCTACAGCACATCTCCGGCATAGTCGGCCAGGCGCGAACGTTCGCCCCGCTGCAGCGTGACGTGCCCGGAATGCGGCCAGCCCTTGAAGCGGTCGACCACGAAGGTCAGGCCGGAACTGCCTTCGGTCAGGTAGGGCGTATCGATCTGGGCGATGTTGCCCAGGCAGATCACCTTGGTGCCGGGACCCGCGCGCGTGACCAGCGTCTTCATCTGCTTGGGCGTCAGGTTCTGCGCCTCGTCGATGATCAGGTACTTGTTCAGGAAGGTGCGGCCGCGCATGAAGTTCAGCGACTTGACCTTGATGCGCGAACGGATCAGGTCCATGGTGGCGGCGCGGCCCCAGTCCCCGTTGCCTTCGCCTTCACCCATGTTAAGGACGTCCAGGTTGTCTTCCAGGGCGCCCATCCAGGGCAGCATCTTCTCTTCTTCCGTACCCGGCAGGAAACCGATGTCTTCGCCGACCGGCACCGTGACGCGGGTCATGATGATTTCGGTGTAGCGCTTGGTTTCCAGTACCTGGGTGATGCCCGCGGCCAGCGCCAGCAGCGTCTTGCCGGTGCCCGCCTGGCCCAGCAGCGACACGAAGTCGCATTCCGGATTCATCAGCAGGTTCATGGCGAAGTTCTGCTCGCGGTTGCGCGCGGTGATGCCCCAGACGTTGTTCTTGCCGTGGGTGTAGTCGCGCAGCGTGGCCAGCACCGCCATCTTGCCGCTGACCTCGCGCACCTGCGCATACAGCGGCATCTGGCCTTCGAAGTAGACGAACTGGTTGACCACGAACTGCGAGCACAGCGGGCCATGGATGCGGTAGAAGGTGGTGCCGCCCTGTTGCCAGGATTCGACATCCTTGCCGTGCTTGTTCCAGAAGTCCTCGGGCAGTTGCATCACGCCCGAATACATCAGGTCCGAGTCCTCCATGACCTGGTCGTTGTAGTAGTCTTCCGCGGCCATGCCCAGCGCGCGCGCCTTCAGGCGCATGTTGATGTCCTTGGACACCAGCACGACTTCGCGTTGCGGGTACTTTTCCTGCAGGGCGCGGACCACGCCCAGGATCTGGTTGTCGGCCTTGCCCATGGGCAGGTCGGAGGGCAGCGTGCTGTGGATCGCGGTCGTCTGGAACATCAGCCGGCCGGTGGCGTCCTTGTTGCCCAGCTTGGTCAGCTCAAGTCCTTCGTCCAGCTGGGTCGCGTCCTGCACCAGCGCGTCCAGCGAACGGCTGACCTGGCGCGCGTTGCGCGCCACTTCGGACATGCCCTTTTTCTGGTGATCCAGCTCTTCGAGCGTCATCATCGGCAAGAAGATGTCGTGCTCTTCGAAGCGGAACAGCGAACTGGGGTCGTGCAGCAGCACGTTGGTGTCCAGCACGAACAGCTTGCGCGGCTCGTTCTGGGCGCGCGCCTTGGCGCGTTTGGTTGGAGCCGGAGCGGTCTTGGCGCGGCGCGTCTCGGCGCGCGGGGCGGGGGCCGCGGGCGCCGGCGGCGGCACCTGGCGGGCGGGCGCCGGGATCTGCGCCTTGCGGGCCGGGGCTGCCAGGCCCTTGAGTTCGGGCTGGACGAGCAACTCGTTGTCGTCGTCCCCTGCGAGGACTGCCTGGGTACTGGACCGCGCAGCGGCGGTCTTGGTGCTGCGGGCCTGCGCCCGGGCGGATTCGCCCGAGGGGAAGGTCAGGATGGCTGCGGGACGGGTGGGCAACTTCGGAAGCGGCATATTTGTCACTCTCCAGTGTGGGCCGGCTATAGCGCCTGACGGGTAAAACCTGTGCTGACGGCTAACCGATGCTCTTCGCTGCTTGCAGGACTTCCTTGGCGTGGCCCGGGACCTTCACCCCGCGCCACTCCTGCACCAGCACGCCATAGGCATCGATCAGGAAGGTGCTGCGTTCGATGCCGCGCACCTGCTTGCCGTACATGTTCTTCTGCTTGATGACGCCGAACAGATTGCAGACGGTTTCGTCGGCGTCGGAGATGAGGGGGAAGGGAAGCTCGTACTTGGCCTTGAAGTTCTCGTGCGACTTCAACGAATCGCGCGAGATGCCGATGACCACCGCGCTGGCCGCCAGGAACTCGGCGTGCAGGTCGCGGAAATCCTGGCTTTCGGTGGTGCAGCCAGGCGTGTTGTCCTTGGGATAGAAATACAGGATCACGGCGCGGCCCTGGCATTGCTCCAGGCTGATCGGACCTATGGTGCTTTCGGCGGTGAACAGCGGGGCGGGTTTGCCTATGGTCGGCGTCATTTCTGGGATTCTCCGTTGGGGGGGATGAGGGCCACGACCACGCGCCGGCCCTCCGCCATCAGGATGTTGTAGGTGCGCGAGGCGGCGTGCGTGTCCATGATCTCGACCCCGATGCCGATCGCCAGCAGCGGACGCAGCACGTCGGGACGCAGGAACTGCTGGCGCGCGCCCGTGCCCACCAGCAGCACTTCCGGCGCATTCGCGGGGCGGCTGGGGCTGGCTTCCGGTTCGTCCAGAAAGGCCATGGGGTCGCGGACGGGCTCGGACAATCCGGCCGCCTGGCGCAAGAGGGTGGGGGTGATGTCGGCCGGCGACTCAACGGGCCAGTGGGTCACTTCGCCTTCGGGGCCGAACGCGACCGAGGAGGAAAAACGTACCTGGTTGACCTCGATATAGCCATCACCATAGGCGGTGACGGTATTCAGAGCGGCCGTCGCAGGATCGGTATGCAGCTTCAATAAAAACTCCGGCTATATGGCCCGATAATAGCGCATCGGGATGACGCCATGTTGCAGGGTATCCACGAGAGGAGCCCCCACGCCGCACTCGCTGCGCTCGCTTGCTGCCCCCCGAGGGGGCGCGTTTTGCGTTGGGGCGGCCCGGCGGAAAAACGGACCCCCACGCCGCACTCGCTGCGCTCGCTTGCTGCCCCCGCGGGGGCGCGTTTTGCCTTGGGGCGGCCCAGCGGCAAAACGGGGCTTCCTTGTCACGCGATTTCCCTCGAGAGGGCGTGAAATCGGCCCCTTTTTTTCGCCATTTGCCGCACGGGCGTCCTTGCGCTAGATTACAGGGTTTTGCTGCACTGCAATCGCATGCCGGTGCGGCGTTTCGGACCCTTTTCCCCTTCGCGCATTCGCGCCCTGGTTTTTTCGCCCTTTTTATCGCCCCTAAGGATTCCCATCATGAGGAAGTTCTCTCGCATCGAGCGTCTGCCCCCGTACGTTTTCAACATTACCGGCGAGCTCAAGATGGCGGCGCGTAGGCGTGGCGAAGACATCATCGACATGTCGATGGGCAATCCGGACGGCGCGACTCCCAAGCACATCGTCGACAAGATGGTGGAAGCGACGACGCGTCCGACCACGCACGGCTATTCCGTGTCCAAGGGCATCCCGCGCCTGCGCAAGGCGATCTGTGACTGGTACCAGCGCCGCTACGCGGTCGAGTTCGATCCGGATTCCGAAGCCATCGTCACCATTGGTTCCAAGGAAGGCCTGGCGCACCTGATGCTGGCCACGCTGGACCGCGGCGACACCGTGCTGGTGCCGAACCCCAGCTATCCGATCCATATCTACGGTGCGGTCATCGCCGGCGCCAACATCCGTTCCGTGCGCATGACGCCGGGCGTGGACTTCTTCGAGGAACTGGAACGCGCCGTGCGCGAGTCCATTCCCAAACCCAAGATGATGGTGCTGGGTTTTCCCAGCAACCCGACCGCGCAATGCGTGGACCTGTCGTTCTTCGAACGCGTGGTGGCGCTGGCCAAGGAACACGACATCCTGGTGGTGCACGACCTGGCCTACGCCGACATCACCTTCGACGGCTACGTGGCGCCGTCCATCATGCAGGTGCCTGGCGCGCGCGATGTCGCCGTCGAGTTCTTCACGATGAGCAAGAGCTACAACATGGCCGGCTGGCGCATCGGCTACATGGTCGGCAACCGCGAGCTGGTCAACGCGCTGGCGCGCATCAAGAGCTATCACGACTACGGCACGTTCACGCCGATCCAGGTGGCGTCCATCGCCGCCCTGGACGGTCCGCAAGACTGCGTGAACGAAATCGTGGCGCAGTACCAAAGCCGCCGCGACGTGCTCGTGCGCGGCTTGCATGAAGCAGGTTGGAATGTGGAAATTCCCAAGGCGTCCATGTACATCTGGGCGCAGATCCCCGAACCCTACAGGGCGATGGGCTCTTTGGAATTTGCCAAGCGTGTCCTGTCGGATGCGAAGGTGGCCGTGTCCCCCGGGATCGGCTTCGGCGAGTATGGCGACGAATACGTGCGCTTCGCCCTGATCGAAAACGAGCAGCGCACCCGGCAAGCGGTGCGAGGCATTAAAGACATGTTCCGCAAGGACGGATTGCTGCGGTAGGACCACCCCCGAAGCGCTGCGCGCTTCCCCCTCAAGGGGGCGCCGCAGCGGACCGGCAAAGCCGGCTCCGCGCGGCCCCGCGTGGCGCTGCCAAGTGTGGAGTCGCTCGTACAGCAGTTATGGAGAACTGAAATGAATTCCCCCCAACGGCCGCCCGCAGAAGGCGCCGCGATGAAACCCATGAAAGTCGGCCTGCTTGGCCTGGGCGTGGTTGGCGGAGGCACCTGGGCGGTGCTGTCGCGCAACGCGGAAGAAATTGCGCGCCGCGCCGGCCGCCGCATCGAAGTGACCCGCGCCGCGGTGCGCGACGTGGCCAAGGCGCGTGCGCGCGTGGGCGACGCGATCCAGGTCGACACCGATGTGCGCGCGCTGGTGCGCGATCCTGAAATCGACATCGTGGTCGAACTGATCGGCGGCGACACGCTGGCGCGCGAGCTGGTGCTGGAAGCCATCGCCAACGGCAAGCACGTCGTGACCGCCAACAAGGCGCTGCTGGCCAAGCACGGCAACGAGATCTTCGCCGCGGCCCATGAGCGCGGCGTGATGGTGACCTTCGAAGCGGCCGTCGCCGGCGGCATCCCCATCATCAAGGCGATCCGCGAAGGCCTGACCGCCAACCGCATCCAGTGGGTGGCCGGCATCATCAACGGCACCACCAACTTCATCCTGTCGGAAATGCGTACGCGCGGCCTGCCGTTCGCCGACGTGCTGGCCGAGGCGCAGCGCCTGGGCTACGCCGAAGCCGATCCCACGTTCGACGTGGAAGGCGTGGACGCGGCCCACAAGCTGACCCTGCTGGCTTCGCTGGCTTTCGGCGTGCCGGTCCAGTTCGACCGCGCCTACATCGAAGGCATTTCGCAGCTGGCCGCCGAGGACATCGAGCATGCCGAACGCCTGGGCTATCGCATCAAGCTGCTGGGCGTCACCAAGCGCCGCCCGGACGGCATCGAGCTGCGCGTGCATCCGGCGCTGGTGCCGGCCGAACGCCTGCTGGCCAACGTCGAAGGCGCGATGAACGCCGTGCTGGTCAAGGGCGACGCCGTCGGTCCCACGCTGTACTACGGCCAGGGCGCGGGCGAAGAGCCCACCGCCTCGGCCGTGGTGGCCGACCTGGTCGACGTGACCCGCCTGCACACCGCGGATCCGGGCAACCGCGTGCCGCACCTGGCCTTCCAGCCGGATGCCATGTCCGACACGCCGATCCTGCCGATCGAAGAGGTCAGCACCTCGTACTACCTGCGCCTGCGCGTGGACGACCAGCCGGGCGTGCTGGCCGACATCGCCCGCATCCTGGCCGACCGCTCCATCTCCATCGGTTCGATGATCCAGCAGCCGTCGCACATCGGCGGCGCCGACATCATCTTCCTGACGCATGAGGCAGTCGAAGGCAACGTCAATCAGGCGATCGAGCGCATCGAAGCCCTGCCGTTCGTGCGCTCGAAAGTGACGCGCCTGCGCGTGGAAAATTTGCTATGAAATACATCTCCACCCGCGGCGGCATGACGCCGCTGCAATTCTCGGACATCCTGCTGGAAGGCCTGGCGCCGGACGGCGGCCTGGCCGTGCCGGAGCAACTGCCCCAGGTTTCTGCGGAAACGCTGGAGTCCTGGCGCGGCCTGCCGTATGCCGACCTGGCGTTCGAAGTGCTGTCGCTGTTCGCCACCGACATTCCGGCTGATGACCTGCGCCGCCTGACGCGCGCGGCCTACAACCAGCAGACCTTCAACAGCGAGGACATCGTCCCGCTGCGTCCGCTGGACGGCGGCCTGTCGCTGCTGGGCCTGTCCGAAGGGCCGACGCTGGCCTTCAAGGACATGGCCATGCAGTTCCTGGGCCAGGTCTTCGAATACGTGCTGGCCAAGCGCGGCACCACCCTGAACATCGTGGGCGCCACCTCCGGCGACACGGGTTCGGCGGCGGAGTACGCCTTGCGTGGCAAGATGGGCGTGGCGGTGTTCATGCTGTCGCCCCATGGCCGCATGAGCGCCTTCCAGCGCGCGCAGATGTATTCGCTGCAGGACGAGAACATCCACAACATCGCCGTGCGCGGCGTGTTCGACGAGGCCCAGGACATCGTCAAGGCCCTGGCCGGCGATCTGGAGTTCAAGAGCAAGTACCGTCTGGGCGCGGTCAACTCCATCAACTGGGCGCGCATCGCCGCCCAGGTGGTGTACTACTTCCATGGCTGGCTGCGCGCCACCAGCAAGGCTGGCGAGCAGGTGTCGTTCGCGGTGCCTTCGGGCAATTTCGGCAACATCCTGTCCGGCCACATCGCGCGCAGCATGGGCCTGCCCATTCGCCGCCTGGTGCTGGCCACGAACGAGAACAACGTGCTGGAAGAGTTCTTCCGCACGGGCGTCTATCGTCCGCGTCCCGCCGAGCAGACCTACGCCACCTCCAGCCCGTCCATGGACATTTCGCGCGCTTCGAACTTCGAGCGCTTCGTGTTCGACCTGGTCGGCCGCGACGCGGCCCGCGTCAAGGAACTGTGGGCCGGCATGGCGCGCGACGGCTCTTTCGACCTGTCCGCCCTGAAGCCGCAGTTCGAGGAGCGCTATGGCTTCGTGTCGGGCGCAAGCACGCACGAAGACCGCCTGGCGACGATCCGTTCGGTCTACGATGAAACCGGCGTGCTGATCGATCCGCACACCGCCGATGGCGTCAAGGTCGCGCGCGAGTTCGTCGAGCCTGGCGTGCCCATGCTGGTCCTGGAAACCGCCTTGCCGGCGAAGTTCTCGGAAACCATCGAAGAGGCCCTGGGCCGTCCGGCCACGCCCCCGGGCAATCTGGCGGATCTGGAATCCCTGCCGCAACGCGTCGAAATCATGGATTGCGACGCGGCCGCCGTGCGTCGCTTCATCGAGGCGAACGCCAAGGTGTAAAGGCCGCTTGCGTCTTGTATGCGTGTGCAACCCCTCGCAGGCTTGGCCTGCGAGGGGTTTTTTTCATTTTGGCGGGTCCGCAGCTTTACCTTCGCATGCATTTTGACCACAACCCGTCACGAATGCGGGGACAGTGTCAGATACAGTGAATTCACGATTCACTTTCGGAGAACACGCCCATGAAACTGAAGACCATGACGCTCGCCCTGGCCGTGACCGGATTCGGAGTACTGGCGGGATGCTCGTCTCCGTCGGTCATTCAGCAGCGGGACGGCAGCTCGACCGTGACGCCGGATAAGCCCCAGTACGACAAGGATTCGGGCATGTACGAATACGACAAGGACGGCAAGAAGGTCCAGATCAACAAGGACGACGTGAAGTCCATCGAACAGGTGAAGTGATCGCCGTTCCGATATGGCTTGCCCATGAAAAAAGCCCCGGCCGCTCAAGGCGCCGGGGCTTTTGCGTTGGCGCGGGGCGCCTGCGGCGTTACTGCTTGGCTGCTTCTTCGGCGTGGTAGCGGCCGACGCGGTCGACTTCGTTCTTCGAGCCCAGGATCACGCTGACGCGCTGATGCAGCTTGTCGGGCTGGATCTCCATGATGCGCTGCGTGCCGTTGATCGCGGCGCCGCCGGCCTGTTCGACCAGGAAGCTCATGGGATTGGCTTCGTACATCAGGCGCAGTTTGCCGGCTTTGCCGGGTTCGCGGGCGTCCCAGGGATACATGAAGATGCCGCCGCGGGTCAGGATGCGATGCACATCGGCCACCATGGAGGCGATCCAGCGCATGTTGTAGTCCTTGCCCAGCGGGCCGGTCGTGCCGGCCAGGCAGTCGTCGACGTAGCGCTTGACCGGGGCAGCCCAGTGGCGCATGTTCGACATGTTGATGGCGAACTCCTTGGTGTCTTCCGGCACGCGGATGTTCTCGTGCGTCAGCACCCACGAGCCCATTTCGCGGTCCAGCGTGAAGCCCACCACGCCATTGCCGATGGTCAGCACCAGCATGGTCTGCGGACCGTAGACGGCATAGCCGGCCACGACCTGCTTGTCGCCCGGCTGCAGGAAGTCCTGCTCGCACACGGGCGCGCCTGACACGTCATGCGGCGCGTGCAGCACGGAGAAGATGGTGCCGATGGAGACGTTGACGTCGATGTTCGAGGAGCCATCGAGCGGATCGAACAGCAGCAGGTATTCGCCCTTGGGGTAGCGGTTCGGGATCAGATGGATGGTCTCCATTTCTTCCGAGGCCATGGCCGCCAGGTGGCCGCCCCATTCATTGGCTTCGAGCAGGATTTCGTTGGACAGCACGTCCAGCTTCTTCTGCACTTCGCCCTGGACGTTCTCGCTTTCCAGGCTACCGAGAACGCCGCCGAGCGCGCCCTTGCTTACCGCATGGCTGATGGCCTTGCAGGCGCGCGCGACCACCTCGATGAGCAGCCGCACTTCCGGTGCGAGGGCTTGGGCGGAGCGCTGCTGCTCCACCAGGTATTGGGTCAGTGTTTTACGTTTCAAAGGAACCTCCTATGCTGCGAATTCTAAAGCCTTGGATACGATTTCCTGCACATTGCGCGACAGGCCTTCCTGGGCGCGCACCCGCTGCAGGGCGGCCTGCATGGGCGTGCGCAGGGCGGGCACGAAGCGTGCCCAGTTGTCCAGCGCGCGCGCCAGGCGGGCGGCGATCTCGGGGTTGAGGGCGTCCAGCGCCAGCACCTGCTCGGCCCAGAAGGCGTAGCCGGTGCCGTCGGGGTGATGCATGCCGCGGGCGTTGTTCAGGCAGAACTGGAAGATCAGCGAGCGCGCGCGGTTCGGGTTGCGCAGGGTGAATGCGGGGTGCTGCATCAGCTCGCGCGCGGTCTGCACGGTGGTCGAGCGGGCCGCGGCCTGCAGGGCGAACCACTTGTCCACCACCAGGGCGTTGTCGCGCCATTTGTCGTAGAAAGCGGCAAGCGCCTTATGCGGGAAGTCGCCCTGGCCGAAATTGATCAGCGCGGACAGCGCCGCCATGCTGTCGGTCATGTTGCCGGCCTTCTCGTACTGCTGCTCGGCCAGGCGCTGGGCATCGAGTTCGCCCGCCGCCATCAGGTGGCTGAGCGCCAGGTTCTTCAAGGCGCGCTTGCCGGCCGGAACCGGCGCCGGGCTGTATTCGCCCGGCGTCTGGTTGTCGTCGAATGCCAGGCGGAACTCGGCGGCCAACTGGCGTCCCAGTTCGGCACGCAGGAAGTCGCGTGCGACCGCCAGGGCAGGCGGGTCCACCTGCTGCATGCGTTCGGCCAGGGTCTTTTCGGACGGCAGGGCCAGGGCGCGGGCGCGGTAGGCGGCGTCCAGAGCCGGATCGGTCAGCAGCGCGCGCCAGGTCTCGATGAAGGCGGCGTCGGCATGCAGGGTCTTGCCGGCTTGGCGAGCCTCGGCCAGCGCCAGGATCTGGCGGGTGGCGAATTCCTGGCCGGCTTCCCAACGCGCGAAGGGATTGCCGTCGTGCGCCGACAGCAGGGCCAGTTCTTCGTTGGTCCAGTCGTAGTCGACGATGACCGGGGCCGAGAAGTCGCGCAATAGCGACGGCACAGGACGCTCGGCGATATCCTCGAATATCCATTGCTGGCTTTGCTGCGTCAGTTCCAGCAGCGCGGTGTCCAGGACCGCGCCGGCATGGCGCAGCGGCAGTGCGCGGCCGTCGCGGTCCAGCAAGCCGATGGCGAACGGGATGTGGAAGGGGGCCTTCACGTAATCGGCGCCGGCCTTCTTTTCCACGCCGACCGGCGGGCATTCCTGGGTGAGCGTCACGGTGCAACGGCGCGTTGCGGCGTCGTGGTCGAGCTTGACGGTCACGCGCGGCGTGCCGGCCTGGCGGTACCAGCGGCGGAACACGGACAGGTCGCGGTCCGGATGCTGGCGCACGTAGACGGATTCCATGGCGGCCACGAAGTCGTCGCAGGTCACGGCCTGGCCGTCATGGCGGCGGAAGTACTCGTCCATGCCGGCGCGAAAGCCCGCCTCGCCCAGCAGGGTGTGCTGCATGCGGATGACTTCGGCGCCTTTCTCGTACACGGTCGCCGTGTAGAAGTTGCCGATCTCCTGGTAGCTTTCAGGCCGGATCGGATGGGCCATGGGGCCGGCGTCTTCCGGAAACTGGGCGGCGCGCAGCGCCACCACGTCGTCGATGCGCTTGACCGCGCGGGCGCTCGCGGCCTCGGCGGCATCCATGCCGTGGGCCATCATGTCGGCGCTGAATTCCTGGTCGCGGAAGACGGTCAGGCCTTCCTTCAGGCTCAGCTGGAACCAGTCGCGGCAGGTGACGCGGTTGCCGGTCCAGTTGTGGAAGTACTCGTGTCCGATGACGGATTCGATGCCTTCATAGTTGGCGTCCGTGGCCGTATCCGCATCCGCCAGCACGTAGGCGGCGTTGAAGATGTTCAAGCCCTTGTTTTCCATCGCGCCCATGTTGAAGTCATGGACTGCCACGATCATGAAGCGGTCCAGGTCCAACTCCAGGCCGAAGCGGCTTTCGTCCCAGCGCAGCGCGCGCACCAGCGAATCCAGCGCCCATTCGGTCTTGGATTCCGAACCTGGATCGCTGTAGACCTGCAGCAGCACGTCGCGGCCGCTGGACGTCTTGACGGTGGTTTCGCGGTGCGTGAGCTTGCCGGCCACCAGCGCGAACAGGTAGCAGGGCTTGGGGAAGGGATCTTCCCATTCGACCTCGTTGCGGCCGTCGGGCAGTTGGCGCGTGGCCAGCAGGTTGCCGTTGGAAAGCAGCACCGGATACTCCGGCTGGGCGCGCAGGGTCACGCGGTAGCGCGACATCACGTCGGGCCGGTCGGCGAACCACGTGATGCGGCGAAAGCCCTCGGCCTCGCATTGGGTGAAGAAGTTGCCGCCCGAGACGTACAGGCCCATCAGCGTGGAATTGGCCGACGGTTTGCAGCGGCTGACGATTTCCACCGTGGCGCTGGGCGGCAGGCCGTAAAGGGCCAGGCTGTGTTCGGACAGGCGATAGCGGTCGGCGGGCAGGGGCGCGCCATTCACGCCTACCGAGACGAGCTCCAGGTCTTCGCCGTCCAGGATCAGGGCGGCGTCGGCGCTGGCCCCGGCCTTGCGCTGCACTTGCATCGTGCAGCGCACTTCGGTCGCGTCCGGCGCGAGATCGAAGGCGAGGGCGACTTCGGGAATGTCGTAGGGGTAGGGCTGGTAATCCTTGCGATATACGGTTACGGGCGTGTCTGTGCGCATGGGATTGCAGTCCTGTATGAACGAAGGCTCTATTGTAGTGGCTGGGCATGACGCACCGCCCTGGGCCGTTTGGCGTACCGTAAACTTTTTGTAGCGGTCTGAGTCAAAGTCAGTATCATGGCGCCGTCGCGCGCCGCAGAGGTGTCAAATGTCGAGGTTGTCCATGTTCAATATGCGCCGCTGGGCCGGTCTGCTGGCCGTGGCGGGGGCGTTTGCCCTGACGGGTTGTGCCGCTCCCACGGTTTCCGCGAGGGTCACTTCCTTTCAGCAATGGCCCGCGGGCGTGGAGGGGCAGACCTACCAGTTCATCGCTGCCGATGCTTCGCAAAACAACAATCTTGAATATCAGTCCTATCAGGACATGGTGCGGGCCGGCATAGGTGCGACCGGCCTGGTCGAGGCCAAGCCCGGCGCAAAGGGGCGTTTCGACGTGTCGTTCAACTACGGCACCACGCAGACCCAGATAATGGTGCAGCGTCCATACGATCCATATTTCTATGGCGGCTACGGCTATGGCGGTTTCTACGGCCCGCGGCCCTGGGGAGCGGGGTATGGCTACTGGGGGCCGGAATGGGTCGACGTACCCATGGCCGTGCAACGCAATACCCTCACCCTGCATATCTATGACACGCAGCGCGGCGGCGCCGAGGTATACCGTTCCAGCGCTTTCATACTGAGCGAGCGCGACGATTTCCTGCGCACCATGCCGTACCTGGTACGCGCAATATTTGATAATTTTCCCGGGAATAATGGCGCGGAGCGCGAAATCCGCTTCCCGGTGCAATGAAATCGGGCGGCCTTTTGAGGCCTGTCTTTAAATAAAATCGGCGCACCAATATGGTGCGCCGATTTTTTTCTTACTGGCGGATAGGTTTTTATTCTTTGATAAGAAAACTGTCGCGGGTTGCGCCTGCGGCTTCTTCCGCGGCGAGCCAGCGGGGAGCCTTGCCACGGCCGCTCCACGTTTCCCCTGTTTGAGGATGGCGGTACTTGGGCGCAACGGCGCGTTTGGCGGCGTTGGCCGGACGGGCAGCGGGGCCAGCCTTGCGGCGGCCACCGGCGGCGGCGGCGCGGGCGGGCTTGCCGGCGCCATAGGCTGCGACGATCTCTTCAGGCGTGATGTCGTACTCGCGCATCGACGTGATGATCTGCGTGATCACGGGCTTGCGACGCTTGGTTTGCAGGACTTCAGCCTTCTTTTGTAGCTTGTTGATTTCCTTTTCGATCTTTGCTTGCAGTGCTGCGTAGGATTCTCGGGCCATGGTTTATTCCTGATTATGGAACTGCTGTAATCGCCGGCGAAGTTATTGTGTAATTGTTGTGCTTCGCATAATACAGAAGTTACGGCTTGACTTCCTGGTTTCTGATGCAATTACTTTGTATCAAAAGAGTCCGATACCGTTTTTCGGTCTGGGAGTGCCTGCAACGAGCCAAGTATTGGGAAGGATATTCTCGAATTTGGGACAACTTGAAACAATAGGGGTATTGGTTCACGAGGCGGACGAATAGCCGCGCATGCCCTTGCATCTGTTCGGTTTGTCTCGCAAAGCGCGCAAATACGGGGCTCCAGGCCTGACGTCCCGCATCGGACCTGCCGCGGGTGCGGCGTTTGCGGAAGTCTGATGACGCAACGGCGGGAACAAATGAATAGTCTTGCGGTCTGATATTCGCCAGGCATGGTCCGACAGGATTCTGTGCTATGCGCCCAGCGGTCTCATTGGCGTATTTCATTTTCATGTCAAGTTGTATGACGAGTTTGGTGCGCGCCTCGGGAATACCTTTGCCTGTATGCCTGCTGGTCGAAAAAGTCCTATGAGCACCCGAAAAAAGGGGCGCATCGAACATTGTTTGAGCTTGTCGGTGCAGCCCGGTATGTAATATTCCGACCCCGCCCGCACGCGTAAATAATGCCCGTGATATTTTTCGCCCCAGCGTGTTTCCCGGCGGGGCGCGCGGCCCGACGGCCAGGCCGCGCCAGCGTTACGATATGATCTCGAGTATCACCGCGAGCGCGCGCCAGCGCGCCGCCGCCTCCTGTACAGAGCCCCATGAAAATCATCGATCCCGCCATTGCTTCCCTCGCCACCGCCAAATCCCTGCTGCTAGACCCCTGGGGCCTGACCGAGGCGGACATGGCGCGCGCGCTGGGTGAGATCTTCACTCACAAGGTCGACTACGCCGACCTGTATTTCCAGTACACGCGCAGCGAGGGCTGGAGCCTGGAAGAGGGCATCGTCAAGACCGGCAGTTTCTCGATCAGCCAGGGCGTCGGGGTACGTGCCGTGAGCGGCGAGAAAACCGCCTTTGCCTATTCGGATTCGCTGTCGCCCGAAGCGCTGTTGTCGTCTGCGCACGCGGTGCGCGGCATCGCGCGCCGCGGCGCCGGCAAGGTAAAGGTGGCGGCGCAGGTCGAAGCCGAGATCGGCCGCAGCTTGTATGCCGATATCGATCCGGTTGCCACCTTGAGCGCTCCCGAGAAGGTCGCGCTGCTGGAACGCGTGGAGCGCATGGCGCGCGCCCGCGATCCGCACGTGATTCAGGTCATGGCGGGCCTGGGCGCCGAATATGACGTGGTGTTGGTGGCCGGCAGCGACGGCCGCCTGGCCGCCGACGTGCGCCCGCTGGTGCGCTTGTCGCTGACCGTCATCGCCGAGCGCAATGGCCGCCGCGAAATGGGTCACGCGGGCGGCGGCGGCCGCCTGGGCCTGGCCTATTTCACGGACGAAATGCTGCAGGGCTACGTCGAGCGCGCGGTGCACGAGGCCATGGTGAACCTGGAAGCGCGCCCCGCGCCGGCCGGTGAAATGACTGTCGTGCTGGGTTCGGGTTGGCCCGGCATCCTGTTGCACGAGGCTGTCGGCCACGGGCTGGAAGGCGACTTCAACCGCAAGGGGTCCAGCGTGTTCTCGGGCCGCATCGGCGAGCGCGTCGCCTCCAAGGGCGTGACGGTGGTCGACGACGGCACCATCCCCGATCGCCGCGGCTCGCTCAACATCGACGACGAAGGCAATGCCACCCAGCGCAACGTGCTGATCGAGGACGGCATCCTGCGCGGCTATATGCAGGACACGCTGAACGCGCGCCTCATGAAGACCGCCGCCACCGGCAACGGCCGCCGCGAGTCGTTCGCGCACCTGCCGATGCCGCGCATGACCAACACCTACATGCTGGCGGGCGACAAGCCGGCCGAGGAAATCGTGTCGTCCGTCAAGCGCGGGCTGTACGCGGTCAATTTCGGCGGTGGTCAGGTCGACATCACCAACGGCAAGTTCGTGTTTTCGGCGTCCGAAGCCTACATGATCGAAAACGGCAAGGTGACCTATCCGGTCAAGGGAGCCACCCTGATCGGCAACGGTCCGGACGCCATGAACCGCGTCACCATGATAGGCAACGACCTGCAGCTGGATTCCGGCGTGGGCACGTGCGGCAAGGATGGCCAGAGCGTGCCCGTGGGCGTGGGCATGCCCACGGTCCGCATGGAAGGCCTGACCGTCGGCGGCACCGCCTGATTCAAAAACACGGATGACGGCTCGAAAAAATTGTGCTAGAGTCAATCCCCATGAAATTCGCGTCCCCCGCCTTTTATTTTTATTTTTATGGTTTTCTGAAGCCGCTGGCGGAGGAAGGGACGCGCTCAATCTGAAGTTTGGAAAGAATCCCCCCAAAAAAGCCGCCAGCGAACTGGCGGCTTTTTTTGCGCCGCCAGTTGAGGAAACCATCTCGGGAACATCCCCGCGGCGGGCAACCCAGGAGCAGTACCGTGTCACACAATACCGACGACCTTCGCATTCGAGAAATCAAAGAGCTGAACCCGCCCGCGCACGTCATGCGCGAGTTCGCCTGCACCAAGGAGGCGTCCGACACCGTGTTCGCCGCCCGCCAGGGGATGCACCGCATCCTGCACGGCATGGATGACCGGATGATCGTCGTGATCGGTCCTTGCTCCATCCACGACACCCGCGCGGCCATCGAATATGCGAAGCGTCTGAAGCCTGTGCGCGACCGGCTGAGCGCCGACCTGGAAATCGTGATGCGCGTGTACTTCGAGAAGCCGCGCACCACCGTGGGCTGGAAGGGTTTGATCAACGATCCGGATCTGGACGGCAGCTTCGACATCAACAAGGGCGTGCGCGTCGCCCGCGAGCTGCTGCTGGACATCAACAGCATGGGACTGCCGGCGGGTTGCGAGTTCCTGGACATGATTACGCCGCAGTACATCGCGGATCTGGTCTCCTGGGGGGCGATCGGGGCTCGGACGACGGAAAGCCAGGTGCATCGCGAGCTGGCATCGGGACTGTCGTGTCCGGTGGGGTTCAAGAACGGCACCGACGGCAATGTGAAGATCGCGGTCGATGCGATCAAGGCGGCCTCCCAGCCGCACCATTTCCTGTCGGTGACCAAGGGCGGGCATTCCGCAATTGTGTCGACGGCCGGCAACGAGGACTGTCACGTCATCCTGCGCGGCGGCAAGACGCCGAACTACGACGCGGCCAGCATCGAAGCGGCCTGCCAGGACATGTCCAAGGCCGGTCTGGCGCAGCGCATCATGATCGACGCCAGCCACGCCAACAGCAGCAAGAAGCCCGAGAACCAGCCCTTGGTCATCGAAGACGTGGCGCGCCAGATGGAAGCGGGCGACAGCCGCCTGGTGGGCGTCATGGTTGAAAGCCACCTGCTGGGCGGCCGCCAGGACATGGTGCCTGGCACGCCGCTGGTCTACGGCCAGAGCATCACCGACGGCTGCATCGACTGGGACGCCTCGGTCGCTGTGCTCGAGCGTTTGGCTCATGCGGTGCGCGAACGCCGCCGGGTCGCCCTTACGACCGGCAAGTAAGTCCCTGGTAAAACTGAGGGCCACTAGCGCCTGGCGGTTTGCGGCGCGGCGCGCGCGGCGGCGTAGAATAATCGG
This sequence comes from Achromobacter sp. GD03932, assembly GCF_029839485.1. Classification (NCBI taxonomy): domain Bacteria; kingdom Pseudomonadati; phylum Pseudomonadota; class Betaproteobacteria; order Burkholderiales; family Alcaligenaceae; genus Achromobacter; species Achromobacter sp. GD03932. Next base: position 141,649 of record NZ_JAOCAT010000003.1, read on the forward strand.
ATCAACCAATCTAACCCAGGATCACGCTGATCATGAATGCCCCCATGCATGCCGAAACGCTGCGCCGTCCGGTGCCGGCCGCTTGTCTGGATGCTTTGCGCGCGCGCTTTGGCGACCGCCTGTCCGAATCTGCCGCGATGCGCGACCATCATGGCCGCGATGAATCTCCCTATCCGGCCATGCCGCCGGACGCCGTGGTCTTCGCGCACACGACCGAGGAAGTGGCCGAGATCGCCAAGCTGTGCAACGAGCATCGCGTTCCTTTGATCCCTTATGGCGCGGGTTCTTCGCTCGAAGGCCACATCCTCGCGATCCAGGGCGGCATCAGTCTTGACCTGTCGCAGATGAACAAGATTCTTGCGATCAACGCCGAGGACCTGACCGCCACCGTGCAGGCTGGCGTGCTGCGCAAGCAGCTCAACGACGAAATCCGCGATACCGGCCTGTTCTTTCCGATAGATCCGGGCGCCGACGCCAGCCTGGGAGGCATGGCGGCCACGCGCGCTTCCGGCACCAATGCCGTGCGCTACGGCACCATGCGCGAGAACGTCATGTCGCTGACCGTGGTGACTGCGGATGGACGCATCGTCCGCACCGCGGGCCGCGCCCGCAAGTCCTCGGCCGGCTACGACCTGACGCGCATCTTCGTCGGCAGCGAAGGCACCCTGGGCATCATCACCGAAGTGACGGTGCGCCTGTATCCCCAGCCTGAAGCCGTGTCGGCCGCGGTCTGCAACTTCCCGACGCTGGATTCGGCGGTGCAGAGCGTGATCGAGATCATCCAGATGGGCGTGCAGATCGCCCGCGTTGAATTCATGGACGCCGCCAGCGTGCGCGCGGTGAACCTGCACAGCAAGCTGACGCTGCGCGAAACGCCGCTGCTGGTGTTCGAGTTCCACGGCAGCCCGGCCGGCGTGCAGGAGCAGGCCGAGATCGTACAGGCGATCACGACCGATCACGGCGGCATGGATTTCGAATGGGCCGAACGTCCCGAAGACCGCAGCCGCCTGTGGACCGCCCGCCACAATGCCTATTTCGCGGGCCTGCAACTGCGCCCCGGCTGCCGCGCCAGCACCACCGACGTCTGCGTGCCGATCTCGCGCCTGGCCGATTGCGTGAGCGAGACGGTCGAGGAACTGGACCGCGCCAGCTTCCCCTACACGATCGTGGGCCACGTGGGCGACGGCAACTTCCATGTGCTGATGCTGCTCGATCCGGACAGCGCCAAGGAATGGGAAGAATCCGAAACCATCAACCACAATCTGGTGCGCCGCGCGATCGCCGCCGACGGCACCTGCACGGGCGAGCACGGCGTGGGCCTGCACAAGATGCAGTTCATGGCTGAAGAGCATGGCGAGGACGCCCTGGATCTGATGCGCAGCCTGAAGCACGCGTTTGATCCGAACAACATCCTCAATCCTGGCAAGATCGTGTCCTGGTAAGCCTGCTTCGGCAGCGCAGCCGACTTCCGAAGCCGACGGCGCGCCGTCGGCTTTTTTCTTGCCATCCTCAGGCGTGAACGAGCGGGGCGGCCACGCTGCGCGGCGAGAGATTACGGCTGGTTACTTATCTGGCATGCCATAGGTGCACGGATGCGGGTAAATCCCGGTCTGCTAGTGGCGGGCGCTCGCGCTATTGTTGCGCTCATGAATTCATTGGTCGAAACCGGCCTGGCACAAGTGCAGGCGCCTTATTCTTTGCAGCAGCTCATCGAGGCGTTGTCGGCCGTGTTGCCCGCGCACTGCGTGTTGTTCCGCGAAGAAGATACGCGCCCCTACGAGTGCGATGGCCTCTCCCTATATCGCGCGCTGCCTGCGGTCGTCGCCCTGCCCGAAACGGAAGAGCAGGTACAGGCTGTCATGCGCGTCTGCAAACGCCTGAATGCGCCGATCGTCGCGCGCGGCGCCGGCACCGGCTTGTCCGGCGGTGCCATGCCGCACAGCCGCGGCGTGTTGCTCGGCTTGTCCAAATTCAATCGCATCAAGCACATCGACCTGGCCAGCGCCACGGCCATCGTGCAGCCCGGCGTGCGCAACCTGGCGATCTCGGAGGCGGCCGCGCCCTACGGGCTGTATTACGCGCCTGATCCTTCCAGCCAGATCGCCTGTTCCATCGGCGGCAACGTGGCGGAGAACTCCGGCGGCGTGCATTGCCTGAAGTATGGGCTGACCGTGCACAACGTGCTGCGCGTGCGGGTCGTGACGATCGATGGCGATGTGGTTGAACTGGGCTCCGAAGCGCCCGATGCGCCGGGCCTGGATCTGCTGTCCGTCTTCATCGGTTCGGAAGGCATGCTGGGCGTGGTCACGGAGGTGACGGTCAAGCTCATTCCCAAGCCGGCCTGCGCGCAGGTCGTCATGGCCAGCTTTTCCAGCGTGGAAGCGGCGGGCAATGCGGTCACGCAGGTGATCGCGGCCGGCATGATACCCGCGGGTCTGGAGATGATGGACCGTCGTGCGACGCACATGGTCGAACCCTTTGTGCGCGCCGGCTACGACATGGACGCGCAAGCCATCCTGCTGTGCGAATCGGACGGCACGCCCGAAGAGGTCGAGCACGAGATTGCGCGCATGGAGGCCGTGTTCCGCGAGGCCGGAGCCACGCGCTGCCAGGTCTCGTCGTCAGAGGCCGAGCGCCTGAAGTTCTGGGCCGGCCGCAAGAATGCCTTCCCGGCCGCGGGGCGCGTATCGCCCGATTACTATTGCATGGACGGCACGATACCGCGCCGCCATCTGGCGCGCGTGCTGGGCGCCATCGAGCAGATGGAAGACGAATTCAGCCTGCGCTGTGCCAACGTCTTTCACGCAGGCGACGGCAACCTGCATCCGTTGATCCTGTTCGATTCAAACAAGCCGGACGAGGTGGAGCGCGCCGAGAAATTCGGTGCCGCCATACTCGAGCTGTGCGTGCAGGTAGGAGGGACCGTGACTGGAGAGCACGGTGTGGGTATGGAGAAAATAAATCAAATGTGCGTGCAATTCTCTCGCGAAGAACTCGACGCGTTCCTGGCGGTCAAGCGGGCCTTCGATCCGCCCTGCCTGCTCAATCCTGAAAAAGTCATCCCTACGCTGGCCCGCTGCGCCGAATACGGCAAGATGCACGTCCACGCGGGAGAGTTGCGCTTCCCCGATCTCGCCCGTTTCTAGGACCTGTCCTTATGGATTTCGTCCTGTCGGAATTGTGCGACCAGGTCATGACGGCCCGTGCCGGCCACAAACCCCTGTTCGTGATGGGCGGGGGCAGCAAGGCGTTCTATGGCAATTACCGCCCGGTGACGCCGCAGGACGGCCACTGCCTGCTGGACATGACACCCTATCGCGGCATCGTCAGCTACCACCCGTCGGAGCTGGTGGTGACGGTGCGCGCGGGTACGCCGCTGGCCGAGCTCGAAGCCGCGCTGGCCGAGAACGGGCAGATGCTGGCCTTCGAGCCGCCGCATTTCTCGGCGTCCGCCACGGTCGGCGGATGCGTCGCGACGGGGCTGTCAGGCCCGCGCCGCATGAGTGCCGGCGCGCTCAAGGATTTTGTCCTGGGCGCGCAACTGCTGGATTCGGAAGGCCGCATCCTCTCGTTCGGCGGCGAGGTCATGAAGAACGTGGCGGGCTATGACGTGTCGCGCCTGTTGGCCGGTTCGCACGGCATCTTCGGCGCCATACTCGAAGTGTCCTTGAAGGTCGTGCCGCGGCCGATGGAAGAGATCACCCTGGCGCTGCCGGCGACGCAGGCTCAGGCCTTGGCCAGCTTCGCCCTGTGGCGCGGCAAGCCCCTGCCGATCTCGGCCACCAGCTGGAGCGGCGGCGATGAGGGCGCCGAAGGCCAGATGGCCGTGCGCCTGTCAGGCGCGCCGCCCGCGATCGCCAGCGCCCGCCAGCTAATAGGCGGCGCGCCAATGGCGCCCGAGGCTGCGCAGGCCTGGTGGCGGTCGCTGCGCGAGCAGACGCATTCCTTCTTCACGCCGGGCCGGCCCTTGTGGCGCCTGGCGTTGCCGCCCACCGCCGCCGCGTTGGGACTGGGGCCGACCTTATTGGAGTGGGGGGGAGGCCAGCGCTGGCTGTCGGGTGAGCAAGACGCCGCCACGCTGCGCGAGACCGCCGAGCGGCTAGGCGGCCACGCCACGCTGTTCCGCGCCGGGCAGGGCAAGCCGCCTGCCGACGGCGTATTCCATCCGCTGGCGCCCGGGATCGCTTCGATCACGCGCCGCCTCAAACAAGAGCTCGATCCGGCCGGCCTGTTCAACCCCGGCCGCCTGGTCCTGGATCTATAGGGCATCATGCAAACCAATCTGGCATCCTGGGCACGCGATACCGATCTGGGCAAGGAGGCCGACGCCATCCTGCGGCGTTGCGTGCACTGCGGCTTCTGCACCGCGACCTGTCCGACGTATCAGGTGCTGGGCGACGAGCTGGACAGCCCGCGCGGACGCATCTATCTGATCAAGCAGGTGCTGGAGGGCGCCGAGCCCACGCAGTCCACGCAGCAGCACCTGGACCGCTGCCTGACTTGCCGCAATTGCGAGACCACTTGCCCGTCCGGCGTCCAGTACGGCCATCTGGTGGATATCGGCCGCAAGATCGTCGAAGAGCGCGTGCCGCGCAGCTGGGCCGACAAGACCAAACGCACCTTGTTGCGCAAGACCATGCTGTCGCCGCTGTTCGCGCCCGCGATGCGGCTGGGGCAGGCGGTGCGCGGCATGCTGCCGGAGGCGCTCAAGCGCAAGGTGCCGGAGCGCCGCGCGGCGGGGCCGCTGCCGCAGGTGGCGGGCCATGCGCGCCAGGTGCTGATGCTGGCGGGCTGCGTGCAGCCCGCCATGATGCCGACCATCGATGCGGCCACCATCCGCGTGCTGGACGCGGTGGGCATAGGCGCGCGCATCGCCCCCGGCGCCGGCTGCTGCGGCGCGGCCAGTTTCCACCTGGACGCGCAGGACGATGCGCTGGCGCAGATGCGCGCCAACGTTGATGCCTGGTGGCCGCTGCTGCAGGATGGCAAGGTCGAGGCCATTGTGATGAACGCGTCCGGCTGCGGCGCCATGGTCAAGGAGTATGCGCATCACCTGCGGCACGATCCGGCCTACGCGCAAAAGGCTGCGGACATCGTGGCGCTGGTGAAGGACGTGGCCGAGATCGTCGCGCCGCATGCGGCGCAACTGCGTTCGCGGCTGCCGGCGGGCACGCGCGCGGCCTTCCATCCGCCATGCACGCTGCAGCATTGGCAAGGCCTGCGGCCGCTGTCGGAACAATTGCTGGCGGATCTGGGTTTTGCATTGCAGCCATTCGCCGACAAGCACTTGTGCTGCGGTTCGGCGGGCGCCTATTCGGTGTTGAATCCGGAGATCGCGCTGGAACTGCGCGACCGCAAGCTGGGCGCGATCGCCGCGGGCGGACCGGACGTGATCCTGTCCGCCAACATCGGCTGCATCGGCCACCTGCAAAGCGGCACCGACACGCCGGTGCGGCATTGGATCGAAGTGGTTGACGAACAGTTGCGCCAGCCTGCGGGCCAGCGCGGCGCGTAGGCGCCGGACGCCAGGCGGCATCCGGCGCCGGGCGTTTTACTCCACGGCCTTGACCATGTCTTCAAGCACCTTCTTGGCGTCGCCGAAAACCATCATCGTGCGGTCCATGTAGAAGAGCTCGTTGTCCAGGCCCGCGTAGCCCGAAGCCATGGACCGCTTGTTCACGATCACGGTGCGGGCCTTGTAGGCTTCCAGGATGGGCATGCCGGCAATGGGCGACTTCGGGTCGTTCTTGGCGGCCGGATTCACCACGTCGTTCGCGCCCAGCACCAGCACCACGTCGGTTTGGCCGAACTCGCTGTTGATGTCTTCCATTTCGAAGACCTGGTCGTAAGGCACTTCGGCCTCGGCCAGCAGCACGTTCATGTGGCCGGGCATGCGTCCCGCCACCGGGTGGATGGCGTACTTGACGGTCACGCCGCGCTCGGTGAGCTTTTCAGCCAGTTCCTTCAGCGCGTGCTGCGCGCGCGCCACCGCCAGGCCGTAGCCGGGAACGATGGTCACGCTTTCCGCGTTGGTCATCAGGAAGGCGGCGTCGTCGGGGCTGCCCGACTTGACGCTGCGCTGCTGCGCATCGCCCGCCGCGGCGCCCGCGCCGGCCTGGCCGCCGAAGCCGCCCAGGATGACGTTGAAGAACGAGCGGTTCATCGCCTTGCACATGATGTAGGACAGGATCGCGCCCGAAGAACCCACCAGCGAACCGGCGATGATCAGCATGGGGTTGTTCAGCGAGAAGCCGATGCCGGCTGCCGCCCAGCCCGAGTAGCTGTTCAGCATGGACACCACCACCGGCATGTCGGCGCCGCCGATCGGGATGATGATCAGGACGCCCAGCACGAAGGCGATGAGCGTCATGATGACGAACGGCGTCCATTCCTGTGTGAGCATGAACCAGATGCCGCATGCCAGCATCAGCAGCGCCAGCGCCAGGTTCAGCATGTGCTGGCCCGAGAACACCACCGGCGCGCCCTGGAACAGGCGGAACTTGTACTTGCCCGACAGTTTGCCGAAGGCGATGACCGAACCCGAGAACGTAATGGCGCCGACGAAGGTGCCGATGAACAGCTCGAAGCGGTTGCCGGTGGGAATCGGCACGCCGACGGGCACGATGCCGAAGGCATGCGGTTCGGCCACCACGGCCACCGCAATCGCGACCGCCGCCAGGCCGATCATGCTGTGCATGAAGGCGACCAGCTCGGGCATCTTGGTCATCTCGACGCGCTTGGCCATCAGAGTGCCGATGGAGCCGCCCACCAAGAGGCCCAACACGACCCAGCCCAGGCCGATGGTGGCGGCGCCGTCGCGCGCCAGCCCGACGATGAGCGCGGCCGTGGTCAGCACGGCGATCGCCATGCCGGCCATGCCGAACGCATTGCCCAGCCGCGACGTGGTCGGATGCGACAGGCCCTTGAGCGCCTGGATGAAGCAGACCGAGGCGATCAGGTACAGCAGGGTGACGAGGTTCAGCGAGATCATTTCGCTTCCTCCTTGCCTGCCTTGCGGTCCTTCTTCTTGAACATTTCCAGCATGCGCCGGGTCACGAGAAAACCGCCGAACACGTTGACCGCGGCCAGCGCCACGGCGAACACGCCCATGCCGCGCGCCAGCCCGCCTTCGGTCAGCGCGGCCGCCAGCATGGCGCCCACGATGATGATGGCGGAAATGGCATTGGTGACGGCCATCAAGGGCGTGTGCAGGGCGGGGGTGACGTTCCACACGACGTGGTAGCCGACATAGATGGCCAGCACGAAGATGATGAGATTCATCAGGGTGGGGTTGATCGCTTCCATGCTGTTAGTTCCTCCGCGCCACGTTGCCGCCTTCGCACACCAGGCAGGCCGCGACGATTTCATCGTCGCGCTGGATCGCCAGCGCGCCGTCCGCATTGATGATGAGCTTCAGGAAATCCTGGATGTTGCGCGCATACAGCGCCGAAGCGTCGGTCGCGACCAGGCCGGGCAGGTTGGTCAGCCCGATGATCGTCACGCCGTGCTTTTCCACCACCAGGCCTTTCTCGGACAGCGGGCAATTGCCGCCGCGTTCGACTGCCAGGTCCACCAGCACCGAACCCGGCTTCATGGCCGCGACGGTTTCCGCGGACACTAGCGTGGGGGCGGGGCGGCCGGGAATCAGCGCCGTGGTGATGACGATGTCGGCCTGCTTGCAGCGCTCGGACACGAGCGCGGCCTGCCGCGCCATCCAGGCGGGCGGCATGGGCCGGGCGTAGCCGCCCGTGCCTTGCGCGATCTCGCGTTCTTCGTCCGTCTCGAAAGGCACGTCGATGAACTTGGCGCCCAGCGATTCCACCTGTTCGCGCGCGGCGGGGCGCACGTCCGAGGCTTCGACCACCGCGCCCAGCCGCTTGGCGGTGGCGATGGCCTGCAGCCCGGCCACGCCAGTGCCCAGCACGACGGCGCGGGCGGCCTTCAGCGTGCCCGCGGCAGTCATCATCATGGGTATGAGGCGGCCGTAGTGGTGCGCCGCCAGCAGCACGGCCTTGTAGCCGGCCAGGTTGGCCTGGGAGGACAGCACGTCCAGGCTCTGGGCCCGCGTGATGCGGGGCGCGGCTTCCAGCGCGAATCCGGTGAGTCCGGCGGCGGCGATCTGCTGGATGCCTTCGGCGTCGAAGGGATCCAGCATGCCGACCACGACGGCCCCGGATTTCATCTGGGGCAGTTCCGCGGCAGAAGGCGCGCGCACCTTCATGACGAGTTCTGCCCCCAGCGCATCCTGGGCGGTGCCGAGCGTGGCGCCCGCTGCCTCATAGGCTTCGTCGAGATAGCGGGCGGCAGTGCCTGCCCCGCGCTCCACGATGACGGTGTGTTTCCCGCCTACGTACTTCTTGACGGTCTCCGGTGTTGCTGCGACACGAGTTTCCCCGTCTCGGGTTTCTTTTGGTATCCCGATGTGCATCTACGCCTCTCCTCATTAGTTGGCATCAGTTATACACGGGAAAGTGCAAGGAAAGGTGTCTCGCCCCTGGGAAGCGAGGGGGAAGAGTACGGGGGGGCGCAGGACCGTCAATGCCCGGCGGCAAGCCAAAAAAAACCCCATGGCGAACCATGGGGCTGGGGTCTTGCAACCCAATTGCTCCGGCCGGTCTGACGTTGATGCCGGCCGGCACCTGCGCGCAAACGTCCGGCGTCAAGCCGTTTGCGCGCGAGTCCAGGTGATCAGCGCGGCGGTGAGTTCGCGCAGATCGGCCTTCAGGCGGCCGTAGTTTTCGGAAGGACGCAGCGAGACTTCGTCCATGTAGAGCTTGCGGTTGATCTCGATCTGCAGGCTGTGGCGGCCTTCTTCGGGGCGGCCGAAGGCGCGCACCAGTTCCACGCCCTTGTAGGGATCGTTGACGGTGACGTTGTAGCCGCGTTCGCGCAGCCAGGCGGCGATGAATTCGCGGAAGGCCGGGTCGCTGGTGCTGCCGTCGCGGTCGCCCAGCACGAAGTCGGGGTGCACCAGGCCCGGGCGGTCGGTGGCGTAGGCGCCGGCGATGCTGGGCATGGAGTGGCAGTTGATGTGCCAGACCTTGCCGAACTTCTTGTGGGCGGCGTCCAGCACCTGGCCCAGCGCGGCGTGGTAGGGCTTCCAGCAGGCGTCGATGCGGTGGCGCACTTCCGCGACCGTCAGCTTGCGGTTGTAGAGCGGCGTGCCGTCGTCCAGCATGCGCCAGATCAGGCCCTTGCCCAGCTTGACCTTGGGCGAGGCGTTGATGGCGTCGGGCCAGGCGGCGTCCAGCAGCAATTCGTCGATTTCGTCGGGCGAGCGGTTGGCGTCGATGTAGGCGCGCGGGAACGCGGCGGCAATCATCGGTACGCCCATTTCGATGGCGTCGCCCCACAGGTCGTCAACCCAGGTGTCCTCGGCGGTGCGCAATGCGCCAAAGTCCACCGCAGCCGCGAAATCGGGGGGGTAGGCGGTGCCGCTGTGCGGGGAGTCCAGCACGAGGGGAGCCGAGGAGTCCGAATCAGGATATTGCTGCGGGAGGTCGAGCCGGTAAGACAGGGGTTGGGTAATTCGCATAAGGGGGTGTTGCGTTCGTTAATCGGAGGTCCTCGCGCACCGGGCGGCGCGCGAGGACCGAAGACCGCTTAGTCGATCTTCACGTTGGCTTCTTTGGCGATGCGCTTGTTCTTGGCGATTTCAGCCGAGATCTGCGCCGCGAATTCGGCCGGAGTGTTGGCGGCCGGCGCCGCGCCCAGGGCTTCCAGGCGGCTCTTGACGTCGGCTTCGGCGCTGACCTTCTGCACGGCGGCGTTCAGCTTGTCCAGCACGGGCTGGGGCAGCTTGGCGGGAGCCACCAGGCCGAACCAGGACGCGTCGTTCACGGCCGGCAGGCCGGCTTCGGCGAACGTGGGCACGTCGGGCAGGGCGGCCACGCGCTTGGGCGAGGCCACGGCCATGGCGATCAGGCGGCCGGACTGCACGTGCGGCAGCGAGGAGGGCAGGTTGTCATACATGACGTCGACCTGGCCGGCCAGCGCGTCGTTCAGCGCCGGGCCCACGCCGCGGTACGGCACGTGCATCAGGTTGGTGCCCGAAGCCATCTTGAACAGCTCGCCCATCATGTGCGAAACCGAACCGTTGCCGGCCGACGCGTAGGTCAGCTTGCCCGGCTCGCTCTTGGCCAGCTTGATGAAGTCGGCGATGTTCTTGGCCTGGACCTTCGGGTTGATGGTCATGATGTTGGGCACGGCCGCCAGGTTCGAGACGGGCGTGAAGTCCTTCTCGCCATCGAACGGCAGGTTCGGGTAGATGGCCGGGTTGATGCCGTGGGTGCTCACGGTGGCGATGCCCAGGGTGTAGCCGTCCGGCGCGCTGCTGGCGACGAAGGCGCTGCCGATCGAACCGCCGGCGCCGCCGCGGTTTTCCACCACGACGGTCTGGCCCAGTTCCTTGCCGAGCTTGTCGGCGAACAGGCGGCCGACGATGTCGGTGGTGCCACCGGGCGGGAAGGGAACGATCAGGCGGATGGGCTTGGTCGGATACGCGTCTTCAGCGTGCGCGATACCCGAGGTCAGCGGCGCGGCGAGGGTCGCGGCGGCGACGCACAGGCCCAGTACTACTTTACGGCGTTGCATGGATTCCCCTAATGAATTGGAAAGCGGATGCGCAAAGGCAGACGCAAACGCAACGATTCTTTCCTGGCGGTCCGGTTTGCGCAAACGAAAGTTTCTCCGTAAGCTATGACTTTTTTTCATGCCTCTTTTCGCGGCGGCCCGGAGTCGGGCTGTTTTTGCTGCGCGGCCTGAAACAATTTGCGTACCTCATCCATGCGGCGATTCTGTCCCTCACTCACGGATCTCCAGGCGTTCGAAGTCGCCGCGAGACATAGCAGCTTCACGCGCGCGGCCCAGGAATTGTGTGTCACGCAGGGCGCGGTCAGTAAGCAGGTGAAACATCTGGAGGAGTTCGTCGGCATCGAACTATTCCTGCGGATCAGGCAAGGCCTGGTCCTGACCGAGGCCGGACGCAGCTACCTGACCAAGATCCAGGCCGGGCTGGGGCAGATCGAAGCCGCCACCGTGGAACTGATCGCGCACCAGGGGCAGGGCGGCACGCTCAACCTGACCTGTATGCCGACCTTCGGGGCGCGCTGGCTGATCCCGCGCCTGACCGCCTTCATGCGCCTGCGGCCGGACATCCACGTCGAATTCCTGCCTCACCGCCAGGGCTATGACTTCTCCACCCCTGAACTGGACGCCGCCGTGCGCTTCGGCGAAGGCATCTGGCCGGGCAGCGGGGCGGACTACATCGTCGGCCGCGAAATTCTGCCGGTCTGCAGCCCGCGCCTGATCCCGGGCGGCTGTGCGGCGCCCGCGGACCTGCTGGCCTATCCGCTGCTGCACCACACCTCGGCGCTGGAAGGGTGGCGCGACTGGTTCGAGCAGGCCGGCTGCGATACCCGGCGCAGCCTGGAAGGCGCGCGCTTTGACCAGTATGCGCTGCTGTCGCAGGCCGCCGCGGCTGGCTTCGGCGTGGCGCTGATTCCGCGCTGCCTGATCGAAGACGAGCTGCGCGACGGCAAGCTGGCCGTCGCCATCCAGCTGCCGATCCGGGCGCGCATGGGGTACTACCTGTGCTACCCGGAGCAGAAGGCCAATCTTCCGACCCTGCAGGCTTTCCGCACCTGGCTGATGGAAGTGTCGCGGGCCGCCGAGCCGCAGCCGCGGGAAGATGCGCGGACCGATCTAAAATAGTCCCATCATGAGTCAAAAACTTACCAAGAAAGGCCGCGTTGTCGTCGGCATGTCCGGCGGGGTCGATTCTTCGGTCACCGCCTGGCTGCTCAAGCAGCAAGGCTACGAGGTCGTCGGCCTGTTCATGAAGAACTGGGAAGACGACGACGATTCCGAATACTGCTCCACCCGCCAAGACCTGCTGGACGCCGCCAGCGTCGCGGATCTGGTCGGGGTCGAGTTCGAGTTCGTCAATTTCGCCGCCGAATACAAGGACCGCGTGTTCGCGGAGTTCCTGCGCGAGTACTCCGCGGGCCGCACGCCGAACCCGGACGTGCTGTGCAATGCCGAGATCAAGTTCAAGGCCTTTCTGGACCACGCCATGGCGCTGGGCGCCGAGCACATCGCCACCGGCCACTACGCCCGAGTGCGCGAGGTGCCGGCCGAGGGGGGCGGCACGCAGTTTCAACTGCTCAAGGCGCTGGACGCGTCCAAGGACCAGAGCTACTTCCTGCACCGGCTGAACCAGGCGCAGTTGTCGCGCACCATGTTCCCGCTGGGTGAGATCCACAAGACCGAGGTGCGGCGCATTGCGCACGAGATCGGCCTGCATAACGCCGCCAAGAAGGATTCCACTGGCATCTGCTTCATCGGCGAGCGGCCGTTCCGCGAGTTCCTGAACCGCTATCTGCCGACCGAGCCTGGCCCGATCATGACGCCGGAAGGGCAGAAGGTCGGCCGCCACGAAGGGCTGTCGTTCTATACGCTGGGCCAGCGCAAGGGCCTGGGCGTGGGCGGGGTGAAGGGGCGCCAGCGCGAGGACGGTACGGCCGAAGCCTGGTACGTGGCGCGCAAGGATCTGGAGCGCAATGTGCTCTACGTGGTGCAGGGGCATGACCACCCCTGGCTGTTGTCGGGCGAGCTGCGGGCGCAGGACGCGAGCTGGGTCGCTGGTCACGCGCCGGCCGCGGGCGCCTATGGCGCCAAGACGCGCTACCGTCAGGCCGATGCCGCGTGCAGCCTGGAAGGCGCTGCCGACGGCACCTTCAGCCTGAGCTTTACCGAACCGCAGTGGGCGGTCACGCCCGGACAGTCCGCCGTGCTTTACGATGGCGAGGTTTGCCTGGGCGGCGGCATCATCCTGTAGGTGTAGGCGCCGCGCCGGCATCCGCCGCGCGGCGTGCGCGGATTTCAATCAAAGCCCCTGGGGCGCGGCCCCTGGGGCTTTGTTCATTACCAAGAAGAAAGAGGAGAGAGTTGTGGATGTAACGATGGTGATTTGCCTGCTGGTGCTGGGCGGCGTGGTGGGTTTCGCCGCGGGCCTGCTGGGCATAGGCGGGGGCATGTTGCTGGTGCCTTTCCTGACGATGCTGTTCGCGTGGAAGGGCATGCCTGCCGACCTGGTGGTGCACGCCGCCATCGCCACGTCGATGACCTCGATCCTGTTCACATCCATTTCCAGCGTGCGGGCGCACCAGCAGCGCGGCACGATCAAATGGAACATCGTCTGGGCGATGGCCCCGGGCATCATCATCGGCGGCCTGCTTTCGGGCGGCGCGGTCTTTGCCGCGCTGAGCACGCTGTGGCTGTCGCTGTTCTTTGCGCTGTTCGTCGGCTATTCCGGCTGGAGCATGCTGCAGAACAAGAAGCCCAAGCCCAGCCGCCAGATGCCGGGAGTGGTGGGCACCAGCGCGGCCGGGGCGGGCATCGGCTTTTTGTCCGGCCTGGTGGGCGCGGGCGGCGGCTTCCTGTCGGTGCCTTTCATGGTCTGGTGCAACGTGGCCCTGCACAACGCGGTGTCGACCTCGGCCGCGCTGGGCTTTCCCATTGCGCTGGCCAATAGCGTCGGTTATGTGGTGTCGGGCCTGAACTCGGGCGAAACGCGTCCGGGCATGCTGGGCTACATCTACTGGCCGGCCCTGATCGCACTGGTGTGCACCAGCGTGCTGACGGCGCCCTTGGGCGCGCGCATGGCGCACCGCCTGCCGGTGCAGACGCTCAAGCGCGTGTTCGCCTGCCTGCTGTTCGCGCTGGCCGCGTACATGCTGTTCAAGGCCTGGCAGACGTTCAACGCCTGAGCCGGACAGGGCTGCGCCGATGGAAAAGCGCAGCCCACGTAGAAGCGCCGCCGATGCGGAAGCAAAGGCAAAACAGAAGCGCAGGCGAAGCAGCAGCGCAGGCGAAGCAGCAGCGCAGGCGAAGCAGCAGCGCAGGCGAAGCAGCAGCGCAGCCAAGCAGAAGCCGGGCCGCACGGATCCGGCTCCGCCGGTCCGTAGCGGCGCCCCCTGGGGGGAGGCGCGCAGCACCTCGGGGGGGGCTACACCACCGGAACGGTATCGATGAAGGACTGCCGCTGCGACAGCTTGTCGTACAGGCGGGCCAGGTTCTGGTGGTCGGCGCGCCAGTCGAGCGCAGCGAAGCGCAGGTCCAGGTAGCCCAGCGCGCAGCCGACGGCGATGTCGGCCAGGCTGTAGTTGATGCCCATGCAGTGGGCGTTGTCGCCCAGGCTCTTGTTCATCGCGTCCAGGCTGGCGTGGATCTTGGAATACTGGCGCTCGATCCATTCGGGGCTGCGCTGAGCCTCGGGGCGCTGGTTTTCCTTGACGATGGTCACGCAGGCGTCCAGGAGGCCATCGGCGATGGCTTCCCAGCACTTGACCGCGGCGCGATCACGCCCCGGCTGAGGAATCAGGCGGGCAACAGGGGACAGGGTGTCGACGTATTCGACGATGACGCGCGAATCGAAGAGGGCGCCGCCATCTTCCATGACCAGGCAAGGCACCTTGCCCAGCGGGTTGTACGTTTGGATCTGCGTGTCGGCGGACCAGACGTTTTCGAGTTCAAGCCGGTAGTCCAGCTTTTTCTCGGCCATGACGATACGCACTTTGCGCACGTAAGGACTGGTAAGCGAGCCGATCAGTTTCATGGAGTCACAAGCGGAGTCGGAAAGCGGCCGAAGTATAGCAGGCCGCATGACGGCAAGACGGCCAAGAGGCCGGAATCTTCGTCAGTTTGCCACAATGTTGCATGCTTCCGGATGATAAAATCGCCCGATTCGCTCATTCCCCGCTTTTTCTCTTCCAGACCATGCAAATCGCCGAACAGCTCAGCCAACTCAACGCCCTTTCGCCATTGGATGGCCGGTACGCTTCCCGGGGCGACGCGCTGCGCGGCCTGCTCTCCGAAGCCGGTTTCATGGCGCACCGCGTCGAGGTCGAAGTGGCCTGGCTGGTCGCGCTGTCCGACGCCGGCCTGCCGGAGCTGCCCGCCTTCTCCGAAGCCGCCCGCGCCCGCCTGCAACAATTGGTGCGCGACTTCTCGGAAGCGGATGCCGCCCGCATCAAGGACATCGAACGCGTCACCAACCATGACGTCAAGGCCGTCGAGTACTGGCTGAAGGAAAAAGTGGCCGATGACGCCGAGCTGGCCCGCGCCGCCGAGTTCATCCACTTCGCCTGCACCTCCGAAGACATCAATAACACCTCGCACGCGCTGATGCTGACGCGCGCCCGCAACGAGGTCGTGGTGCCGCGCCTGCGCGAACTGGCCGCCAAGCTGAACGACATGGCCGTGGCCCAGGCCGACCAGCCCATGCTGTCGCGCACCCACGGCCAGCCCGCCAGCCCGACGACCCTGGGCAAGGAATTCGCCAACGTGGCCGCGCGCCTGAATCGCGCCATCGCCGCGGTCGAGGCCGTCGAACCGCTGGCCAAGCTGAACGGCGCCACCGGCAACTACAACGCCCACCTGTCGGCCTATCCTGAAATCGACTGGCCCGCCTTCAGCCAGCGCGTGCTGGCCGGGCTGGGCCTGACCCAGAACCGCCACACCATCCAGATCGAGCCGCATGACTGGATGTCGGCCTTGTTCGACGCCATCACGCGCGCCAACATCATCGTGCTGGACCTGGACCGCGACATCTGGGGCTACGTGGCGCTGGGCTACTTCAAGCAACGCCTGAAGGAAGGCGAGGTCGGTTCCTCCACCATGCCGCACAAGGTCAACCCGATCGACTTCGAAAACTCCGAAGGCAACCTGGGCCTGGCCAACGCTGTGCTGCGCCACCTCTCGGACAAGCTGCCGATCTCCCGCTGGCAGCGCGACCTGACCGACTCCACCGTGCTGCGCAATCTGGGCGTGGGCCTGGGCTACTGCCTGGTGGCTTGGGATGCCTGCATGCGCGGCCTGGGCAAGCTTGAGGTCAACACTGCCGCCATCGACGCCGACATCGACGCTTGCTGGGAAGTGCTGGCCGAGCCGGTGCAGACCGTCATGCGCCGCTATGGCCTGCCGCAGCCGTACGAGCAGCTCAAGGCTTTGACGCGCGGCAAGGGCATCACCGAGGAAGGCCTGCGAGAATTCATCCAGGGCCTGGCCCTGCCCGAAGAGCCCAAGGCGCGCCTGTTGGCGATGACCCCGCGCTCCTACATCGGGCTGGCCGCAGACTTGGCCCGGGCGGTATAGTCGCCTTGCCGCGCGCCCGGGGCGCGCGGCCTCTGTTGACCTTACGGGAGATTGCAATGAAGAAGTTGTCCACGCTTGCCGCGTTGGCCTGTATGACGGTTGGGCCCCTGCTGGCGACGAGCGCGTCCGCGCAGTTCGCCAAGCCGGAGGACGCGGTCAAGTACCGCCAATCGGCGCTGACGCTGATGGCTTCCCACTTTGGCCGCATGGCGCCAGTGGTCAAGGGCCAGCAGCCCTATGACGCCGCGCAGATCAAGGCCAACGTGGAAGTGCTGAAGACCTTGTCGGCCTTGCCGTGGACGGCTTTTGGCGCGGGCACCGAAGGCGGCGATGCGCGTCCGGAAATCTGGAGCGACGCTGCGGGCTTCAAGCAGAAGCAACAGGCCTTCCAGGACAATATCGTCAAGCTGTCGGCCGCTGCCGATGCCGGCGACCTGGACAAGCTGCGCGCTGCGTTTGGCGACGTCGGCGCAAGCTGCAAGGCCTGCCACGACTCGTACCGCAAGAAGAAATAAGGCGCCTGCCGTCCGCGGGCGGCATGTGGGCAAAGAGGCGCCAGCGTAACGGTTGGCGCTTTTTTTTATGGCTTTGCCGGGTGTGGCTTCGCGGGACTGCGCGTCGGTCTTGCGCAGGAGAGAAGCGATGAAATCCTTTGATGAGCTGGTGGCAGAGGCCGAAGCCGCCGATGTCGGCGGGTGGGGCTTCGGCTGGCTGGCGGGGCGCGCTTCCGAGCAGCGTCCGCCGTGGGGTTATGCCAGGCTGCTTGCGCAGCGCCTGGCCAGTGTGCAGTCGGCGCTGGACCTGGATACGGGCGGCGGCGAAGTGCTGGGCGAGGCGCCCCGCTTTCCGCCGGTGATGTGCGCGACCGAAGCCTGGCCGCCCAATGCCAGGAAAGCGCATGAACGCTTGGCCGCTCGTGGCTTGCGGCTAGTGCAGACAGCGCCGGGCGCGGGCTTGCCGTTTGCCGATGCGTCGTTTGAACTCGTGACGTCCAGGCACCCTGTGAACGCGGACTGGGCGGAAATCCACCGCGTCCTCAAGCCGGGCGGGCATTACTTCGCCCAGCATGTGGGGCCGGCTTCGGCCTTTGAGCTGATCGAGCATTTCCTGGGGCCTTTGCCAGCGCAGCGGCGCTTGCGGGATCCGCAGGATGAGGCGGCCGCCGCGGCGGCTGCTGGACTTGCCGTGACGGACTTGCGCGCGGCCCGTTGCCAGATGGTGTTCCATGACGTGGGCGCCGTGGTCTGGATCCTGCGCAAGTGCGTGTGGTGGGTGCCCGATTTTTCGGTGGCGAGGTATCGCGATGCCCTGCTGGCGCTGGATGAGCGGATGCGTCGGGGAGAGCCGTTCGTGGCTCATTCGACGCGGCACTTGATCGAGGCGCGGCGTTGAGCGGGCCGCAGCGCTGTCTTCGCGCTGCGTGAACCGTCAGGAAAAAGACATGTCGGCCGCGACTTCCAGCGACCGGATCCACAGTACCAGGACCGTGACACAGGCGCCCAGCACCAGCGCACGCAGCCAGACGGCGAAACCGTCCTGCGTGGGGGCCGTGCCGGCGGGCACATCCTTGGCATCGACCTTGCCGGTGATGATGGCGCGCACCAGGCGCTTGCGGCGCACCAGCGCGTACCAGAGCACAGCTGCAATATGAAGGGCGACCAGGGTCAGGATGACCCATTCGTTCAGCTTGTGCCAGGACGTCATGGCGGCGGAAACGGCTTCGCTGACGTGGCCGAACAAGGGGCCCTGCGTCATGATGTCGTCGGTGGTGAACAGGCCGCTGACCGCCTGGAAGCCGATGACCAGCAGCAGCGCCAGCACCGACAGCGCACCCAGCGGGTTGTGGCCTGCGGGCGCCGCGGCGCCCTTCAGATAGCGGGCCACGGCCGCCGGGCCGCGCACGAAGTGCGTGAAGCGGGCGTAGCGCGGGCCGATGAATCCCCAGAGCAGGCGGAACAGGATCAGACCCAACGCCGTACAGCCGAAGCGCACGTGCCAGTCCATGTACAGGCCGCCCAGCTTCACGCTGACGAACGCGCCGACGATGCAGACGACGAGCGCCCAATGAAAGAGGCGGGTGGGAAGGTCCCAGATATGGACTGCGAGACGGTTGTTCTGCATGGTGGGATCGCCAGGGCTGTATTGCCGGGGACTTTATCACGCACAAATTGCCCCGTTGCTTGCGCAACGGGGCGGGCTGCTGCTTCAGTGAGTGGCGCTGCGCACCGGTTCGATGCGATGCACGTGCTCATGGCGGAAGCGGATGCGCTGGCCGGGGGCCTTTTGCGCGGGTGCGCCGCAGGGCACGACTTCGGTCGTGTAGGTGGTCGTGCCATCGATGGGCGCGTTGTAGATGACCGTGGCGCGGATTTCCGGGCCATTTGCGGGCTTCAGGTAAACGATGTCGCCGATATGGATCGGCATGTTGTCCAGCGTGGTGTGCGCCGGGCGTCGGATCAGGTCCGAGGTCGTGAAACGAGTATTCATGGTGTTTGTTCTCTTGGTTTCTAGTTATGGGAAAAGCCGCGTCTGGCCACGTGGCGCGCAGCGTTCCTGCCGCGTGCCGCTGCCAGCCGTATTGAATCGGGCAGGCGTGTGTCGTGACACTAACGCATATATGCCGCCGTCCTTTTGCGCATTCTCATGTTTTGCGCGCACGGCCTGGCGGCGCGACGCTGTCCATCAGTCCGGGACAGCGTCGTTTCGGGTTGCGCGATGCGCGAACAAGCGCAAAGCATGCATGCGGACATGCGCGGCCCGAGAAGTCATGCAGGACGGACAGGCCCTGCTGGTTGCGGCGCGGTTATCGGTATTCGTCGCTTGCGCGTGTTGTAGGCGCCGCTGATTGTCTTGTTGCTTCTTGCCAAGCCGGACTGGCGGTTGGGTGAAGGCGTTTTGTTCCAGGCCGCAATCCGGATTTGCGGTTTTCGCAAATGGGACGGGATGCTTGGGCTTGGGTATTTTCGAGGGTCTGCTTCGGCGTCTGGGGAGGGGCTGATGTATAGGCCTCAGTGCCAGCGCCGTCGTTTATCACCGCGTTTTTTCGTATGGAATTTGGCGAAAACGGCAGAGCTCAACCAGCAATAGTACAGGCAGTTGATGCTTTTGGCAAGCGTTTTGTGGTGGGGGGAGACTCCTCCCCCGTTCCAGGCCTTTAATGGGTCGCCGGGCGAGCCTGGCGCTGGGCCTCGATGATGAGGCCTTCCAGGCGTGGCGACATGCGCAGCGCCACTTGCGCGCTGGTCTGGCCGTCAGGCTGGTTTTCGGTTTCCAGGGCGAGTTCGATGCGCTCGTTGTCGAAGGCTTCGGGGGCGGCCTGAATGTCCACGTAGCGGGCCAGCAAGGCATCGACCGCCTTTTGCGCATCGGCCAGCGCTTCGTTGGATAGCTGTCCCGGGCTCAGGTACTGGTTGATCACCCGCGCCAGGTCGTTCATGAAGAACAGCAGGGCGGCCGCGCCGCGGCAATCGGGATGGGCAAAGCCCCAGGTATCGGAGGTGGCGTTTTGAGTCATGTCTTGGGGCTGGGCCTGTATTGCGGGGCCGTGATGGCCGAAAACGCCATTTTATGGGATCGGACGCCGGGCCCGCATCAGGCATACTGCCATGCCTATGATCAGACTCGCACGACCTACAGACCTGGCCAGCCTGGCCGATATCGAACGCTCCGCCGCGCGGCGCTTCCTGGGCACGCATATGGCGTGGGCCGCCGGCGACGATACGGCGCCGCAGGCCGAGCTGGCGCAGGCGCAGGCGGCCGGCCTGCTGTGGGTCGCGGAAGGCGAGGGCCAGTGCGCGGGCTTTGCGCTGACGCGGCCCATGGACGGCGATCTCTACCTGGCCGAAATGGCGGTAGCGTTGCCGTGGCAGGGGCGCGGCCTGGGGCGGGCGCTCCTGGCCGCCGTATGCACGCATGCCCGCAGTGCCGGTCGCTACCGGTTCGTGCTGCTGACCACCGACCGCGAACTGCCTTGGAACAGGCCGTTTTACCTGCGGCAAGGTTTCGTCGATATCGCGGCAGGGGAGCTCCCGCCCGGGTTGCGCGAGCGCTTGAGCCATGAGGCGGCCATGGGTTTTGACCCCGCGCGCCGTTGCGCCATGGCGTATCCCCTGGAGCCATGATGCGGGCGGCGCACCCTGTGTCAACACGCTTCGATAGCAACAAAATCCGCCCGCCGGCAGCGTCGGAAAGCGCCTTCGGGATAATCTGCCGGAGGGCGGCCGCCCAGTTCGCGGGCGGCGCCGGTTTTGCGAACCCGCATGCAAGGAGGATGCGCATGGCATTGCTGCGAGCTTGCCTGCTGGGCCTGGCGATGGCGTCGATGTTGTTTCTGTCGGCCTGCGTCAACAAAGAGCCCCAGGAGCGGGCCGCGTTCATCCAGCTGCTGCAAAGCCGGATGAACAGCGCGTCGCTGCTGCCCATAGGCATCCTGAGCGAGCAGGAAAAGGAGGCCGTCGGCGGCTATGCCGATGCCTACGAGGTCATCGCCGATTTTCAGGAAATCCTGACGCAGGCGGCGGCCTCCATGCGTGACGCGTCGGAAGTCGAGACCCTGCGTTCGGTGGCCGAGATCGTGGAGCGGCGGGACCGCCTCGAGGCCGCGCGCAAGACGCTGGCCGAGCAGGCTGCCGAGGTCCAGCGGGCTCAGGCCAGGGCGGACAAGGCGCGTGCGGCGCTGACGCTGCCGGCCGATCTGGCGCCCGTCTACGACGGTGTCTATGACGAGGCAGTGACGGCGCCCGCGGCCGAGGTACTCGATGCCGCGGCCGCCATGGACGCGGTGGCGCGCGATGCGCTGGGCGTGGCGGATTTCGTGGCCGCCCATGCGCAGGACATCCTGCTGGCGGATGGGCAGGCGCGCGTCGCCACGCCCACGCTGCAGCAGGAGTTGAACCTGCGTCTGCAGGGGTTGAACGCGCAGTCGGAGGTTTTGGAGCATGCGCGCGCCGCATTGCGTCAGGCCGCCGGACAGCCGCAGGACGCCCGCTGAACGGCGCTTTGTACAATGCGGGTCTCGCGGCGCAAGCCGAGCCTGGGACGTAATATGAGCCAATCTTCCAGCGTGCACTACAGAACTTTTCTGCTCCTGCTGGTGGTGGTCACCATCGCATTCGGCTGGTTGTTGTGGCCGTTCTACGGCGCTGTTTTCTGGGGCGCGGTCCTTGCCATCATCTTTGCGCCGCTGCAGCGCCGGCTGGTGGCGCGCATCGGCGGACGGCGCAACCTGGCCGCGCTGATCACTTTGCTGCTGGTGCTGCTGCTGGTGATCCTGCCGCTCATCGTCATCAGCGGATCGCTGGTGCGCGAAGGCGCGAACCTCTATCAGAGCGTCAAGTCAGGGCAGATCAACTTTGGCGACTATTTCCAGCAGGCCATGGCGGCGCTGCCGCCGTCGGTGCATGATCTGCTGGCGCGCTTCGACCTGGCCGACATACCGAGCCTGCAGGAAAAGCTCAGCGCGGGCGCCATGCAGGCCAGCCAGTTCCTGGCGACGCAGGCCTTGAACATCGGGCAGGACACGTTCCAGTTCGTGATCAGCTTCGGCATCATGCTGTACCTGCTGTTCTTCCTGTTGCGCGACGGCCCGCAGCTATCGGCGCGGCTCAAGCGCGCCATGCCGCTGAGCGACACGCACAAGCAGCATCTGCTGCGCAAGTTCACCACCGTGGTGCGCGCCACCGTCAAGGGCAACGTCGCGGTGGCCGCGGCGCAGGGCGCGCTGGGCGGCATCATCTTCTCGATCCTGTCTATCCAGGGCGCGCTGCTGTGGGGCGTGATCATGGGCTTTCTGTCCTTGCTGCCCGCGATCGGCGCGGGGTTGATCTGGGCGCCGGTCGCGATCTACTTCCTGTTGACCGGCGCCACGATCAAGGGCGTCGTGCTGATCGCTTTCGGCGTGCTGGTCATCGGCATGGTGGACAACGTGCTGCGCCCCATTCTGGTCGGCAAGGACACCAAGATGCCGGACTATGTGGTGCTGATCTCCACGCTGGGGGGCATGGCTTTGTTCGGCCTGAACGGCTTCGTGATCGGCCCGCTGATCGCCGCGCTGTTCATGGCCAGCTGGGACTTGTTTGCGCCGCCGGTGGAGGGATACGCGGACGCCGCCGCAGACAAGCCGAGCGCCCGAAAGTAGGCGCGGCGGATCGGCCGTCAGTCCGTCCGTCCCAAGACGGGTGTATGGTGTAGCAGGCCGGCTTCCATCGGGGCCGGCCTGTCGTATCAACCTCGACTATTCGGGAGCGCGTCGGATATGGAATGGAAACTGCATCGATCGGGCTGGATCGAAGAACGCAACTTCGACATCGAATTCGCCGAGACGCCCGACGGCTATCACGCCCGGGTGCGGGTCTTCGGATTCCCGGTGCTGGAAGACACCAAGCATGTGTTTCCCAATGAGGCGCTGGCCGAAAAAGGGGCGCTGACGCTGCTCAAGACCCAGTTCACCGGCACCCCGGACCTGGAAGACCAGTAGACGAACCAGGCGCCGCGTCTCCGGAATAAATTGGGGACGCGCCCTTTAAGCCACATCCGTCTCGACGCGGCGAGGGGATTCCCATGGCGCGGATTGTGCGATTGCGAACTTCTGCAATAATTTCTGGCGTTCGTTCGTCCTCTGCTCGTGGGCCGGGCGGAGCGTATCGGGAGGCGCATGGGTCCAGAGGTGTGGTTTCGGTCGGCAGGGCGACGTTTGCGGACGTCGCAAGGCGAGGTTCCCGTGGCTGACGGCGAGAGCCTGGCCGTCGCGCGGGCGCGTCGGCCGCGCCGTTATTCCATGCGCACGGGCCTGCTCACGCTTGTGTTCGCCTGTATTACGCCCGCGCTGGTCATGGCGTCCGTGGCGGTCTACGAAAGCTACGTCATCCAGAAAGAGCGGATCTTCCGCGACACGATATTCCTGGCGCGCAATCTCACCGCGATTCTCGACCGCGAACTCACCGGCGTCGAGGCTGGCTTGCAGATGCTGGCGTCGTCGCCGGATCTCGTCGCCGGCGACCTGGCCGGTTTTCATAGGCGGGCGCGCGAGTCCGTGCGTTTCCAGATCATCGACAGCTATGTCCTGACCGACAAGGATGGCCGTCAATTGATCAACACGTCCGTTCCGTTCGGCAACGCCTTGCCGCCGACGGGTGCCTCCGCCGAGCTGGCCCACGTTTTCCAGACACGGACTGCGGTGTTGACGGGGCTGTTCACCAGCAGGGTCAATCAAGCTCCGCTGATTGCGCTGGGCGTGCCGGTGCTGCGCAACGGCGAGGTCGCCTACAGCCTGAACGTCGGCATCTTGCCTGAGCGCATCGGCAATCTGCTGGGCAGGCGCGCCTTGCCGGACGGCTGGGTGGCCGCCGTGCTGGACGACAGCGGCACGATACTGGCGCGCACGCGCGACACCTCGAAATTCGTGGGCCAGAAGGCCGTTCCCGAACTGGCGCGGGCGGTGCAGCAGGAAAGCGAGGGCTCGCTGGAAACCATTACCAAGGAAGGCACGCCGGTCTACACCGCCTTCAGCCGCTCGTCGTTATCTGGCTGGACGGTCGCCGCCGGCGCGCCGATGAGCCTGCTGACCACGGACCTCTACCGCTCCATCGCCTGGATCGCCCTGGGCACCTTGCTGGCCTTCGGGCTGGGCTTGCTGCTGGCCTTGCGGCTGGCCCAGCGCCTGACCTCGTCCGTGCAGAGCCTGGTCGCGCCGGCGCTGGCGCTGGGCAAAGGGCATGCGGTGATGGTGCCGGGCACGCGCGTCAAGGAGGTTGCGGAAGTGGGCGGCGCCCTGGTGCAGGCCTCGCGCATGCTGACGCATGCCCAGCACCTGGCGCACTACGATCCGCTGACCGGGCTGTGCAACCGCGTGCTGTTCAACGAATTGGTGCTGCGCGAGGTGGCGGTGGCGCAGCGCAGCGGCGAATCCTTCGCCATCCTGGCGATCGATCTGGACGGCTTCAAGGCGGTCAACGACCTGCATGGCCATGCGGCCGGCGATGCGGTGCTGCAGGAAGCGGCGGAGCGCATGGCCGATGCGATCCGCGTGTCCGACGTGGCGGCGCGGCTTGGAGGCGACGAATTCGCGGTGTTGCTGCTGGGCGCGGACAAGGAAAACGCCGGGCATGTCGCGCAGGCGCTGGTCGAAAACCTGTCCCTGCCGTATCCCGACGTCAGTGTCGCCGTATCCGCCAGCGTGGGCATAGCCGTGTATCCGCAATCCGGCGTCACCGTGCGCGAATTGCTGGAGCGCGCGGACAGAGCGCTCTACAAGGCCAAGGGCCAGGGCAAGCGGCGGGTGGAGGCGGATCAGTAGCTCCGCCAGCCTCAGAGGTCGGAGAGCGGCGGCGCCAGGGCGGTCAGGACTTCGCCCGATTTCAGCCTGTACCGGTTCCGGTCCAGCGGCAACACCAGCTCCCCCTCGGTGGTGCGGTGTATGTAGCGGGCCGCGTCAGGCCGGGCCGCGTCAGCCTGCAACGCAGCCGCTCCCGGCTCTTCCGCCCGCAAGAACACCTCAATCCGGTAGAGCCGGCCCGATTCCGTGCTGGCCAGCACGTCGCTCAATCTGCGTGTGGATATGGTCATGCGACGCTTGCTCCTTTTTTGCATTGTTCTGGCGGGCATTCTGAATAGGGGCGCTGGCTTCATTGCATAGCGGAGTGCCGCCGCGGGGCGTTTGGGTTTTCGCTAAACTGCCCGGCTTGACGCCCCAAGACGGGCAATCGGAATCGGTAATGCAACTCTCCCTGAGCCGGAACACGGCGACTTCACTGGGCTTGCTGGCGGTGCTGCTGTGGGGCACCGTGGTTGGCCTGATCCGCAGTGTCAGCGAAAGCTTCGGACCGGTCGGCGGCGCCGCGCTCATTTACACGGCGGGTTCGGCGTTCCTGGTGCTGCTGCTGGGCTTTCCGAAGCTGCGGACCTTTCCGCGTTCCTATCTCATCATCGGCAGCCTGCTGTTCGTTGCCTACGAGATCTGCCTGTCGCTTTCCCTGGGATTCGCTGCCAACCGTGGCCAGGCGATCGAGCTGGGCATCGTCAACTATCTCTGGCCTTGCTTTACCGTGATTCTGGCCATGCTCATCAATGGCCAGCGCGCCAACGCGTGGGTGGTGCCCGGCATACTGCTGTCGCTTGCCGGCATCGTCTGGGTCCTGGGCGGATCCGGCGGGCTTTCCTGGGAGCGCACCCTCGCCAACGTGTCCAGCAATCCCCTCAGTTATGGGTTGGCCTTCAGCGGCGCCGTGATCTGGGCCGTCTATTGCAACGTCACGACGCGATTCGCCGATGGCAAGAATGGCGTTGCCTTGTTCTTCATGCTGACCGCGCTTGCGCTGTGGATCAAGTACCTGTCGGGCGCCGAGCCTGCGCTGGCCTTCTCCTGGCCCGCCACGCTGGAGCTGCTGGTGACTGGCGGCGCCATGGCGGCGGGCTACGCGCTGTGGAACGTAGGGATACTCAAAGGCAACCTGACCTTGCTGGCCACGGCGTCCTACTTCACGCCGGTGTTTTCGACGTTCTTTGCTGCCGTGTGGCTGTCGACCCGTCTGAACGCATCATTCTGGCAGGGCGTGGCCATGGTGACCGCCGGGTCGCTGCTGTGCTGGGCCGCAACGCGCGGCAAAGCCGCCCGGGGCGCGTAGCCCCAGGCGCATGCGTTGCAATGATGGAATTATTCGATCAGCACGGTCTGCGCGACCGCGTATCCGAGCGGAATCAACAAGAGTGAAGCGAACAAGGAACTGGTGATCGCCGCCGAGATTCTCAGCCAGGGTTCGGACCCTGCGCTTTGAACCGTTTGAATCACCAACGCGACGATACCCACAACCATCAAACAGCTGATAACCACTGCTACATAAGTCATGTTGTCTCCGTCCTCGCCTGATTAAAGGGATGCGGCTGCCGCTGAGCGGTCTAGATGTTTGTATTGATTGTGCGCCTGTATTGGCGCAACAGGCCCTAGGGTTTTCCTGACGCGACGCGCGGTTTGTGGCGTTTTTGCTGCGGGGTCTGCAGCATGAATTCATGTGCGGTCGCAGCATTCATGGCCGTGTCGCCAGCGCCGGGTTTGCGCCGGCGCGTCTTGCGCTACGATGGCGGCGTCGAGTCACGTTAAAGGCCGTCCCATGCCGCAACTGCGCCCAGGCACGCGCGCCACGTTGCAAGTCAGGCAACTGATGCCGGGAGAATTCGCCTGGATCATCACCTTGTTCGATCCCGAAACCGGCAATGTGCGCAGCACCAATTATTCGCCGAGGCGTTATGCCAGTCAGGACGAAGCCTCCGCCGCGGGCAAGGCTGCTGTCGTCGAATTTCTTGGCGGCGGCGGCCAGAAGGCCGCCGAACCGGCCAGGGACGGCAAGAGCAAATCCTGACCCTGCTGGCTGCGCATGCATGAAAGCCCTCGCGAAGAGGGCTTTTTTCGTTCAGGGGCCACAAGCCGGGAATGCGGTTTGCTGATGGGGCTGGGCGGCGCGCCAGGCGCCGCTTCAGGAGAACGCCATGTCCCAATCCATGCATCGCGAACCCGGTGGGGGCGACCCGCCCGCGCCCGACGATCCCGCCTTTCCCAATAATCCGCCGCCGGACGACCCGCCGCTCGATCCGACGCGGCCACGCAGCGATCCCGACGTCATCGATCCCGTGCAGCCGCCGCCGAATCCGCGCGCGCCCGGCACCATCGACCTGGCCTGAGCGTTGCGAGCAACGCGCAGGACATCATCCAAGGAGGCTTTATGCGTTCCATCTTGCTTTGGCTATTGGGCGTGCCCATTCCCATCATCATCCTGCTGGCGCTTTTCTGGCATTGACCCGCGAGGCTTTCCGCCGCGGCAGCGCGTATCCGCGCCGCCGCGATGAACCGTGAACAAGGAACAGATCCATGGAAAACGCAACTTCATTGAGCCAGCCCTATCCCGGCGGCGTGCCGCCGAGGGAATCTGCCATCTCCGCCGTCTCCTGGGCCGCGGTGATCGCGGGGGCGGTCATCGCCGCGGCCCTTTCGCTGGCGTTGTTTGCTGGCGGCACCGGGCTGGGCTTTCTTTCGGTTTCGCCCTGGAGCGGCGAGGGCGCGACCGCGCCCGCGATAGGCATCGGCCTCATCGTGTGGATGTTGGCCACGCAGATCGTCGCCTATGGCATCGGCGGCTACGTCGCGGGGCGGCTGCGCACCAAATGGGTCGACGTGCACTCGGACGAGGTTTACTTTCGCGACACGGCGCACGGCTTTCTGGTGTGGGCGTTGAGCGCGGTCGTAAGCGCGGTGCTGCTGGGCGCTTCCATCGCGACCTTGGTTTCGGGCGTGGCGAAGGCGGGCGCTTCTGTCGCGGCAGGGGCCGGCACGGCTGCGACGGCCGCGGCAGCCGCCGCGGGCGGCAGTGACGGAATGGCGCAGATGCAGGGCTACTTCTCGGACGCCTTGCTGCGCTCGGAGCGGCCCGATGCCGGCGCCGACCGTAACGGCGCGAGAGTGGAGGTGGGCCGCATCATGGCGATGAGCGCGGCGCGCGGCTCGATGACGGGCGAGGACCGCGACTATGTCGTGAAGGTCGTGGCGGCGCAGACCGGCATGGAGCCGGCGGCGGCGCAGCGCCGCGTCGAGCAGGCCGTGCAGAACATGAAGCAGGCCGCCGACGACGCCCGGCAAAAGGCCAAGGAGGCCGCAGACCAGGCGCGCAAGGCCGCGGCCGCGTTCGCGCTGTGGGGCTTCGCCTCGATGCTGATCGGCGCCTTCGTGGCCAGTCTGGCGGCGACCTGGGGCGGCCGGCGGCGCGACGCGGTGCGGCTGCCTTGACTGGAAGGCAGGCGCCGGGCCGCTCCCGTCAGGCAGTGGCCCGCGCCGGATCCGGACGCTTCTCGCCGAAGATGAACACGTGCGCGTAGCTGTCGTTCATGGCATGGCGCGCCTGCGTGACTCCCGGGATGGCCGGCGTCATGGGGGCAAACAGATCCCGCCATGCGATGTCCACCTCGAAGGGGGCGTGTTCGGGCGTATCGTTGTAGCCCAGGATCAAAAGCCCGCCAGGCTTGAGCACGCGATGGCATTGCTCCATCAGGCGTTCGAAATCGGCTCGCTCGTTGAGGCCCCAGCCGATCAAGCCATTGGCCACCACGACGTCGAACGAGGCTTCGGGGTAGAAGGCCGACATGTTGGTTGCGCTTCCGATGGTGTGCCTGCCGGCTGGGCCGTAGACGGCTTGTTCGGGGTCCATGTCCAGCGAATGGAAATCCATCTTCAGCAAGCGAGGGTAGTGCCAGGTGTATTCATGCATGCCGACGAACAGGCACTGCATGGGGCTGCTGGCCTGGGCCGCCGATTGGTTCAGGTAGCCGAATATCTGCTGTTCCAGGAAACTGCGATTCGGCGCCTTCAGCCGGAAATCAAAACCGCAACGTGCGGCCAGTTCTGGCGACCAATGAAATAGCCTCTTTTTTGCTCTACGGATAAGTCGGCGCAAGGGAATTTGATCGCTCCTGGGAGGTTGCTCGGGGTGGCGGCTGTGCAATGGCAGGGTAGTGGCCAAGGCATGTCCACATGCCAGTGGTGGCGCCGCGTCGTGAGACCGGGCTTCTGAGCGCAGAGTTCCGATGCGCAAACGAAAAGGGCGCCTATTTGTGTGAGCGTGCTTTGGATTCTTGGTGGCGCTGAAATCAGCTCGCCCTGATGACGCGCTCCGCTTGAGAAAAGCCAGGGTGTCCTGCTGTTGGGGTTTCGCGTGCGCGAGTCAAAACGACCCGGCGGATTCGGGCGGCGCTGATCGACGCCAGCTTGGTACCGCCTGTCTTTCCGAGGGGGGCGAGCCATTCATGCGGGCGTTGCGTGCAGCCGCAGACCCAATGCCCGCGATACTTTCAGGATGGTAGAGAAACCGGGGGCACGATCACCCGAAAGCGCCTTATAGGGACTCTCGCGCGACAGGCCTGCATCCGTGGCCACCTGCGTCATGCCTTTGGCGTGCGTGATGTCGCCTAATGCCTTGGCAATGAAGGCGGCGTCACCGTCGCTCTCCTCGATGCAAGCATCTAGGTAGAGGGCCATTTCCTCTGGCGTGCGCAGCCGCTCGGCGACATCGTACTCACGTGTGTTCAGTTTCATGGTGTATGGCTCCAATGGCGCTACGCAAGTGGACATATTTGACGGCAATGTCAACCTGCCGCCGAACGCGTCCACATCTACAACTGCTCCGCCAACTCGTAGGCAAGGTCAATATGACGCTGTTGCTTGGATTTGTCACCGCCGACCAACACGATGACGATCGTGTTGTCCTCGCGCTCCTTGTAATAGACCCGATAGCCAGGGCCTATATCAATGCGCAGCTCGGACACGCCTTTCTTCAGATTTCGGTAATCACCGGGGTTCCCGTGGGCCAGGCGCTGGATGCGCGCTTGAATACCTGATTGGCGCCGCCCTGGTGGTGGCCGTCGCGCTCGGAGTGCGTTGTATGGCGCCAGCCAGCACCAGACTGGCGTAGCCAAGGCCAAAGCCGACTACGCGCTGGCCGAGCTTACCGAGTTCAAAGCCCAAACCGCGCGCCTGGGGGGGGATCTCGGACACCTTGGAAGGCGCCCGGGTGGCGCTTCGCGACGCCAAGCCCACAGAGAGGTACACCCGTGTCGAAGTTCAGAGTCCTCTGCCTGCTGGCTGCCGCCTTGACGATGACCGGCTGCAGCACATCAATGAAGCTGGCCGCCTGGCCAACGCTGCCCGCCAACCTGGCGCAGCCGTGCCGGCCGGTGCCCGAGGTGACAAGCGATAGCTGGGACGACTTCGCGCGCAGTTATATTGCGATGGTGGTCCAGTATGGCGATTGCGCGGCGCGGCACCGGCCCATCGTGGAGGCTTGGCCTCGTTGACCTTGGGGCTAGTCTGCATTTGGCCACCCCGGGGTAAGAAGGCTGCGGAACCGTTTTCGGATGTCGTCGGCGCTTTTTGAGAAAAGGTCAGACTTGCCAGCGTCGATGCGCGCCTGTAGCTTCATTTTCTCTAATTCTTGAACTGGAAGCGCAGATTTCTGGTCTAGGAATGCGAGCATGCGAAGTCTAAATTGCCCAGGGTCGGGCAATTTATCGGGGTTCCGAATGGCCCAATCGTCGAAGTTCTCGTAAATGGACTTGACGCGTTGTTGCTCGTCGGAAACCGAATCGGCCGCGCTGTGCACTGCCAGTTCGACGGCTGCGCGGTCTTTTGGGCGGAGCTCTAGAAGTGCCGGAGATCCAGATAATGACGCGATTAGGCAATCTTTCACGTTCATTGCAAAATATGATTTCTCGGCAGTGACTTTGTCATCTGGATCGTCGACAGGGCTCATCAGGTGCTTGAGCAGTGGATCGCATTCGACGCTAATAGCTTGGACGAATTCGGACAATGCGTAGGCCCGCAACTGTAAATAGGCTTTGTCGATTTGCGAGGTTAGCCTTGATAGTTCCAGCTGCTGGCGAGCAACAGATTCTTCCAGCGCTGCGCTGCGATAGAGCGGTATGACGGTGAAGTAGATCGTGCAGAGAGTCACGGCAAAGAGGCCGACTTGCGCAATGTGGCTGAATCGAAGCAGCCAAACATCCAGTCGTCGATCGTTACTTGCGCGTGGGCGCCGCTGTTTCCGTACCATTAGGTCACACGCTCGTTATGTCAGAACTGAAAGTATAGCGATTGCGGTCACAGTGGATGTCCCCCCATCTGCCATTCCAGTAATTGCGCTAAGCATGATGAAAGTCATCGCGGCGCCATCCCCTTGCGCAGCTTGCCCTGGGACTCCAGCAGTTCCATGGTCATCTGGTCTTTCCCCTGCACTCGTGGCTCCTTGGCTAGGCCCGCGAGCAGGTCGTCGTAGATGTCGCTCGTTAGGCCGGCGGTGGGTGCATAGCCGAAATAAAAGCCACCCGGAGGTGGCTTTTTGGTTGCGGGAGGGCGCTATTCCGCGGCGGATTTTGTTGCTTTGACCGCCTTTCTCGCCGGCGCCTTCTTCGCGGCCTTTCGACGCGATGGAGCGTGGTCCATAAAATTAGCTCCAGGAAGATACAGGGCGCCGTTGATCATGCGAGATGTCGTGGTTAGGATCATCTCACGCAACGAACTGTAGAGAATCGAAAGACCGTTCACGACAACCAGATCTAAAGCGTCTTCCTCAGATTTATCTCCGGAATAGATAAACCCGCCCATGATTGCGGCGGTGATTGCATAGGGAGCTTTCTTCCCGTCACCATTGTTGGGCACTCTTATGCGCAGAAAGACGGGATACGCGGGGCGTCCATCCTTTTCCATGACGTCATATTTTACCGCGATATCGAATTTGACCCCCGCCCAATCGAATCCGTCTGCATCTGAATTTTCGTCTCCTTCAGGCATATACGGGACAATGGATAGTTCGCCATAGACAATGGATTGCGTCTGGATAGGACTAGATTGCATCGCTACGCGGCCTCTGCAACTCGTGCCTGATCACCGGCAGCGTAGGACCATTCGGTTGGCTCAATGTTCAGGTTCAATTCCCAGAACTTCTTAGGAGCGGGCGGTTGCGTGTGCAGGTAGCGCGAAAAGCTCTTCCATTCACGGGCATCTTGGGCTTCTTGAGACTTGCGAGCGATCTTGCCTGCGGCGGCGCGAGGCACCACCTCTACCTTGACGACACAATCCAGAGCCAAGGCATACTTGAGCATAGACTTCAGGCTAAGATTGGTCGATCCAGCCAGAATTTGAGAAATTTGAGATTGGCTCACGCCGGCGCGATCGGCGAATTCTCTTTGACTGAGATTCTCGCTCTGAAGCAGGTTCAGCAGTTGCATTGCGAACTCATGTTTTGCGGAGGCTTCCCAGTACGAGTCACGCTCGCGGGCCTTCTTGACGAGTTGAGAAAATCTGCTCATGGCAATCCTCGGTTTAGTTTTCTTTTATCTTGAGCGCATTCTGGGCGTGCGCTTCAGCGTAGGCATCTCTTGCATCAAGCAAGAGCTTGCGCGTGCTTTTGGAGACTTTATCGGTTCGCTTGACTTCGGCATATGGGCAAAGCACCACCTTTCTGTCTAAGCCATAGAAGAAATAAAGGCGTAGACAGCCCTTTCGTAGACGAAAAATCCCTTCGCCTTCGATCGCTTCGTGGCAGATGCTGCTATTCCCGTTGAAAATTGCAGGTCCATTAGCCGCATGCCCGATCGCCTCTATGAGATCGATCAGGCCAGAGGCGTAGCCTTCGTACTGCTCATCCTCAAGCCAGGCCTCAAGTGAGTCTTCAACTGGGGAAGAGTCCTCTGTAGCAATTGCATAGAGACGCCAACAAGGGGCTTTGTCATCTTCAGTGTCCTCCCATAGTGGACTCAACAGCATCGATCTTAACCTATAAGTAAAGTCGTGGTGTGCACATTTCAATGTGCCTGTGGGGTCTTTTTAACACTTTGTTTCGAACTGGCGCCAGCGTTTCTGTTGATGGCGACCAGGGTATCGACCATTGCGACCGGATCCTCTGCCCAGCCTGCGTCATCCCGCAGCCTGGCGCCAGAGCAAACGAAAACGCCCCAACCCGTGAGGGGAGCTGGGGCGTAGTACCCAGGTGCTCGCCGGCGAGGGCTCACTTGGGCCGCCGAAGTTTATCGGTCAGTGCGCTAGTAAGAGTGGTACAAGAATCGCCCCTGTGCCTCTCGGGTGCACGGAACCGCTTCAGCTGCTTTTCTGCATCCTTCAGTGTCTGGTAGTGGCTGCACATGGCCCCTCCCGTAGGGAAGGGCCAGTGTAAGGGCAGCGGCCCTACTTCGGCGCTGGCAGGCTTCCTAAGGTGCCTGTCACGCAAGCTGTCAATGATTGAGCCGGAGGTAGCTCAACGTCAGCTTGTCCCATCGCCCCTTGTTATCGGTTATCCATGTGGCGGCATCAAACCACTCGCGTTCGTGTTTCTCCACTGTCGGCGGCGCTGCCGTTGTCACTTTGGATAGCTGATATTGGCTCATCACCAGATGTCGATACTTGCGTATAGGGTCTGGATCGACCATTGTGATAGGTTGCGGCATGTCGCCAAATGCGCTTGCTCTCTTTGGCATAGCCGTGTAGAACAGCTTGAGACTTCTCTCTGAGAGTTCTTTCAGAAATGCGTCGATGGCAGGATCAGAGAATAGAAATTTCGCGTGTGCGAGTGACCCGGATAGCGTCCGAGCTTCGGCCAACGTCAATGCCCCAGTGTCTGTCAGTTTAAAAAAAGCACGCACATCTTCGTAGACGCGTACACGCTTTTCAAACATGTCGAACTTGAGCTTTTTACGTGCCGTGGCGGCGCTCTGGTATGCAACGTAAACCGCGGCTATGCCAATGATCGGCGTACCAAGGGCCTGAACCCAGGCGGCTGGTTGCGACAAGGCCAGCCATTGCAGAAAGCTCTCCAAGCTAGCTCCCATCGAACAATCAATCGAACACGCGTGGGTGGTACTGTATGACCTACTGGATATTAGACGCTGTCTAATATTCCGTCCAAAACGCCGCAATGAAAAAAAAGCCCCCACTTACGTGGAGGCCCTTTGAATTCTTTGGTGGCGCATCCCTGATTCGAACAGGGGACCTGCGGATTATGATTCCGTCGCTCTAACCGGCTGAGCTAATGCGCCATTTCGATCAACCTCTGGGTTTGCGTCACATCCGTGTCGCAATCAGTGATCAACGAAGAACGAAATTCTAGCACGAAATTTTTGACGCGTGCAAGCGATCCTCGGTCAAATTTCAAAGAAAGGCTTCAGGCGTCCCGCGCCAGCCGGATGCCAGAGAACTGCCAGCGGGCCTCGGGTGGGAAAAAATTGCGGTAACTGGGGCGGATGTGGTCCCTGGGGGTGGCGCAGGAGCCGCCTCGCAAGACGTACTGGTTGCACATGAATTTGCCGTTGTATTCGCCCACCGCGCCGCTGTCGGGCTTGAAGCCGGGGTAGGCATCGTAGGCGCTGGAAGTCCATTCCCAGGCGTCGCCGAACAGTTGCACGGGGCCGCCCGTGCCGCTGCGCGCGGGCGCCGGTCGCGTGTCCAGGTGGCCGTTCTCCAGCATGTTGGCGCGCCCGGCCAGCGCGCCTTCGGGCTGTTGGCGGGCGGCATGTTCCCATTCGGCTTCGCGCGGCAGCCGCACGCGCGCCCAGCGGGCGTAGGCGTCGGCCTCGAAATAGCTGACGTGCGTGACCGGCGCCTGCAGTTCGAGTTCCTGCATGCCGCGCAGCGTGAAGATGCGCCAATCGTCGCGCTGTCCTTCCCAGTAAAGCGGCGCGCGCCAGCCTTCGGCGCAGGCTATGTCCCAGCCCAGCGACAGCCAGAGTTCGGGCCGCTTGTAGCCGCCATCCCGGATGAAGGCCAGGTATTCGTGCTGGGTCACCAACCGGTCGGCCAGGTGGAACGGGGCCAGCAGCACGTCATGGGCTGGCCCCTCGTTGTCGAAACCGAAGCCATTACCGTCATGGCCGATGCGGGTGATGCCGCCGCCATAGCGGGTCCAGCCGGCCGGTGTGGAAGGTGGCAGCGCGGACGGACCGGGCGCGACGTAGGCGGGCTTGAGCGGATTGGCCGACAGCATGTGCTTCAGATCGGTCAGGATCAGCTCCTGGTGTTGCTGCTCGTGATTCAGGCCCAGCTCCAGCAAGGCGTCGAAGGCGGGATCGTTGCCGCCCAGGCGCGAGATCAGTTCATGCATCGCGCCGTCCACATGACGGCGGTAGTGCTGCACTTCCGCCAGCGCGGGACGCGACAGCAGGCCGCGGCGCGGACGCGGATGCTTGGCGCCGACGGCGTTGTAGTAGGAGTTGAACAGCATGCGGTACTGCGGATGGAACACCGCATAGGACGGGTGAAAGCGCGTCAGCAGAAAGGTCTCGAAGAACCAGGTGGTGTGGGCCAGATGCCATTTGACCGGGCTGCAGTCCGGCATGGATTGCACCTGGCAATCCTCGGGGCTGAGTGGGGCGGCCAGGGCCGTGCTGGTCGAGCGCACCGCGTCGTAGCGGTCGTGCTGGCCCGCCTGGCCGGCAGCGTAAGGTCCGGTGGCAGGGTGAGTCAGCAGGCACGCAGGTTCCATGGCGATCCTCCAGTGGCGTTGAGGGCAGGCCCGCTTTACGCGCGGGCGCTGAAAATCGAGAACCAGCCGCGGGAATCCGACCAGTGCGCGACGTCGCGGTAGCCGGCGCTCTGCAGCAGGTCGGCGAAGGCTTGGGGAGTGAACTTGTAGGAGTTTTCAGTGTGGATGCGTTCGCCGGCGCTGAACGC
The DNA here is from genome assembly GCF_029839485.1 of Achromobacter sp. GD03932. Classification (NCBI taxonomy): domain Bacteria; kingdom Pseudomonadati; phylum Pseudomonadota; class Betaproteobacteria; order Burkholderiales; family Alcaligenaceae; genus Achromobacter; species Achromobacter sp. GD03932. The sequence continues at coordinate 176,996 of NZ_JAOCAT010000003.1, forward strand.
GCGCGCGCCGCCCGGCCACGCCACGCGCACCGCGCGCAGCGCTTCCAGATGCATTTCGATGCGCGAGTCGGCGCTGTTGAACAGCGCCACGTGGCGCCAGTCGTCCACGTCGAAATCGGCGTCCAGCACGCTGTTCACGTGCCGCAGCAGGTTCAGGTTGAAGGCCGCGGTCAGGTGCAGCGCGTCGTCGTAGGCGGGTTCCAGTACTTGTTTTGGCTTGACGCGGTCCACCCCGACCAGCAAGCCGCCGCCCGCGCATTGCTCGCGGATGCGCCGCAGCATGGCGTGCGCGTCCGCGGGGCTGAGATTGCCGATGCTGGAACCGGGATAGAAGAACAGCCGCTGTTCGGCCGGAATGCTGGCGGGCAGGGCCAACGCGTGCGTGAAGTCCTGGCCGATGGCGGTGATCTGCAGGTCGGGGTAGGACAGCTGCAGGCGGCGCACCGCGGCTTGCAGGTAGTCGGCCGAAATGTCGATGGGCACGTAATGGCGCGGGCGCAGGCTGGGGAACAGGCGTTCGGCCTTGACGCAATCGCCCGCGCCCAGGTCGATCATGGAGAGCACCGGTCCGACGTGGCGTGCAATGTCGGCGCCGTGGCGCTGGAAGATCTCCGACTCGCAGCGCGTCGGGTAATACTCCGGGAGCTGTGTGATCGCGGTAAAGAGCGCCGAGCCCAGCGCGTCATAGAGGAACTTGGGATCGATGTGCGCGTGGCGCGCCAGCAAGCCTTCGTGCAGTTCAAGCTGCTCGGCGCTGGGCGGCTGCGGCGCTTGCGCGATGAATTTCGGCGCGGCGGGGGCAAACAGTGCGGAAGGCGAAACCATGCGTCCTGTTCCTTTTCTGTCGCCGGGACGGCCCGCCGCGGGTGCGCCCAGGATGGGGCGGCGGGCGGTCGGGAGGCGCGGCGTTGGGAGGCTCAGACCAGGCGGTTCTGGCGCATTGCAAAAGTCTATTGTGGCGGTCAGGGCGGGGCCGGTGTCAAGCGCCAAGCCGCTGAATGCAATGGATTTTTACGAATTTGAAAGACGGCATGCAAGCTCCGGCGCCGGCCTGCGGGGCGCGCGCTGCCGATACCTTTGCTTGCGTTGAAATATCGGTTTACGGCTGGTTGCCAAAGCTCTGGCGGCCGCGGCCGTTGATGGTCACAATGGGACTCTTCAATGCGCGGCGCGCTTCGGGTACTGAGCGTGCTGCATTGCGTCAGGCGGCCCGACTCCGCGAGGCCCAACAACTAGAAAGGAGCGACCATGAACCGAAAGCACCAACGCGCCGAAATGGCCCTGCACCGTGAGCGCGTCAGCGACAGCTTCCACGAGCTGCTCGCCGGCACGGAAGACCTGTTGCGCTCGACGGCGTCGTATACGGGGTCCGAGATCGAATCGGCGCGCGCGCGCCTGAGGCGCCAATTGGCCGACGCGCGCGAGTCCGCCGGCGATTGGGAGGGCGCGGCGCGGGAACGCGCGCGCCGCGCAACCGCCTATGCTGACGAGTACGTGCATGAACATGCCTGGAAGTCGGTGGGCGTGGCGGCGCTGGTGGGCGCCTTGCTAGGCTGCCTCCTGGCCTCGGGCGGCCGCCGCTAAGCCCTGACGCCATGAAGCCGTCCGGGGCTGCGCGCCGGTCGGGACTGCGGCGGGATTGGCGGGCGTGGATGGCCCGCGCACACCGGTTGCTGCTGCCGCTGGCGTGTGCGGTCTGGCTTGCGGCCTGCGCCAGTGTTCCTGATTCGCAGGAGCGCCGCGCGCGCGCATCGCAGGCCAGCCTGTCTTCCGACGCGGCCTCGGACAGCTATCGCCGCGGGCAGGGCATCGCCGCGGACCCGCGGACTCCCAAGGGCGACTTTCTCGCGCGTCACCTTGCCGTCGAGCGAGCAGTCAGCGGCGCGCCCCTGGTCGCCGGCAACCGTGTCCGGCTGCTGGCGGACGGCCCCAGCACCTACCGCGCCATGCTGCATTCCATCGCGCAGGCTCGCCGGTACGTGCACATGGAAACCTATATCTTCGATGACGATGCCGAGGGTTCGCGCTTTGCCGAAGCCCTGATCGCGGCGCGCAATCGCGGCGCCGAAGTGTCCTTGATGGTCGACGCGGTCGGCACGATCAAGACGCCCGATGCCTTGTTCCAGCGCCTGCGCGATGCGGGCGTACAGGTGGCGATCTTCAATCCGGTCAACCCGGCGAGCGGCCGCGCGGGCTGGTCGCCGAACCAGCGCAACCATCGCAAGGTGCTGGTCGTGGACGGCAAGGTCGGCTACCTGGGCGGCATCAACGTCAGCAGCGTCTACGAGTCTTCCCCAAGCTCGGGATCGGGTAGCGGAGGCAGTGCAGGCAAGGCGGACGCGCCTGCGGCCGCCGACGCCCGGGCGGCGCCCTGGCGCGACACGCATCTGCGCATCGAAGGGCCTGCCGTGGCCCAACTGGAGCAGGTCATCCGCGCGGGTTGGGAGTCCCAGTCCGAGGAGCCGATCAAGGGGGGCAATTCGCAGGTGGCGCCGCCCGTGGGTGCAACGACGGTGCGGATACTGGCCAATCAGCCGGACCGCAGCGATGGCTACACCGTCTACCTGACGCTGATGTCGGCGTTTGAAAGCGCACAGGAATACATCCATATCACCATGGCGTACTTCGTGCCGGATCCCGCCTTCATCGAAGTCCTGACGGACGCGGCCCGGCGCGGCGTCGACGTGGCGCTGGTGCTGCCCGGCTTCAGCGACTCGTCGCTGGTGTTCCATGCGGGACGTTCGCACTATACGGACCTGCTCAAGGCCGGCGTGAAAATCTACGAGCGGCGCGATGCGCTCTTGCATGCCAAGACCGCGGTGGTGGACGGCGTGTGGTCCACGGTGGGGTCCAGCAACCTGGATTGGCGCAGCTTTGCGTTGAACTACGAAATCAATGCCGTGGTGCTGGGGCCTGAATTCGCGGCCGAAATGGAGGCGCTGTTCCAGCGCGACGTCGCCGATTCGGTGCGGATCACGCCCGAGGCCTGGCAAGCCAGGGGCGTGGGTGACCGTTCGATGGAGTTCTTCTCGCGCATGTTCGAGCGCTGGCTGTAGCGCCCGGCGGCAGCCGGATCAGACTTGCGCGGCGGCCGGCGCGGCATGGGCGGCATGCTCTTGCGCCAATGCGGTGGTGATGTCGTGGGTCGGCTGGAACGAACTGGCCTGGGCCATGGCCCAGCCCGCGCGGAACACCTGATGGCGGAATTCGCCGCGCAGCAGTTCGCCCGGCGCGAGTTCCGGGAACAGCGCCGACAGCAGCCGGATTTCACTGGAGGAGATGCGGCGTGCGATATGGTGCGGGCGCAGTTGGCCGGGGTGGGTCAGGCCGGCCGCGGCCAGCAGTTCCGCCAGCGCATGCAGCGTGTTGCGGTGGAAGTTGGCGACGCGCTGCGCCTTGTCCGGCACCACCAGCGCGCGCTGGCGCAGCGGGTCCTGCGTGGTGACGCCGGTGGGGCATTTGCCGGTGTGGCAGGCTTGCGCCTGGATGCAGCCGATGGCGAACATGAAGCCGCGCGCGGCGTTGCACCAGTCCGCGCCCATGGCCATGACGCGGGCCATGTCGAAAGCGGTGATGATCTTGCCGGATGCGCCCAGCTTGATGCGGTCGCGCAGGTTCACGCCGATCAGCGTGTTGTGGACCAGGCGCAGCGCTTCGCGCAGCGGCGTGCCGACGTGGTCGACGAACTCCACGGGCGCGGCGCCGGTGCCGCCTTCGGCCCCATCCACCACGATGAAATCCGGCGTGATGCCGGTTTCCAGCATGGCCTTGACGATGGCGAACCACTCCCACGGGTGGCCCACGCAGAACTTGAAGCCCACCGGCTTGCCGCCGGACAGTTCGCGCAGGCGCGCCACGAATTTCATCAGGCCGATGGGCGTATCGAAGGCGGAATGGGTGGCCGGCGAATTGCAGTCCTGCCAGGCCACGACGCCGCGCGCTTCGGCGATCTCCGGCGTCACCTTGCCGGCGGGCAGGATGCCGCCATGGCCGGGCTTGGCGCCCTGCGACAGCTTGATCTCGATCATCTTGACCTGCGGCGTACAGGCATTCTTGACGAAAGCCTCTTCGGAGAACGCGCCGTGTTCGTCGCGGCAACCGAAGTAGCCCGAGCCGATGTTCCAGACCAGGCTGCCGCCCGGCTGGCGGTGGTAGCGGCTGATGCCGCCTTCACCGGTGTCGTGCGCGAAGTCGCCCTGGCGCGCGCCTTCGTTCAGGGCCAGGATGGCATTGGCCGACAAGGCGCCAAAGCTCATGGCCGACACGTTGAACGCGGACATGGAGTAGGGCTGCTTGCACTCGGGGCCACCCACCGTGACGCGGAAGTCGGTGTCGGGGATTTGCGAGGGCGACATGGAATGGTTGATCCATTCGTAGCGGTCGCCGTAGACGTCTTCCTGGGTGCCGAAGGGACGCTTGTCGATCTCGCGCTTGGCGCGCTGGTAGACGATGGAGCGCTGCGCGCGCGAGAACGGCGCGGCCTGCGTGTCGTCTTCCAGGAAGTATTGGCGGATCTCGGGCCGGATGAATTCGAACAGGAAGCGCAGATTGCCCAGGACCGGATAGTTGCGGCGGATGGCGTGGCGCGTTTGCGCCAGGTCATAGACGCCCAGCGCGGCCAGCAGTGTCAGCGGCACGGCCAGCCAAAGCCACCCGGGCGAGCTGGTCGCGGCCAGGGCGGCGGTAACCGCGGCGCCGATCAGGGTCAGTAAAAAAGCCGTGTAGCGGCCGAAAATCCAGTTCATGTCCATCTCCGTATTTCGGGATGGAGCAACCATACACCAGGAGCTGTCCGGCCGTGCCAGCGGACAGCCCTGGAATACTGTTTCTCAGCAGCTGGACGCCGCCGGGGTCTTTTCGACGGCGAGGCCGAAGGCGGGGCGCAGGCGCACACCCAGGGCGCTGCCGGCGAAGGCGGCCGGCAGCCACAGCCAGGCATGCAGGCTGCCCGACAGGATGCCGCTGAAGTAGGCGCCGATATTGCAGCCGAAGGCCAGGCGCGAACCATAGCCTAGCAGCAGGCCGCCGATGACGGCGCCGGCCAGCGAGCGGGCCGGCACCTTCCAGATGGGCGCGAACTTGCCGGCGGCGCTGGCCGCGGCCAGCGCGCCCAGCATCAGGCCGATGTCCATGACGGTGGTGACGTCCTGGCGCAGCGGCGCGGCCAGCGAGGGCTGCTTGGCCCAGTAGGCCCAGGTGGCCACGTCGCCGCCCAAGGCGTCGAGGGTCTTGGCGCCCCACAGCGCGAAGGCGGACGTGATGCCCCAGGGGCGGCCAGCCAGCGCCAGCGTGGCGAAGTTCAGCACAACCAGCGCCACGCCGCCCCAGATCAGCGGCCAGGGGCCTTGCAGCAGGGAGGCCGGGCGCGCGGTGCGCGAGGCGAACGAGATCACATGGCCGTGGCGGCGCTTCTCCAGCGCCGTGGCCGCCCACGCGATCAGCGCGAACACGGCCAGGTTGATGGCCAGCGCGGGCGCCAGGCCCCAGGTCTTGATCAGCGAGGTCGGCGCCAGCGCCGGCAGGCTCGACCACCAGCCGAAGTTGGCGGTCGCAATGACCGAGCCGATGATGAAGAACAGCAGCGTGACCACCATGCGGGTGTTGCCGCCGCCGACCGCGAACAGCGTACCCGAGGCGCAGCCGCCGCCCAGCTGCATGCCGATGCCGAACAGGAAGGCGCCCAGCAGGACTGAGACTCCCGGGGGCGACACGAAGCCGCTGACGGGTTGGCCAAACAGCGTGCCGGCCGCCAGGAAGGGGAAGAACAGCAGCACGCCCGCGGCCAGCATCAGCATCTGCGCGCGCAGCCCCGCGCCGCGGCGGTCGGACACGAACACGCGCCAGGCCTGCGTGAAGCCGAAGGAGGCGTGGTACAGGGTCACGCCCAGCAGGGCGCCGACGATCCACAGCGCGCCCTGGCGCCAGCTGACGGTCTCATGCAGGTACAGGGCGCCCGCCAGCACCAGCAGCAGGGCGATCCAGAGCGGCTTGCGGTTGATCTGGATGGGCGGCAGGGCCGAGGAAGGCAGGGGGAGAGTCGAGGCGTTGGTGCTCATGGGCGAGTCCCGGAACTTGATACGTAAGAAAGCAAAACGGGCGCGCGCAGGCACCCGTGTGGTGGTTGGAAGTCTAAAGCGGTGGACGGCTGGATCAAAACACCAATTAATGCCTTTTATATAACTAAAAATTATATAGAGTTTACTGCAGGCGCCAAGCCAGCGCGGCCAGAGTCAGCAGCAGCACAGGCAACGTCAGCACGATGCCGACCTTGAAGTAGTAGCCCCAGGTGATGCGCAGGCCCTTGCGCGCCAGCACGTGCAGCCACAGCAGCGTGGCCAGGCTGCCGATAGGCGTGATCTTGGGACCCAGATCGCTGCCGATGATGTTGGCGTAGATCATTGCGTCCTTCACGGCTCCCGTGGCGCTGGTGTCCGCGATCGACAGCGCGCCCACCAGCACGGTAGGCAGGTTGTTCATGATGGACGACAGGAAGGCGGTGATGAGGCCCGTGCCCATCGCCGCGCCCCAGACGCCGTATTCCGCGCAGCGGTCCAGCACTTGCGCCAGGTGCGCAGTCAGGCCGGCGTTGCGCAGGCCATACACCACCAGGTACATGCCCAGCGAGAACACCACGATGTGCCAGGGCGCCTCGCGCATGATGCGGCGCGTGCCGACGATGTGCTGCCGTCCCGCGATCAGCAGCAGGCCCAGCGCGCCGACGGCGGCGATGGCGCTGACCGGGATGCCCATGGGTTCCAGGATGAAAAAGCCCGCCAGCAGCAGGGTCAGCACGACCCAGCCGGCGCGGAAGGTGGTCAGGTCGCGGATTGCGGACGCGGGCGCGGGCAGCTGGCTCACGTCGTAGCGCGGCGGAATGCTGCGGTGGAAAAACAGCAGCAACACCCCCAGCGTGGACGCCACGGCCATCAGGTTCACCGGCAGCATTACCGATGCGTACTCGCCGAAGCCGATATTGAAGAAGTCGGCCGACACGATGTTGACCAGGTTGGATACGATCAGCGCGATGCTGCCCGTGTCCGCGATGAAGCCCGCAGCCATCACGAAGGCCAGCGATGCGCCGGGGCCGAAGCCCAGCGCCACCAGCATTTCCATGACGATGGGCGTAAGGATCAGCGCCGCGCCGTCGTTGGCGAACAGGGCGGACACGGCGGCGCCCAGCAGCACGATCAATACGAACAGCAGCCGGCCGCGGCCGCCGCCCCAGCGCGCCACGTGCAGCGCGGACCATTCGAAAAAGCCGGCCTCGTCCAGGATCAGGCTGGTGACGATGATGGCGATGAAGGTGGCGGTCGCGTTCCAGACAATGCGCCAGACATCCGCGATGTCGGCCAGGTGGACCACGCCCGTGGCCAGGGCAAGCGCCGCGCCCAGCACGGCGCTCCAGCCGATCGACAGGCCCCTGGGCTGCCAGATGACCAGCGTGATGGTGAGTACGAAGATGGCGACGGCGAGCAACATGATGAAGAGCAATCAGGAGATCGGGTGTGCGCTGATCCAGGCGACCAGCAGGCTGACGGTCAGCACCGATGCGACGGTGGAAACCAGGATGGCGCGCGAGGTCACGCGGGCGTCGCGGCCGTACATCTGGGCCAGCATGAAAGGGCCGGTGCCGATGGGCAGCGCGCTCATCAGCACGGCGGTCCAGGCCCACACTGGCGGCATGGCGAAGACGTAGAACGCCAGCACTGCCGTGACGGCGGGCTGCAGCAGCAGCTTGCCGGCGACCAGGCGCATGACGCCGGGTCCCGAGCTGGACGTCTCCGTCTGCGCCAGGAACAGGCCGATCGTGACCAGGGCGCAGGGACTGGCGGACGCGCCCAGCAAGGCTACGTAGCGGTCCACGCCCTCCGGCAGCGCGAGGCCGGTGAAAGCCCAGGCCAGGCCCAGCAGCGGCGCCGCCAGCAGCGGGTTGCGCAGCAGCGCGCGGCCGACCTTGAACAGGGTCAAGGACAGGTTGGGCGTCTGCTGGCGGTCGAACTCGATCAAGGCGATGGCGAAGCCGAACAGCACGCTGGCGGTGAGCAGGGTGGTGAATGTGGCGGGCGCCATGCTGTCAGGGCCCAACAGCGCCAGGCACAGCGGAATGCCCATGTAGCCGGCGTTGGCATAGGACGCGGCCAGGCCCTGGATGCCACGGTCGGTCAGCGCGCGCTGCGTGCGGCGCGCGCCGAGAAACGAGGCCAGGAACGTGACGGCGATGCCACCCGCGAAGGCGCCCACGAAACCCCAGTGCGCCATGTGCGTCAGGTCCACCTGCGTCATGGCGCGGAACAGCAGCGCGGGCAGCGACAAATAGACGACATAGCGGTTCAGCGCGTCGGTGGCGCCGGTGCCCAGGATGCGCCAACGGGCGGCTAGCCAGCCGGTCAGGATCAGCGCGAAGACCGGCAGGGCGGAGGTAACGACGGCGTTCATGGGCAGGGATCTGGTGGGGCGCTCATTCTACTTGGCGGCGGTGCGCGCCGTGCGCGTCACCAGCAGGATGCCGAGCGCCGCCAGCGCCATGCCCGGCCAGGCCAGCGCGGGAATGGCTTCGCCCAGGATGATCAGCGCAATGATGGCGGTGCAAGGCGGCACCAGGAAGAACAGCGCCGACACGCGCGAGGCCTCGCCGTAGCGGATCATGGTCAGCAGCAAGGTGATCGCCACCAGCGAATTGCCCACGACCAGGTAAGCCAGCGAACCCAGCAGGGGGCCGGTCCATTCGATGTGCATCGGCTCCAGCCAGAACGCCAGCGGCGCGGTGGCGATCAGGCCGACCGCGTACTGCACCATGTTCGAGGTGACGGGATGCGTCTGCACGCCAAAACGCTTTTCGTACAGCGTGCCGCCGGTGATGCAGAGCAGGGCGCTGATGGCGAACGCCAGGCCCAGCGGAGAGATCACGTCGATCGAGGCCTTGGCGATGATCACGAGCGCCGCGCCCGATACCCCCAGCCCCAAGCCTGCCCAACGGCGCGCATCGACCTTCTCGTGCGCAATCACCGGCGCCAGCAGGCCGATCAGGATGGGTTGCAGCGACGTGATCAGCGCCAGGGCGCCGGCCGACATCCCCTGTTTGAGCGAAAGGTAGGTAAAGCAGAAGTAGCCTGCCTGCAACAGCAGCCCGACCATCGCCAGGTGGCCCCAGGCACTGGCGCCGCGCGGCAGCGGCGGGCGCAGGAACAGCATGAAGGGCGCAAGTATCAGCACCACGCAGGCGTAGCGCAGCGCCAGGAACGTCATGGGGTCGGCATAGGCCAGGCCCACTTTGAGCACGACGAAACCGCTGGACCAGAGAAGCAGGAAGAGCGCGGGCGCGGCTTTCAACCAGGCGGGGGGAGCGGCAGGCGGCATGTGGGGGAACATGGACGACGTGGGCAAGCCGCGATCGTACCCCCTTTTGGCCATTGTTCATCCCTGCCAAAATGGGGTTTAGGATTCTTTTATTCATTTGCTGCACGCGAGGGATGGACATGTCGACCAACAAACAAGCAACGGTGCGTATCGCCCTGGGAACCTGGGACCGTTTGCGCGACGACGCGTATTCGGTGCGCCACGAAGTGTTCGTCGTCGAACAGAAAGTGCCGCCCGAGGTCGAGCTGGACGACGATGACGCCGTGTCGGTGCACGCCGTGGCATACGGCCCGGACGGCACGCCGATGGGCACGGGCCGGCTTCTGCCCGATGGCCATATCGGCCGCATGGCGGTCCACAAGAAGGCCCGTGGCATGGGCGTCGGCAGTCAGTTGCTGGACGCGTTGATCGAACAGGGGCATGGCGACGGCCATCGCATGCTGGTGCTGCACGCGCAGACGCACGCGGCGGGCTTCTACCAAGCCCATGGCTTCAATGTGGAAGGCGAGGAATTCGTCGAGGCCGGTATTCCGCACGTGGTCATGACCCGCGTGCTGAAGTAAGGCGGGCCGCCCGGCTCAAAGCGTCTGCCTGTGAGCCGGGCCGGGCAATCAAACAGGCTGGATAAAGAAAAGGGCCGGACAAAGAAAAAACCCCGGACGCTTACGCGTTCGGGGTTTTTTTGGCGCATCACGCAGGTACCTCGTGATGTAATAATTGGTGCCCAGGAGAGGACTCGAACCTCCACACCTTGCGGCACATGGACCTGAACCATGCGCGTCTACCAATTCCGCCACCTGGGCGCTGATGCTTTACTTGTCGCTTCGCTTTCGCGTTGTTTCTTGTTCAGCAGCAGAGGAATGAGATTATGCACACTTTTTTTGAAGTGTGCAAGTCGTGTGGCTTTTTTTTCATATTTTTTTGCTGCCGGGCCGCTTTCGAACTTTCGATATAGTGTCGCCCCATGTCCCGTACCCTCTGCACGCGTTGCCTGCGTCCTCTATCGCACTGCCTGTGCGCGCTGATTCCCTCGCTTTCCTGCCGCACCCAAGTGGTGGTGCTGCAGCATCCAAGCGAGGCGCGCCACGCCTTGAACACCGCGAGGCTGGCTGTGCTGGGCCTGGATGGCGCGCGCCGCGTCGTCGGCGAATATTTTTCGGAAGACGATTGGGCGTTGCCGGGCTATCTGCCGCGCCTGCTGTTTCCGGGCGAAGGCGCTGAGGTACTGGCGCCGGGCTATGGGCAGGAGCTTGGCGCGCCGATCAGATTGATCGTGCCCGACGGCACCTGGGGGCATGCGCGCAAGCTGCTGCATATCAATCCCGGGCTTGCCGCGTTGCCGCGCGTGATGCTGCCTGCGGGGCTTTCCACGCGCTACCGGGTTCGCCACGCCGACGTGCCAGGTGCGCTGTCGACGATAGAGGCTGTGACGCATGCCTTGAATGCGCTTGAGGCGCCGATGAATTTCGATGCGTTGTTAAAGCCTTTCGAGGCCTTGATCGACGGTCAGATCGACGGCATGGGCGCCGACCTGTATGCGCGGCATCATTTGAATCGCAAGGTGCCGTGGCGTTGAAGCGACGAGGGTAGGGCGATGCAAAGCAAAAGCCCCGGAAATCTTGCGATTTCCGGGGCCTTTTAGCTTTTGCCATCAAGACCGGCTTGCATGGTCTTGATTGAAATTCCGTGGTGCCCAGGAGAGGACTCGAACCTCCACACCTTGCGGCACATGGACCTGAACCATGCGCGTCTACCAATTCCGCCACCTGGGCACTGAGAGATACTGTCAGAAGTATGTGATACGCTGCCGCTCTAGTTGCATCGCTTCAGTTAAAACACATTAACTAAAACATGCGTCCAAAGTGCAGTTGGTTCTACAATAAGGTTTTTAAGCAACTTGCTTTTCAAACCCCGGCTGGGTTTTAAACTTCCCGGCCTTTCTGACCATTTTCTGCTTCAGTGTTCAGCCTTGGGCGAACCACAGAAGCTGCGCATTATATACGGAAATTTTAGCTTTGGCAAAACGATCGAATAACGAATCGAATAACAACAGATCAACACCCTTGCCCGAAGCGCCGCCGGACTTCGATCCTGATGTCCCGTCCCGTGAAGCCATCCTGAAAGCGCTGCGCGCCGCAGGCTCGCCGCTGTCTCCGGTGGAACTGGCCGAACGCATGGGCGTCGAGCGCGCCGCGACGATGGTGGGATTTGAGCGCCGCCTGGGCGCCATGGAGCGCGACGGCCAATTGATGCCCAACCGCAAGGGCGTGTTGCTGCTGGCCACCAAACTGGACTTCGTTGCCGGCAAGGTGCTGGGGCATCGCGACGGCTTCGGCTTCCTGCTGCGTGATGACGGCGGCCCGGACCTGTTCCTGTCGCCGCGCGAAATGCTCAAGGTGCTGCATGGCGACCGCGTACTGGTCAAGCCCACTGGCGAATACCGCGGCAAGCCGGAAGGCACCATCGTCGAAGTCATTGAGCGCCGTACCAACAAGCTGGTGGGGCGCTTCCTGCACGAGCATGGCCTGTCCATCGTCGTGCCCGAGGACCAGCGCATCAAGCATGACATCCTGATTCCGCCCAGCGACACCAACGGCGCCCAGCATGGGCAGGTGGTCGCGGTTGAAATCATGGAGCAGCCCACGCGCCATACGCAGCCGCTGGGCCGTGTGGCCGAGGTGCTGGGTGAGATCGACGATCCCGGCATGGAGATCGAGATCGCGGTGCGCAAGTTCGACGTGCCGGTCGATTTCTCCGAGGCCGCGCTCAAGCAGGCCGCCCGCCTGCCGGACGTGGTCAGGAAGACCGATCTCAAGGACCGCGTCGACCTGCGCGACGTGCCGCTCATCACCATCGACGGCGAGGACGCGCGCGACTTCGACGACGCGGTGTACTGTGAACCCGTGGAGCTGGGTACGGGTCAGCGCAAGCGTCCGGGCTGGCGCCTGCTGGTGGCCATCGCCGACGTCAGCCACTATGTGCGTCCGGGTGACGCCCTGGACGACGACGCGATCGAACGCGGCACCAGCGTGTACTTCCCGCGCCGGGTCATCCCGATGCTGCCGGAGTCCCTGTCCAACGGCTTGTGTTCGCTGAACCCGGACGTCGACCGCCTGGTGCTGGTTTGCGACATGGTCATTCCGGCCAGCGGCGCCAAGGCCGGCACCGTCACCGCCTACCAGTTCTATAACGCGGTCATGCACTCGCATGCGCGCACCACCTATACGAACATCTGGGCCGCCCTGCAGCAGCCCGGCGGTCCGGCCGCGCACGCCATGCGCAGCGTCATGCCCCAGGTCCAGCACCTGTACGAACTCTTTCAACTGCTGGCGCAAGGGCGCAAGAAGCGCGGCGCCATCGACTTCGACACGGTCGAAACCAAGATCGTCTGCAACGAGCTCGGCCGCATCGAACAGATCGTGCCGTCGGTGCGCAACGATGCCCACAAGCTGATTGAAGAGTGCATGCTGGCCGCCAATACCTGCGCGGCCGACTTCATGGCCCGCAGCAAGCATCCCGGCCTGTACCGCATCCACGAAGGCCCCACGCCCGAGCGCCTGCAATCGCTGCGCGAGTTCCTGCGCACCATGGGCCTGTCGCTGGGCGGCGGCGAGACGCCCACGGCCAAGGATTACGGCGATTTCCTGGATTCGGTGCGCGGACGCCCCGACTACCAGCTATTGCAGACGATGTGCCTGCGCTCCATGCAGCAGGCGGTCTACAGCCCCGACAACATGGGCCACTTCGGCCTGTCCTATCCCGGCTACAGCCACTTCACTTCGCCCATCCGCCGCTATCCCGACCTGCTGACGCATCGTGTCATCAAGGCGTTGCTGGCTGGTCAGCGCTACGTGCCCAGCCTGGAAGACCAGCCCGTGGTGATCGGCCGCACGCAGCGCGAGCACGAACATGCCATCTGGGAAAAGATGGGCCTGGTGCTGTCTGCCAGCGAGCGCCGCGCCGACGAGGCGTCGCGCGACGTCGAGGCCTGGCTGAAGTGCTGGTTCGTCAAGGAGCGCGTGGGCGAGGACTTCAGCGGCACCGTTACCGGCGTCGCCAGCTTCGGCATCTTCGTCACGCTGGATACCCTGCACGTCGAAGGGCTGGTGCATGTTTCCGAGCTGGGCGGCGAGTACTTCCAGTTCAACGACGCCCTGCACGAGTTGCGCGGCGAGCGTACCGGCATGCGTTACCGCCTGACCGACAAGGTGCAGGTGCAGGTGTCGCGCGTGGACCTCGAAGCCCGCCGCATCGAGTTCCGCCTGGTGCAGGGCACCAGCTTCGACGCCTTGCGCAAGGCCTCGGCCCGCAGTCCGGACGAGTCTTCCCGCCGCGTCAAGAAGGCAGCGTCGCCCAAGCCCGCCGCCCTGAAGGGCCAAACCGCCAAGGAGCGGCGCGCCGAGGCCAAGAAGGCCAGCAAGCCGCCGCGGGCGCCCAAGGCATCCAAGCGCGCCGCGCCGGCCAAGAAGGCCGCGCACAAGCGCCACTGACACTTCCTTATGGCGCGGCCGTCGTAGGGCGGCCGCGCCATAAGGGGTAACATTGCATCTATGGCCGGCTTGGTCCGGTGGCCCGCCCCGCTCTGGGGCGGGTATTCGTTTATCTAAAGGTATTGCATTTATGGCGTCGACCCAAGTCCTGGCCGGGTTTCACGCGGTTGTTGCGCGGCTGCGCCACGCGCCCGACTCGATCAAGGAAATCTATGTAGAGGCGTCGCGCCGCGACAAGCGGATGCAGACGTTCATCGAGCAAGCCGAAAAAGCGGGCTGCCGCCTGCATCCGGTCCCCATGGAGCGTCTGGACGGGCTATCCCGCGGCACCCGCCATCAGGGCGTGGTGGCGCTGGCCGAAGAGCGCCAGCTGGCGGTGGACGTGGATGAGGTGCTCGACGTCATCGAAGGTCCGCCGCTGCTGTTGATCCTGGATGGCGTGACCGATCCCCACAATCTGGGCGCCTGCCTGCGCACCGCGGATGCCGCCGGCGTGCACGCCGTCATCGCGCCGCGCGACCGGGCCGTCGGCCTGAACGCGACCGTGCAGCGCGTGGCGTGCGGGGCGGCCGATACGGTGCCCTATCTGATGGTGACCAACCTGGCGCGCACCATGCGCAGCCTGAAGGACCGCGGCGTGTGGCTGGTGGGCACGGACGACCAGGCCACCGACAGCATGCACCAGATCGATGCGCGCCAGCCCATGGCCTGGGTCATGGGGGCGGAAGGCGAGGGCATGCGCCGTCTGACGCGGGAAACCTGCGATCAACTGGTGAACATTCCCATGCTGGGTTCGGTGGAAAGCCTGAACGTCAGCGTGGCCAGCGCCGTCTGCCTCTATGAAACCGTGCGCCAGCGCCGTTCCTGATTTATCCGTCTTGCCTATCTTGTAGACCACACCCTCTTCGCGTCAGCCCATCATGCACCAGAACGGCTTTACCACCACGATCCTCCATTCCGACCGCAAGCAATCCGTCGAGCACGGAGCGGTGCACAAGCCCATGCATCCGTCCTCGGAGTTCGCCTACGAAGACGCGCGCGAGCTGGCCGCGGTCTTCCAGGGCAAGGCCGGCTTCACCTACGCCCGCCAAGGCACGCCCACCACCACCGCGCTGGAGGCCAAGATCAACCAGATGGAAAGCGGCAAGGGCACGGTCAGCTTCGCGACCGGCATGGCCGCGCTGGCTGCCATCTTCACCACGCTGCTGCGCCGCGGCGATCACCTGGTGTCCAGCCAGTTCGTGTTCGGCAACACCAACAGCCTGCTGGGCACGCTGCTGGAGCTGGGCGTGGAGATCACCTTCGTGGACGCAACCGATTCGGCGCAGGTGCGCGCGGCGATCCAGCCCAACACCCGCATGGTTTTCACCGAAACCATCGCCAACCCGGGCACGCAAGTTGCTGACCTGGCCGTGATCGGGGAAATCTGCCGCGAGAAGGGTCTGGTCTATGTCGTCGACAACACCTTGACCTCGCCCTGGATGTTCCGGCCGGTCTCGGTCGGGGCGTCCCTGGTGATGAACTCGCTGTCCAAATACATTGGCGGTCATGGCAATGCATTGGGTGGCGCCGTCACGGACACGGGGCTGTATGACTGGTCGAACTACTCGAACATCTACGAGGCCTATCGCAAGGGGCCGTCCACCAGTTGGGGGCTTACGCAGGTCAAGAAGAAGGGTCTGCGCGACATGGGAGGCACCTTGGCGGCCGAACCCGCGCACCGCATCGCGGTGGGTGCCGAGACCCTGGCCCTGCGCATGGCCAAGCACTGCGCCAACGCGCTGGCGCTGGCGCGCTTCCTGGAGGATCATCCGGGCGTGGCCAAGGTGCATTACCCCGGGCTTGCCAGCCACCCGCAGCATGCGCGCGCGGCGGCGCTGTTCGGCTCGCGCTTCGGCGGCCTGCTGGGCGTCGAGCTGGCGGACGGGGTGGACTGCTTCGATTTCCTGAACCGCCTGCGCATCGTGCTGATGGCGACCCACCTGGGCGATACGCGCAGCCTGGCGCTGCCTGCCGCCCACACCATCTATTACGAAATGGGCGCCGAGCGCCGTAAGCAAATGGGCATCGCGGACAGTCTCATCCGCGTGTCCGTGGGCATCGAAGACGAGGCCGATCTGCTGTTTGATTTCGATCAGGCGCTCAACGGTTGCCTGCAGGGATAATGCGGCACGCGCGCGGCCGGTGGCCGGGCGCGCTTGCAACGCAATCGGGATAGCGCCCATGCTCATACAGATCGCAGAAGTTTTCACGCCAGAAGAGGCGGCCGAGATCCGGCGCCGCCTGGATGCCGCCGATTGGGTCGACGGCAAAGTCACGGCCGGCTATCAGTCGGCCGAGGTCAAGCGCAACCGCCAACTGCCGGAGCAGCATCCTCTGGCCCAGGAGCTGGGCAATCTGATCCTGCAGCGCCTGGCGGCCAACAACTTGTTCATGTCGGCCGCGCTGCCGCGCAAGATCTTTCCGCCCTTGTTCAATCGCTACGAGGGCGGGGAAGCGTTCGGCTATCACGTGGACAACGCGGTGCGCGGCATCGCCGGCACGGCTGAGCGCGTGCGCACCGACCTGTCGGCAACGCTGTTCTTCTCCGACCCCGACTCCTACGACGGCGGCGAGCTGGTCATCGATGACACCTATGGCCCGCGCGCGGTGAAGTTGCCGGCGGGGCACATGGTGCTGTACCCGGGCACCAGCCTGCACAAGGTCAATCCGGTGACGCGCGGCGCGCGCGTGTCGTCGTTTTTCTGGATGCAAAGCCTGGTGCGCGAAGACAGTCAGCGCGCGCTGCTGCTGGACATGGACGTGGCCATACAGCGCTTGAATCAGGATGCCGCGGGGCATCCCTCGATCGTGCAACTCACCGGCATTTATCACAATTTGCTGCGTCGATGGGCCGATGTCTGACGCAAGTTAACGATCGTTTTCGAGGGTGTCGCGCAAACACCGAAATGCGTGTTTCTGTTTATTGCGAAACGGTCTAAAAGCTAGTATTGACGCGGGTTGTGGTGAGGTTTTCGCTTGACAGCCGCGCCACGCCAAGGCCTAATACACGTCTGCGTCGCTGGTGATTTGAAGGCAATTTGCCATTGAATCCAGGCGGCGCAGCAGTTTAAAAGTTGTGCTTCGCAGCGCAAGAAAAAAGTTTATCCACTGTCTGTTCGTCGTTTGTCGGTTTTGCGTCTTCAGCGGCGTCCATCATGACGGCCATGAACTGCACTCCGGCAGACTCAATACCTTGTGAGGGGTACACCTGAATGAACAAAACCGAACTCATCGATCACATCGCCAGCAAGGCCGACATCTCCAAGGCCGCCGCTGGTCGTTCGCTCGACGCCCTGATCGGTGCCGTCAAGACCACCCTGAAGAAGGGCGGTACGGTTACGTTGGTTGGCTTTGGCACGTTCGCTGTGTCGGCTCGCGCCGCTCGCACCGGCCGTAATCCGCGCACTGGCGAAACCATCAAGATCAAGAAGGCCAAGGTGCCGAAGTTCCGTCCGGGCAAGGCCCTGAAGGACGCCGTCAACTAATGGACGGCGGGCGGGTCGCAGGCATTCAGCCCTGGCGATTTGCCCACAATTGCGCGGTCCGGTATACTCCGGCCCGCGTATTGCTTTTGAGTGCCCCGGTTGGCAGTTGCTTGTACGGATTTTTCGCGAATTTCGTCTTGAGGCTGCATCAAAATGGGTGCTTAGCTCAGTTGGTAGAGCGGCGCCCTTACAAGGCGTAGGTCACAGGTTCGACCCCTGTAGCACCCACCAAAAGCTCCGATATGCGCTCCGCACAAAACCCGCACACGTCATGGTGGCGGGTTTTTTGTTTTGCGCGCGCCGTAACGCTCATGCCTGTTGATCCCGCCCGGAAATGTAAGACGGGGTCAGATGAAATAGGACGTGCGAATCATTCGCATTTAAGATATTATTGTGGGCTTGTACCGGTCAGCCGGCGTCGCCATCGCGTGTGCGTCTTTCCTGGCTGGCCGGATAAGTCAATGCACCCTGGCTGATTCATGCCTAGTTTTCAACGCGGTTGGAATTCTTCTTCGCGCTCTTCATTCGGTATACGCGCAGGCGCTGGCCTGACGGTCCTGGCGCTGCATGCGGCAGTGATCGGCGCCATCTTCATGGCACCCGAGAATCGTCCTGAACTCGAGGAACCCGAAGCCATCATGGTGAGCGTGGTGGATGCGCCCATACCCCAGATCGCCAAGGCCGAACCCACTCCCGAGGAGCCGCAGCCGGTGACGGAAACCCCGCCCGAGCCGCCGCAGCCCGAAGTCGAACCCGAGCCTGAACCCGAGCTCAAGCCCGAGCCGGAGCCTGAACCCGAACCGGAGCCAGTGGTCGAAAAGCCGCCGATGCCGGCGCCCAAACCCAAGCCCAAGCCGCCTCCCAAGCCTAAACCCAAGCCCGAGCCCAAGCAGGACGTCAAGGTCGAGCCCAAGCCGGAAGCGCCGAAGACGCCGCCCAGCGGCGCGCCCGAAGGCACGCAGGCGCCGCAAGGGCCGCAGCAGGGGCCGCCGCCGGATCAGCCGGTGCTGGTGTCCAGCATTGAATTCCAAGGCGCGCGCCCGATGCCCAACTATCCGATGGCGTCGCGCCGCATGCGGGAAGAGGGCCGGGTGGTGGTGTTGGTCGAGATCAACACCCAGGGGCTGGTAGAGCGGGCAACCATCGATGCGTCCTCGGGCTTTCCGCGCCTGGACGAATCGGCGCTGGCAGCCGCCCGCAAGGGCCGATTCAAACCGTATACCCGTAACGGCGTGGCCTATCCCGCCAAAGCCAAAATTCCGTTCGATTTCGTAATGAGGAACTGAGATGTCCAACGCACTGCATAGCGCCACCCTGGTGGCGCAGGCGACCACCAGCCCGGCAGCACCGGCTGCCGCCGCCGCTGCGCCTGCCGCGGCTGCGGCCGCGCCCGCAGCTCAACAAGCCGCTTCGACCGTCGGCGCCGTGGCTCAGCAATCGGCCGATGCGCTGCAAGGCGCTGCTGCCGCGCTGCCTGCCGCGCCGGCGCCCGCCGCGGTTCCCGACATGGGCTTCCTGCACTTTGTCGCGCAGAGCGACTTCGTCGGCAAGAGCCTCTTCATCATCCTGATCCTGATGTCGCTGGTGACCTGGTATCTGATCCTGGTCAAGGTCGCCAGCAACGTCAGCATGCGCAAGCGCTCGGCGGACTTCCTGAACAAGTTCTGGAACGCCAGCTCGCTCGAACAGGTCGAAAACGAAATCGTCACGCACGGCGCGCGCGACCCGTTCTCGCACCTGGCCAGCCACGCCATGCATGCGCAGGCGCATCACAACAAGTTCGGCGCGACCAAGCTTGAAGAGTCGGGCAGCAACTCCGATTTCGTCACGCGCACCATGCGCAAGGTCATCGACGAAGAAACCGCCAAGCTGGAAAACGGCCTGACCGTGTTGGCCTCGGTGGGTTCGACGGCGCCGTTCGTGGGCCTGTTCGGCACGGTCTGGGGCGTGTACCATGCCCTGGTCGGCATCGGCCTGTCCGACGGCGTGACCATCAACCGCATCGCCGGTCCGGTGGGCGAAGCGCTGATCATGACGGGCCTGGGCCTGGCGGTCGCCATTCCCGCGGTGCTGGCCTACAACACCTTCGTGCGCAACAACCGCGTGTTCCTGTCGCGCCTGGATGCCTTTGCGCATGATTTGTTCGCGTTCCTGACCACCGGCCAGCAGGTCGCTCTGTCCGATGGCAAGGTGCGCGCCCTGCGCCGCCAGAACGGTAACGGCGCTGCGGCTCAACGCGGGAGCGAATAATGGCCTTTGGCAGCTTCGAGGGTAAAGGATCCGGAAGCAGTACGGTTTCCGAGATCAACATGGTGCCCCTGATCGACGTGATGCTGGTGCTGCTGGTGATCTTCATCATCACCGCGCCGCTGCTGGCGCATTCGATCAAGATCAACATGCCCCAGGTGGCGGCCGAGCAGATCGAGGAAGAACCCAAGACCGTCGACCTGGCCATCGATGCCAGCGGGGCGCTGTTCTGGGACGAGAAGCCGGTCAATATCGATGACCTGCCCAACCGCTTCAAGTCGATTGCCGGCACCAAGCCGCAACCCGAGATCCGCATCCGTGCGGACCAGAATACCCGCTACGAGACCCTGGCCAAGGTCATGGCTTCGGCGCGCCGTTCGGGCATGACGCGCATCGGGTTCGTCACCACGCCTCCTTCGGGCGGCGTCGCCGGCTCCGCCGCGCCCGCGGCAGCCGGGGCCGCCCCGGCTCCGTCCGCACCTTGAACGCTTCCCGGCCCCGGGGCGCATTTCGCGCCCCGTTCCGGCCGGGATCGCGCTAGAATCGCCGCATGCGAGTTCTGGTAATCGAAGACGACACCACCCTGGGCCACGCGCTCCAGGAATTTCTGGCCGACCAAGGCTATGCGGTCGACTGGCTGACCGAGGGCGACCGGGTTCTGGGCGCCTTGGCGGGGCAGCCTTACGACCTCATGCTGCTCGACCTCAACCTTCCTGGCATGAGCGGGCTGGACGTGCTGCGGCAATTGCGGCAGGACGGCAACCAGGTCCCTGTGTTGATCCTCACCGCCCGCGATGGCATCGAGGACCGCGTCGCCGGCCTGGACGCCGGGGCGGACGATTACGTCACCAAGCCTTTTGAACTGCCCGAGCTGGCGGCGCGCGTGCGCGCCTTCGGCCGGCGCCGCGCCGGCCAGGCGCAGCCCTTGATTGAAGTCGGCCCGCTGGTGTTCGACACCGTCGGCCGCGAAGTCCGCGCCAATGGCCAACGCCTGTCGCTGTCGGTGCGCGAGCTCTCCGTGCTGGAAATGCTGATGGCCCGCGTCGGCCGCGTCGTGACCAAGCGCCAGATCGTGAACTCGCTGTCGGCCTGGGATGCCGATTTCAGCGAAAACGCCGTCGAAGTCTATGTGTACCGCCTGCGCAAGCGCCTGGAAGGCACGGGCGCCAGCATTCAAACGGTGCGCGGCTTTGGCTACATGCTGGATGTGGAAACGGCCTGACGGGCCGGCTGCGGCCGCGTCGCGCCGGCCGCGCGCATCCATACGCCTAGGCGAGGGCATTGCGTCATGATGCAGGAACGCACTCCTACCGCTACTCCGGTTTCCCGTCCCTTGCTTCCCTCCCGTTCGCTGGCGCGGCATCTGGTCATTCGCCTGATGCCGCCGATCCTGCTGCTGGTCCTCTTGGACTTGGCGGCCACCTGGGTCATCACGCACAAGATCGACATGTCGCTCTGGATGCTGGAAGATTTCTTCTGGCTGATGGTGGTGGGGCAGGTCGCGCTGATCGCGCTGTTCACGTGGGTGGTGGTGCAGGGCGTGCGTTCGGGGCTGCGCTCGGTCAATCATCTGTCCGAAGAGATCCGGCAACGCTCCATCGACGACATGCAGCCGCTGGAAGTGGCAGGCGTGCCGGTCGAAATCGAGCCCTTGGTCACGCACACCAATGATTTGCTGCTGCGCCTGGATGCCTCGCTGGCGGCGCAGCGCCGCTTTATCGGCCATGCCGCGCACCAGCTGCGCACGCCCTTGTCGGGCCTGCGCCTGGAGTCGGAGCTGATGCTGGCGCGCCCCTTGCCCGACGACGTGCGCGCGCGGGCCGAGCGCATCAAGGCAGTGAGCGACCGCATGATCCGTCTGGGGCAGCAGCTGCTGGTCCTGGCGCGGGCCGATCCCAACGCCCGGCCGCAGGACAGCTTCGTGCGCATCGACCTCTGCGAATGGGTGCGGGCGAACGGCGCCGAATGGTTTCCGCGGGTGCGCGAGGCGCACTACGAGCTGGATCTGGTGGCGCCGGACGCGCCCATCTGGATCGACGCCGACCCCTTGCTGCTGGCCGAACTGCTGGGCAACCTCATCGACAACGCGCTGCGCTACGGCAACAAGACCGGCCGCATCACGCTGATCGTCGGCGCCAATCCGCCTTCGCTGACCGTGGAGGACGATGGGCCGGGGATTTCCCCCGATGAGCGCGAACGCGTGTTCGAGGCCTTCTACCGTTCTCCCACCGCGACCGCGGGCGGGTCGGGCCTGGGGCTGGCCATCGTGCGTGAAATCGCGCACGCGCACGGCGCCTGGTGGAAGCTCACCAGCCGTCCGGACTTTTCAGGAACACGGCTGTCCGTCGTGTTTCCCGGCCCTCGCAAGGGGGCCCAACTTACTCGTCAAGAACCTACATCATGAGCCAAGGTTCGGTCAGCGTTCCTTCATCGTCCAACGGGCAGGCACTCGGCGGGCACGCGCCATCGTCGCGGGCCGCCCTCATCATGGGGGCGCTGGGCGTGGTGTACGGCGACATCGGCACCAGCCCCCTGTATACCCTGCGCGCCTGTCTGACGGGCCTGAGCGTGCACACCGACCTGGAGCCTGCCCACCTGCTGAGCGTGCTGTCCATCCTGTTCTGGATGCTGATGGTGGTGGTGTCGTTCAAGTATGTGACGCTGGTGCTGCGCGCCGACAACCGTGGAGAGGGCGGCACGCTGGCCTTGCTGGAGCTGGCGGTGCGCGGGCGGGAAGGCAAGCTGCGCTGGGTGCTGATCGTGCTGGGCATTTTCGGCGCGGCGCTGTTCTATGGCGATAGCATGATCACGCCGGCCATTTCAGTGCTGTCGGCGCTGGAGGGGATAGGCATCGTGTCGCATCAGCTGGACGCCTGGGTCGTGCCGCTGTCGCTGGTGGTGCTGATCGCGCTGTTTGCGATCCAGTCGCACGGCACGGGGGCCATGGGCAAGCTGTTCGGTCCGGTGATGCTGTTGTGGTTCGGCACGCTGGCCGCGCTGGGCGGCTGGCAGATCTGGCAGACGCCGGAAGTGCTGCGGGCCTTGAATCCGATGTGGGGCCTGCGTTTCATCGTCGAGTTTCCGTGGATCAGTTTCGTGCTGCTGGGGGCGGTGGTGCTGGCCCTGACTGGCGCCGAAGCGTTGTATGCCGACATGGGCCACTTCGGCCGTCCGGCGATCCGCCGCGCCTGGTTCAGCATGGTGCTGCCGGCCCTGACGCTGTGCTATTTCGGCCAGGGCGCGCTGCTGTTGCGCGATCCGACCGCGATCCGTAATCCGTTCTTCATGATGGCGCCGGAATGGGGGCTGGCCCCGCTGGTGGCGCTGGCCACCATTGCGACCATCGTGGCGTCGCAGGCGGTGATTTCCGGCGCCTACTCGGTCACGCGCCAGGCGGTGCAGCTGGGTTTCTGGCCGCGCATGCAGATCCTGCACACCTCGGCCATCGAGAAGGGCCAGATCTATCTGCCGCAGGTCAATGCGCTGCTGTTGTGCGCGGTGCTGGTCCTGGTGCTGCTGTTCCGCAATTCGGACAACCTGGCTGCCGCCTATGGGTTCGCGGTCACGGGAACGATGTTGACGACGTCGGTGCTGGCGTTCGCGGTGCTGCCGCGCGGTTCGACCGGCATCAAGCGTGTGCTGTGGCTGGTGGCGCTGGGCCTGTTGCTGCTGTTCGATGTGCTGCTGTTCTCGGCCAACGTGTTCAAGATCCACGAGGGCGGCTGGTTGCCGCTGCTGGTGGCGATCGTGGTGTTCACGCTGATGATGACGTGGCGTCGCGGCCGCCGGCTGCTGTCGGAGATGCAGCAGCGAGACCGCCAGCCGCTCAAGGAATTCATGGCGCAGCTCGAAGAGTATCCGCCGTCGCGGGTGCCGGGCACGGCCATCTTCATGACGATGAACTCGGGCAATGTGCCGCCGGCATTGCTGCATAACCTGAAGCACAACAAGGTGCTGCACGACCATGTGCTGTTCCTGACGATTCTGGTGGCGGACGTGCCCTATGTCTCGCCCGAGGAGCGCTTCTCCGTGACCAAGCTGTCGGCGTCGAGCTGGCAGGCGACGATCAATTACGGCTTCAAGGAAGATCCGGACGTGCCGGAGGCGCTGCGGCTGGTGGCCGAGGCGTATCCGGAGATCGACCTGGAACCGATGCGGACTTCCTACTTCCTGTCGCGGCAGACCGTGGTGGCGGCGAAGAAGCCGGCGTTGTGGCGCTGGCGGCGGGCGGTGTTTTCGTTCATGGCGCGGAACTCTACGCGGAGTACGAAGTTCTTCAAGATTCCGGCTAATCGGGTGGTGGAGATGGGGATGCAGGTGGAGCTTTAGGCTCTTGCTTGTTTGTTTGGGGGGCGGTGTTCGGATTCTTATGACGCCTGTGGCGAGGGGGCCTGGGACGCGCGGGGCAACGATTGCGGCCCGGAGCCTTCGCTCCGGGCTTCCCCGTCGTCATCGTCGTCCTCGCCTTCGGCGACTCCTACCGATTCCCTCGGGCTTATCGACGCCCCGCGCGTCCCAGGCCCCCTCGCCACAGGCTGCGTCAGCTGAATTTGTCCGGTCGCAGGGGAGGGCGGTGTGCTTGGCGTTCTCGCCTAGGGGGGGGATGGCGATGGATCTTGCGGAGCCCGCCCCCGGCCGGCCGCGCGGGCGGCCTTTGGGGGCTTACGCGGTGTCTTGCGGTAGGTGATGACGCTGCGCGCTGGTCGTGACTGTCTTTAGCGGACACGCTCTCGTCGAGGTTGGCGTCCGATTGCTGCGCTCCAAACAAAAAGCCCTTCGGCATGCCGAAGGGCTTTTTGGTTTTTGGCGTTGAAGAATTACTTCTTCTTGCCTTCGTCGCTCAGCTGCGGCAGCGAGCTGCCGGAGGAGGCGAGCAGGCCGGTCTTCACGTAGGTGAAGAGCTTGCCGCGGGTGTCGACGATGTCGAGGTTGCGCATGGTGAGCTGGCCGATGCGGTCCGCGGGCGTGAACGGGGCGTTTTCGACCTTTTCCATGGACAGGCGCTCGGGCGCGTAGGTCAGGTTGGGCGATTCAGTGTTCAGCAGCGAGTAGTCGTTGCCGCGGCGCAGTTCGATGGTGACTTCGCCGGTGACGGCGCGGGCGACCCAGCGTTGGGCGGCTTCGCGCAGCATGATGGCTTGCGGGTCGAACCAGCGGCCCTGGTACAGCAGGCGGCCCAGCTTGCGGCCGCTTTCGCGGTACTGCTCGATGGTGTCTTCGTTGTGGATGCCGGTGACCAGGCGCTCGTAGGCGATGAACAGCAGGGCCAGGCCCGGGGCTTCGTAGATGCCGCGGCTCTTGGCTTCGATGATGCGGTTTTCGATCTGGTCGCTCATGCCCAGGCCGTGGCGGCCGCCGATGCGGTTGGCTTCGAGCATCAGCTCGACCGGGTCGCTGTATTCCACGCCGTTCAGGGCGACCGGATGGCCTTCCTCGAAGCGGACGGTGACTTCCTCGGCCTTGACGGCGACGTCGTCGCGCCAGAAGGCGACGCCCATGATGGGCTTGACGATGCGGATGCCGGAGTTCAGGTGCTCCAGGTCCTTGGCTTCGTGGGTGGCGCCCAGCAGGTTGGAATCGGTGGAGTAGGCCTTTTCAGCCGACATCTTGTAGTCGAAGCCGGCCTGGCGCATGTACTCGGACATTTCCGAACGGCCGCCGAGCTCGTCGATGAAGCGCTGGTCCAGCCAGGGCTTGTAGATCTTCAGGTCCGGATTGGTCAGCAGACCGTAGCGGTAGAAGCGCTCGATGTCGTTGCCCTTGAAGGTGCTGCCGTCGCCCCAGATGTTGACGTCGTCTTCCTTCATGGCCGCCACCAGCATCGTGCCGGTCACTGCGCGGCCGATGGGAGTGGTGTTGAAGTAGGTGATGCCGGCGGTCGAGATGTGGAACGCGCCCGATTGCAGGGCGGCGATGCCTTCGGCCACCATCTGCGCGCGGCAGTCGATCAGGCGGGCCTTTTCAGCGCCGTAGGCCATGGCCTTGCGCGGGATCTCGTCGTAGTCGGACTCGTCGGGCTGGCCCAGGTTCGCGGTGTAGGCGTAGGGGATGGCGCCGTTGTTGCGCATCCACAGGAGCGCTGCGCTGGTGTCGAGGCCGCCGGAGAAGGCGATGCCGACCTTCTGGCCGGTGGGAAGGTTCGGGAGGATAGTGGTCATTGTTTGAAGTGAGACGCCAACAGGACTTGGACAGCAGACTTTGACAGCTGCTAGCCGCCAAACAAGAGAAACGGACGCTATTTTAACTCTTTTGCCGCGGTCGGGCCGGCGGGGCGAACAGGGCCGGCAGCTCCAGCCGGCGGATCAGGAGCGCGGTGGCGGCAGCCAGCCGGGTGGCCGGGCGGTGGCGGGCGCTGGCCAGCACCAGATCATTGGTGATGGTCGGGTCGACGATGTCGCACAGCGACAGCTCATGCTCGGCGGCGGGGCCGCGCGCGGCCGAGCGCGGCAGGATGGCGTAGGCGTCGCCCTGGGCGGCCAGTTCGACGATGGTCTGGACCGCGTCCACCTCGACGGCGATGGTCAGGCGCACGCCCTGGGCGCGGCACACGCTTTCGACCAGGGTGCGGATGGCGTTGGGCAGGCTGGGCACCACCAGCGGGTAGTCGCCCAGTTGCGCCACGGCGATGCGCGGGGGCAGGGCGGGCCGCTGGCCGGCCGCGGCCACCAGCACCAGGTCTTCGCGGAACAGCGATTCGTAGGCCAACTGGGGCGAGGGCGCGGGATCGTAGAGCAGGGCCAGGTCGACGCGGCCGGCCAGCAGCCATTCGCGCACCTGGGCGCTGAGGCCCTCGGCCACGGCGATGGAGGCCTCGGGGAAACTGCGGCGGAAGGCCTGGACCAGCGGCGGCGTGAGTACACGCGCGATGCGGGGCGGCAGGCCCACCACGACCTTGCCGGTGGGCGTCTCGCGCAGGCTTTGCAGGTCTTCCTTGGCGCGTTCGGCCAGGGTCAGCAGGGCGCGGGCGTGCTCCAGGAAGCGCAACCCGGCTTCGGTGGGTTCGGCGCCGCGCCCGTTGCGGTAGAGCAGATGCTGGCCAAGCTCCAGTTCCAGCAGGCGGACCTGGCGGCTGAGCGTGGGCTGCGCCACGTCCAGCATTTCGGCCGCGCGCGAGAAGCTGCGCCGCTCCGCCACGCGCAGGAAGTATTCGATCTGCTTGAGGTCCATCGGATATTTGGAAAATCTATATCTGAAATCAAAGATATAGCATTGTTGGGCGGCGGGCAATCCGGGACCATGGCGTTTTCAACGCAGGAACCCGCCCGTGCCCGATTGCCGTCCTCCGCTAGCCGCGCCGTCCCGTCCCCGCCATGCCTTGCCGCCGGGCGCCTGCGATGCGCATTGCCACGTGTTCGGGCCGGCCGACGTGTTTCCGTACGCCGAGGGCCGCTCGTACACGCCGCCGGATGCGCCTTACCAGGCCATGGCGGCGCTGCACAACCGCCTGGGCGTGGAGCGCGCGGTGGTGGTGCAGGCCAATTGCCATGGCTCGGATCATCGCGCCCTGCTGGATGCGCTGGCCCAAAGCGGCGGCCGCTATCGCGGCGTCGCTCTGCTGGGAGCGGACGCGACCGAGGCCGGCGTGAAGCAACTGCATGAGGGCGGCGTGCGCGCCGCCCGTTTCAACTTCGTGCCGCATCTGGGCGGCGCGCCCGATCCGGCGGTCTTTGACCGCGTCGTGGCGCTGATCGCGCCGCTGGGCTGGCATCTGTGCCTGCACCTGGACGGCGCGATGCTGCCGGAGCTGCTGCCGCGCCTGGCCGCGCTGCCGCTGCCCTTCGTGGTCGACCACATGGGACGGCTGAAGGCGAGCGATGGCTTGGCGTCGCCGGCGATGCGGGCGCTGCTGGGCCTGGCGCAGGTGCCGCAGGCCTGGGTCAAGGTGTCGGGCATCGACCGCATCGCGTCGGGCAAGCGGCCGTACGCCGAGGGCCTGCCGTTCGTGCGCGCGCTGGCCGAGGCCCTGCCCGACCGCTGCCTGTGGGGCACGGACTGGCCGCATCCGAACGTGGCGGACGACATGCCGGATGACGGCGAGCTGGTCGACCTGTTTTTCGAAGCTTGCCCCGATGCGGCCCTGCGCCAGCGCATCCTGGTGGACAACCCGGCGCGGCTGTACGGATTCGAGTAGGCGCGGCAAACGCCGCCGCCGTCTGGCGGCGTGCGAACGACAAGAAAATTCCATTCAATCAGGAGACACCATGTTCAAGAAAATACTGTCCGCCGGCCTGCTGAGCCTGGCCGCCCTGGGATCCGCCCATGCCGATGGGCCGGTGCGCCTCATCATCGCCTTCCCGCCTGGCGGGCCGGTGGATCTGGTCGGCCGGGTCTTGGCCGAGCAATTGGGCAAGGAGCTCAAGCAGCAGGTCATCGTGGAGAACAAGGCCGGCGCCAACGGCAACATCGCCGCAGCCTACGTTGCCAAGGCGCCCGCTGACGGCTCGGTGCTGTTCCTGACCAGCGTGGGCGCGGTCGCGATCAGCCCGGCGCTGTACAAGGACTTGCCGTATGACCCCGTGCGCGATTTCGCGCCGGTGTCCAAGGTGGTCAACAACGCCACGGTGTTCGTGGTCAATCCGTCCAATCCGGCGGCCGACGCGGCTGACTTCGTCAAGAAGTCCCAGGCTGCCTCGCAGTCGGTGGCGATCGGCTCGTCGGGCATCGGCAGCATTCCCCACCTGACTCTGGAAATGTTCGCCGATTCCAGCAAGGCGAACGTGATGCACGTGCCTTACAAGGGCGCGGCGCCGGTCATCAATGACGTGATGGGCAACCAGGTGTCGGGTTTCTTCGGCGACGTGCCGGGCCTGATCGGCCATATCCAGGGCGGCAAGCTGAAGCCCCTGGGCATCGCCGCGCCTACCCGCCATCCGCTGCTGCCCGAGGTCAAGACCCTGGCCGAGCAGGGCATCGCCGGCGTGGAGTCCAACAATTGGTACGGCATCGTGGCGCCGGCCGCCACGCCGCCTGCC
This sequence comes from Achromobacter sp. GD03932, assembly GCF_029839485.1. Classification (NCBI taxonomy): domain Bacteria; kingdom Pseudomonadati; phylum Pseudomonadota; class Betaproteobacteria; order Burkholderiales; family Alcaligenaceae; genus Achromobacter; species Achromobacter sp. GD03932. Next base: position 205,589 of record NZ_JAOCAT010000003.1, read on the forward strand.
ACGATCGACAAGCTCAACCAGGCCGTGCGCGCCGCGCTGAACACGGAGAGCGTGCGCGCCCGGCTGGAGAAGTTCGGGGCGCAGGCCGCGCCCGGCAGCCCGCAGGAACTGGCTGCCCTGATCGCATCGGACCGCGAGAAGTGGACCTCGCTGATCCAGCGCAAGAACATCCGTCCGGAGTGAAGATGAACGCATGCAGAGTAGGGCTGGTGACGCCGGGCAGCCGCCCGGAACTGGCCGCGATCGAGGCGCGGATATCGGCTGCGCGGGGGCGCATCTCGCCGCTGTACCAGGTGTTGCTGAACAGCCCGGCCGTGGTCCAGGGCTGGGAGGCCATGCTGACCGCGATCCGCCTGAACACGACGGTGCCGCCGCGCCTGCGCGAACTGATCATCCTGCGCGTGGCGACCTTGAACAATGCGCCGTACGAGTTCGAGGCGCATGTGCCGCACGCGCTGGCCGCTGGCATGCCGCAGGCGCTGGTGGACGCATTGCGCGGCGGTCCGGCGCCGTCGGCGCTGCAGGGCCTGGAAGCCGGCGAGGCCGAAGTGCTGGCGCTGACGGACGCGATGACGCGCGACATCGAGGTGCCGGACGCCGTGTTCGCGCCGCTGCGCGCGCGCTACGATGACACGCAGCTGGTGGAACTGGCGGCGACCGTGGGCGCGTACAACATGGTGTCGCGCTTCCTGGTGGCCTTGCGCGTCGGACATTGAAGGAGACTGGAGTGCAGGAAACCGTATTGCTGGTATCGCTGGGCGAGCGCTTCGACACGCCGCGCGCACGTGAACTTGAACAGACCCTGACCCAAGGATTGGCAGGCTTGCGCGCCGCCGCTTATGCCGCCCTGGAAGAGGACGAAACCTACGTCTATCTGCGCGGATCGGCGGCGGCCTTGCCGGAAGCGCAGGCCCGCCTGGCCGAGAGCTTCCCGGGCGCGCGCAGCCGCGTGCTGCATCAGACGCTGGACCTGGCGGGCGCCTCGGCGGGGCAGGACGCGCCGTGGCATTACATCGTCGAGACCGACGTGTTGCCCGAGGCGGAAGCCGACCTGAACGCCTGGTACGACCAGGAGCATCTGCCGGGCCTGGCCTCGGTGCCTGGCACGGTGCGCGCCATGCGCTATGAATGCCGCGACGAGTCGCCGCGCTATCTGGCCTGCTATGACCTGCACACGCGCGAAACCTTCGGCAGCCCGCCCTGGCTGGCCGTGCGCGCCAGCGACTGGAGCAGCCGCGTGCGGCCATCCTTCCGCAATACGCGCCGGACCATGTTCAAACGGATTCTGTAATTGCGCGGCGTCCGCCGCATCGGATTTGAATTCGGGTGTGTCGTGCCCATGAAAAAAGCCTGCGCATCGCGAGATGCGCAGGCTTTTCCATATGGGGGTGGTCTTACTTGATCTGGCCCAGCAGCAGGAACTCCATCAGCGCCTTCTGCACGTGCAGGCGGTTTTCGGCTTCGTCCCAGACCACGCTTTGCGGTCCGTCGATGACTTCGCCGGTGACTTCCTCGCCGCGGTGGGCGGGCAGGCAGTGCATGAACACGGCCCGGGAATCGGCGGCGGCCATCATTTCGGCGTCCACGCACCAGTCGGCGAAAGCGGCGCGGCGCTCTTCGTTTTCGGCTTCATAGCCCATGCTGGTCCAGACGTCGGTGGTGACCAGGTGCGCGCCCTTGCAGGCTTCCATGGGGTCCTTGAATTGGCGCAGCACCGTGGCCGGCGGCGTGCCGATGCGCGAGGCTTCGAGTTCGTAGCCGGCCGGGGTCGACACGTGCAGCGTGAAACCCAGCATTTCCGCGGCTTGCAGCCAGGTGTAGGCCATGTTGTTGGCATCGCCCACCCAGGCCACCGTCTTGCCGGCGATGGGGCCGCGGTGCTCGATGTAGGTGAAGATGTCCGCCAGGATCTGGCAGGGGTGGAATTCGTTGGTCAGGCCGTTGATCACCGGCACGCGCGAGTGCGAGGCGAAGCGCTCGATGCGGGTTTGCTCGAACGTGCGGATCATGACGATGTCGACCATGCGCGAGATGACGCGCGCGGTGTCTTCGATGGGCTCGGAGCGGCCCAGCTGCGAATCGTTGGAGGTCAGGTTGATGACCGAACCGCCCATCTGGTACATGCCGGCCTCGAACGACACTCGGGTGCGCGTGCTGGCCTTTTCGAACACCATCGCCAGCGTGCGGTCATGCAGCGGCATGTGGGGTTCGTAGCGTTTGAACTTGTCCTTGATCAGGCGCGCGCGGTCCAGCACGTAGGCGATCTCGGCGGACGAGAAGTCCTTGAACTGCAGGAAGTGCCGCAGCGGGCCGTTTTGAGTCGTGGGAGGTGTCATGGTGATGTCGCAGGTCATGGGGCCCGGCCAGGCTCATGGCCCGGGCGGGACGTTGATTTTATGGTGTTTCGGCCAGGAATTCCTGGATGAGCGGAACCAGGATGGCGACGATGCGGTCGGCTTCGTCGCGGTTGAGGATCAGCGGCGGCAACATGCGGATCACGCGGTCGCGCGTGACGTTGATAAGCAGGCCGGCCTGCATGGCGCGCAGGGCCAGCACGCCGCAGGGGCGGGCCAGCTCGATGCCCAGCATCAGGCCGCGGCCGCGGATGTCGGTGACGCCCGCGACGCCGGTCAGCGCATCGGCCAGGGCGGTTTTCAGGTGATTGCCCACGTCGTGGGCGTTGGCGAGCAGGTTCTCGGATTCCAGCGCATCCAGCACGGCCAGCCCGGCCGCACAGACCAGCGGGCCGCCGCCGAACGTGGTGCCGTGGCTGCCGGGGGTTAACACGCCCGCGGCGGGGCCGGCGGCCAGCATGGCGCCGATGGGCACGCCGCCCGCCAGGCCCTTGGCCAGGGTCATGACGTCGGGCACGATGTCGGCCCACTGGTGGGCGAACCACTTGCCGGTGCGGCCGATGCCGGACTGGACTTCGTCGATCATGAGCAGCCAGCCGCGCTCGGTGCACAGCCGCCGCACTTCCTGCAGATAGGCGATGTCGGAGGGGCGGATGCCGCCTTCGCCCTGCAGCACTTCCAGCAGCACCGCAGCCACGCGCGGCTCGGCGTCGCCGGCGGCGCGCACCGCGTCCACGCTGTTGTAAGGCACCTGGATGAAGCCCGAGGGCAGGGGCTCGAAGCCCTTGCGCGCCTTTTCGCTGCCCGTGGCCGCCAGCGTGGCCAGCGTGCGGCCATGCCAGGACGAATCCATGGTGATGATGTGGGCGTGCTTGTTGCCGCGCTGGTAGGCGTAGTAGCGCGCCAGCTTGATCGCGGCTTCGTTGGCCTCGGAGCCGCTGTTGTTGAACGCGACTTCCCGCATGCCGGACAGCTGCGTCAGGCGAGCGGCCAGCGCGGTCTGCTGCGGCACTTCGTAGATGTTCGAGGTATGGATGACGCGGGCGGCCTGCTCGCTGATGGCGGCCACCAGTTTCGGATGGGCGTGGCCCAGGCAGGACACCCCGATGCCGGCCAGCGCGTCCAGGTACTTGCGGCCTTCGGCGTCCCACAGCCAGACGCCCTGGCCGTGCGTGAACGATACCGGCAGCCGGGCGTAGATATTGGCCAGAGGCGAAGTCATCGAGGATCCTCCTGTGGATGAAGCGGATTGCGCCGGGACTCAGCCGGAGTTCCCGTGGGATGCCGCCGGGGTTGGCAGTCCGGACAGCTCGTTTTCCCAGGCGAATCGCTTTTTGAAAGAGGGCAAAGGATCAATCATATACAATTCGCGGCGCAGGGCGCATGTTTGATCACGCCGAAGATCCGGCTTTCGTGAAGGGCGCGCTGTAGTGAAGAACTCATGGCAACTCGCGTCAGACAATTCGTAATTCATGGCGTTACCGAAAGCGGTAGCCGCTTTCGCCCCAGCGATTGGGCGGAACGGCTCGCCGGCGTAATGGCACAATTCCGGCCCGCCGGCTGTGCCGGTAACCACCTCACCTATTCGCCCTATGTGCTGCCCGTCGTGATCGACGGCGTGCGCGGGATCGTGGTCGATCTGCGTTTGCGCGATCTGGAACCGCTGGCGTACAAGTTCGTGGTGGATTTCGCTCGCGACAATAACCTCAAGACGGAAGAGCGCGAAATCTAGGCTCTCCAACCAAAAAAGCGCCCTCACCGGGCGCTTTTTCGTTGGGGGGCTTCGTGCGTCCCTACGTGCCGTAGCGGTCCAGGATCTTGCGGATATCGCGCACGCCCTGGCCGTCCGCGGTCAGAAGCGCGCGCGCGGTCACCGATTCCAGGTGATGCTCCAGCAGGTGCAGCACGTGCTTCTCGTCGCGCGCGCGCAGGCCCGCCACGATCTCCATGTGTTCGCTGACGGCGCATTCGCTCGAATGCGGCCGGCCATAGAGGGCCAGGATCAGCGAGCAGCGCGACACGATCTCGTTCACGTAGCGCGCATACACCGCATTGCCCGACAGCTCCGCCATCAGGATATGGAATTCGCCTGACAGCCGGATGGATTCGTTGGTGCTGTTGCGCTTGCGGGCTTCCTCTTCCTGCGCCACGTGCTGTTCCAGCCTGGTCAGTCCGGCTTCGGTGATGTGCTGCAGCAGCCGGCGCGTGACGTCGCGCTCCAGGCAGCGGCGCGCCTCGAAGATGTCGTGCGCCTCTTCCAGGCTGGGGCGGGCCACCGCGGCGCCGCGGTTCGGCCGCAAATCCACCAGCCCTTCGCTGAACAAGCGTGTCAGCACGCTGCGGACGATGGTCCGGCTGACGCCAAAACGCTCGCCGATGATGTCCTCGGGCAGCTTGTCGCCGGGCAGCAGGGCCTGCTCGATGATGGCTCTGCGCAAATTTTTGTATACGATTTCGTTGCGACTGATGTCTTTCTTGGCGGGCTCGTCGGCCGGCGGCGCGAGGGACTTCATCTTCTTGTTGGCTCCTATGCCTGCGCGCTTTTCAGGGTGTTGGAATGGTCCGGCAGGCGCTGCCGGCGCGCGTTTTTCTCTGTGCTGGGAAGCATACTACACCCGGGCCTAAGGGTTAGCGATAGCTTGCCGCCGGGATTCTGCGGAGTACATTGGCGACATAAATCGTATACAAATTTTTATACAAAACAAGCGTGATCGTTCTTTAATGATCATCTTGTTTGTATACAAGTTCACAAAGGCTGATCCATGTCCGCTGTACCCCAGGCCGCCGCACCCGAGCTGTCCCTTTCCTCGCCTTACCGCCTGCTGGTGGTCAACGGCAACACCACCTCCGAGCTGACGGCCAGCCTGGCCAGCCAGGCCGAGGCCTTTTACGGGGACAGGGTCCGCATCCATGCGGTCACCGCCGGGTTCGGCCCCGCCTACATCGCCAGCCGCGCGGAGGCGGCTGTTGCCGCCCACGCCGTGCTGGACATCGTGGAGCGGGCGGCGGGCGAGGCGCCGGACGGCGGATTCGACGCCTGCCTGCTGGCCTGCTTTGGCGAACCCGGCATCGGCGCCGTGCGCGAACGCCTGGACGTACCCGTGGTGGGCATGGCCGAGGCCTCTATCCTGAGCGCCCTGCAGCGCGGCGACCGCTGCGCCATCGTGACGGTGGGACAGCGCTGGCCCGGCATGCTGCGCGAGCAGATCCGGCAGCTGGGACTGGAGTCCCGCTGCGCCGGCATCCTGGCCCTGCCGGGCAATGCCCTGGACTACGTGTCGCGTTCGGCCGAGTCGGCCTTGCAGGTCAGCCGGGCGCTGGACGCCGCGGTGGCGCAGGGCGCGGACGTGGTGATCGTGGCGGGCGCGGCGCTGGCCGGCTACCTGCCCAGCCTGCCGCGCCTGCCGGCCGTGCCCATCATCGATTCCTACCGCGCCGCCCTGGCCCAGGTGCTGGCGCTGGCGTCCCTGGAGCGCGCGCAGCGGCTGTCGCTCGTCCGCCCGGGCGCGCATTCCTAGCCATTTCGTCTTACCCACCGCGCCGGGCTCGACCCCGGCGAGTTCAGACCGATACACAAGGGAGAGTTGCAGCCATGAAGACTTTGCTCAAGTGGACCGCGGGCGCCGTGATCGCGCTGTCGGCCATCACGGGGGCCAACGCCGCCAACACGCTGAAGTGGGGCGCGGCCCGGGACCTGGATTCGCTGGATCCGTATTCCTACGGCAGCACCTTCAACCTGGCGTTCCTGAACCATGTGTACGAAGCGCTGATCCGCTATGACGACAAGTTCAACATCACGCCCGCGCTGGCGGAGTCCTGGGAGACGCCGTCGCCCACGGTGCTGCGCTTTCATTTGCGCAAAGGGGTGAAGTTCCACAATGGCGCGCCGTTCTCGGCGGACGACGTGGTGGCGTCGATGACGCGGGTCTCGGACGAAGCTTCTCCCCTGAAGGGCAATCTGCCGGCCTTCAAGGCGGTGCGCAAGGTCGATGACTACACGGTCGACATCGAAATGACGCATCCGTATCCGTTGATGCTCAACGACCTGACCAACATCTTCATCTTCAACCGCCAGTGGCTGGTGGACAACAACAGCCTGAAGCCGACGGACGCCGCCAAGAAGATCGAAGGCTATGCCACGCATAACGCCAACGGCACCGGCCCGTTCAAGGTGGAGTCGTACCGTCCGGATACGCGCACCGTGCTGGTGGTCAACCCCGGCTGGTGGGACAAGCCGCGCCACAACCTGGACCGCATCGAATTCACGCCCATCGCTTCCGCGCCCACGCGGGTGGCGGCGTTGCTGTCGGGCGATATCAATTTCACCGAGAACGCGCCGCTGCAGGACCTGGACCGGCTGCGCGCGGCGTCCAACGTCAAGGTGCTGGCCTCGACCGAGCTGCGCACGCTCTATTTCGGTTTCAACCTGGGCGACAAGCTGGTCGGCTCCAACATCACTGACAAGAATCCGCTGAAGGATCTGAAGGTGCGCCAGGCGCTGTACATGGCGCTGTCGCCGGAGCTGATCCAGAAGCGCGTGATGCGCGGCCTGTCGCGCACCACGGGCGCGCTGGTGGCGCCGTCCATCCCGGGCTACGAGACCAAGCAGGAAGAGCGCCTGCCGTTCGACGCCGCGCGTGCCAAGAAGCTGCTGGCCGAGGCGGGCTATCCGGATGGCTTCACGGTGTCGCTGCTCTGCTCGAACGACATGTTCGTCAACGAGGAGGAAATCTGCCAGGCCGCCGCCTCCATGTGGGCGCGCATTGGCGTGAAGGCCTCGCTGGCCAGCGGTCCGCGTTCGCTGCAGAACCCCAAGCGTTCGCGCGGCGAGTTCGACATCACCATCCACGGCTGGGCCAACGAGCCGCAGATCGACGCGCTGTCCATCCTGCTGCAGGTGATGCACAGCCGCAGCGGCCCGGCTGGGGTCTTCAACTGGGGCCAATGGGGTGATCCGGCGCTGGACGCCAGGATCGACGCCGCCGCGGCTGAAATGGACCGTCCCAAGCGGGTGCAGATGATGGCCGACGTGCTGCAGACGCTGCATGACGACGTGCGCTTCCTGCCGCTGCATCAGCAGCCGATGGCCTGGGCCGTGGGCAAGAACGTGGGCGAGGTGCTGCAGATGCCGGACAACAAGGCGCGCCTGTGGACCGTACGCATGCAGTGACGCCGCGGACCGCCGCCTGCCGGCGGTCCTGCGTATGACTAGGGTCTGAAGGGGAGCCGCACATGCTGGCATTCATAGTGAGACGGGTCTTCAACGCGGTCGGCGTCATGCTGGCGGTGGCGCTGATGGCCTTCGTGATTTTCCGGTTCGTCGGCGACCCCGTCGACATGATGCTCAACGAGCAGGCCTCGCAAACGCAGCGCGATGAACTGCGCGAACGCCTGGGACTGAACGCGTCGGTGGGCATGCAGTTCGTGCACTTCGTGACCAACGCGGCGCAGGGCGAGTTCGGCATTTCCTACCGCAACCAGCAGGACGTGTTCGCGCTGGTGGCCGAACGCTTTCCGGCCACGTTTGAACTGGTGCTGATGGCGACGCTGCTGTCGCTGGTCATCGGCGTGCCGCTGGGCGTGCTGACCGCCATCTACCGCAAGTCGCGCCTGGCGCAGGCGCTGCAGTTCGTGTCCATCCTGGGCATATCGCTGCCCAGCTTCGTGGTCGGGATCATGCTGATCCTGATCTTTTCGGTGCAGCTGGGCTGGCTGCCGGGCTTCGGGCGCGGCGACACGGTGAAGATCGGCTGGTGGACCACCGGCCTGCTCACGCCCTCGGGCCGCGCCGCGCTGGTGCTGCCGTCCATCACGCTGGCGCTGTTCCAGATCACGCTCATCATGCGCCTGGTGCGGGCCGAAATGCTGGAGACGCTGCGCACCGAGTTCATCAAGTTCGCCCGCGCGCGCGGCCTGCCGGATCGCATCGTGCATTTCCGGCTGGCCCTGCGCAACTGCCTGATGCCGGTGATTACCGTGACCGGCATGCAGATCGGCAACCTGATCGCCTTCGCGCTGATTACTGAAACGGTCTTCCAGTGGCCCGGCATGGGGCTGCTGTTCATCCAATCGGTCATGTTCGTGGACATCCCCGTCATGGCCGCTTATCTGGTGATCGTGTCCTTCATCTTCGTGGCGCTGAACACGCTGGTGGACATGATGTACGGCGTGGTCGACCCGCGCCTGCGCAGCCAGCACGTCAAGGGAGGCGCCAATGCTCACTAAGCCATTTTCCGCAACGGGGCAGGGCCGGCTTGCCCGCTTCCTGCGCAGCGATCTCTGGTGGAACCTGAGGCAGGACTACGTAGCCATGGGCGCGGGCATCGTGCTGCTGGCGGTGGTGCTGCTGGCCGTATTCGCGCCCTGGATCGCGCCGCAGAACCCGTACGACCTGGCGCAGCTGGACCTGTTGAACGCGGAGCTGCCGCCCGTCTGGGAGGCAGGCTCGGATCCGCAGTTCCTGTTGGGCACGGACACGCAGGGCCGCGACGTCTGGTCCGCCATCCTGTACGGCTCGCGCATGTCGCTGGTGATCGGGCTGGCCACGGTGGTGCTGTCGCTGGCCATTGGCCTGCTGGTGGGGCTGGCGGCGGGCTATTTCGGCGGCTGGGTCGACAACGCGCTGATGCGCCTGGGCGATACGTTGCTGAGCATCCCGACGATCCTGGTCGCGATCCTGGTGACGGCGGTGTTCCGCCAGCTGTTGCCGCCCGGCATGCGCGAAACCCTGTCGGCCGTGATCCTGATCCTGGCCATCTCCATGACCAACTGGGTGCAGTACGCCCGCACGGTGCGGGCTTCGGCCCTGGTGGAGCGCGGCAAGGAGTACGTGCAGGCGGCGCGCCTGATCCGCGTGAGTTCGCTGCGCATCATGCTGACCCACATCCTGCCCAACACGCTGACGCCGGTCATGGTGACGGCCACCCTGAACCTGGGCCTGGCGATCCTGATCGAGGCCACGCTCAGCTTCCTGGGCGTGGGCATGCCGCCCACCGAACCGTCGCTGGGCACGCTGATCCGCCTGGGCAACCAGTTCCTGTTTTCGGGGCAGTGGTGGGTGGTGGTGTTTCCCGCGCTGTACCTGAGCCTGATCGTGCTGGTGGTGAACCTGCTGGGCGACTGGCTGCGCGACGCCCTGAACCCCCGCCTGCGCTGAACGCAAACCGACAAGAGTAGAACGATGGAAAACGCAACGCTGTATACCCAAGTCCGCCCGGCAGGCGGCGAGATGACTTCGGTGCTGGTGCGCGACGGCCGCATACAGGCGCTGGGCGGACCGGCTCCCGCCGGCGTGCCGGTGGTGGAGGGGGGCGGCGCGCTGATGCTGCCGGGCCTGATCGACGCCCACGCGCACCTGGACAAGACCATGTACGGCATGCCCTGGTATCGCAATGAAGTCGGCCCGCGCCTGATCGACAAGATCGAGAACGAGCGCGCCGAGAAGAGGCGCCTGGGCATCGATCCGTACCGCCAGTCGGCGCGCCAGCTGGTGATGTCGATCGGCGACGGCACCAGCCATATCCGCAGCCATGTGGACGTGGACACGGACATCGGTCTGGCAGCGATCGAAGGCGTGATGCGCGCGCGCGAGCAGTACCGCGACCAGATCGACGTGGAGATCGTCGCCTTCCCGCAGAGCGGGCTGCTGATCCGTCCCGGCACGCTGGAACTGATGGACGAGGCCCTGCGCATGGGCGCGGAAGTCGTGGGCGGGCTGGATCCGGCCGGCATGGACCGCGATCCCAAGGGTCATCTGGACGCCATCTTCGGGCTGGCCCAACGGCACGGCAAGCCCATCGACATCCATCTGCACGAAGCGGGCGAACTCGGCGCGTTCTCGATGCAGATGACCATAGACCGGGTGCTGGCGCTGGGCATGCAGGGCAAGGTCACCTTGTCGCATTCATTCTGCCTGGGCATGCCCGACACTTACGCAGTGCAGGCATTGACCGAAGGCTTGCTGAAGGCCGGCGTGCACATCATGACCACGGGCTCGGCCTCGCGGCCGGTGCCCAACGTGGCGAAGCTGCACGCGGCCGGCGTCACGGTCTGTACCGGCAACGACGGCATGCGCGACACCTGGGGCCCCTACGGCAAGCCCGACATGCTGGAGCGGACCATGCTGGTGGGCCTGCGCAACAACTTCCGCCGCGACGACGAACTGGATCTGGCGCTGCACGTGGCCACCTACGGTAATGCGCAGGTCATGGGCTTGTCCGACTACGGCCTGGCGCCAGGCTGCCACGCCGACTTCGTGCTGGTGGACGCCGAGACGGTGGCCGAAGCCATCGTCTCGCGCCCGCCGCGCAAGCTGGTCGTCAAGGGCGGGCGCGTGGTCGCGCGCGACGGCCGGGCGCTGGCGGAGGCGCCGTGATGAGCGCGCCGCAAGGTCCCATCCTGCTGACCGCCCGTTGGGTGGTGGGCCACGAGAATGGCCGCCATTGCCTGTACGAGAACGGCGAGGTGGTGTTCGAGGGCGACCGCATCGTCTACGTCGGCCACCGCTATCCGGGGCAGGTCGCGCAGCGCCGCGATTACGGCCGGGCGTTGATCGGCCCGGGCTTCGTGGACCTGGACGCGCTGTCCGACCTGGACACGACCATCCTGGGCTTCGACAATTCGCCCGCTTGGAAGAAGGGCCGCATCTGGCCCGAGAGCTACATGAAGCGCGGGCCGTACGAGATGTACACGGCCTCCGAGCTGGCGTTCCAGAAGCGCTATGCCTTCGCCCAGCTGATACGCAACGGCATCACGACGGCGCTGCCGATCGCGTCGCTGTTCTACCGGGTGTGGGGCGAGACCCGCGACGAATTCCTGTCGGCGGCCAACGCCGCCGGCGAACTGGGTCTGCGCGTCTACCTGGGGCCCGCCTATCGCAGCGGCCACACCTATGTGGACGCCGCGGGCAAGATCCGCTGCCACTACGACGAGGCGCGCGGCATGGCGGGGCTGGCCGAGGCCCTGGCTTTCTGCGACGAGATCGAAGGCCGCCACAACGGCCGGGTGCGCGCCATGCTGTCGCCCGACCGCATCGAAACCTGCACGCCTGCGCTGTTGCGCGCTTCGGCCGCCGCGGCGCGCGAGCGGAACATTCCGATCCGGCTGCATTGCTGCCAATCGCGCCTGGAGTACGACCTGGTGCTGGAGCAGCACGGCATGAGTCCGCCGGAATGGCTGCAAAGCCTGGACTTCCTGTCCGAGCGCGCCTTGCTGCCGCACGGCACCTACGTGTCGGGTTCGCGCCATATCGAGCGGCCCGGGCGCGACCTGGAAATCATCCGCGACGCCGGCGCCAGCATCGTGCATTGCCCGTTGGTATCGGGACGCCACGGCGCCACGCTGGAATCGTTCGCGCGCTACCGCAAGCTGGGCGTGAACATCGGCATGGGCACGGACACCTGGCCGCCCGACATGGTGCTGAACATGCAGGTGGGCATGATGCTGTGCCGCGTGGCCGATGGCTCGACCGAGGCGGTCCGCTCCGAGGACTACTACGACGCGGCCACGGTGGGCGGGGCTGACGCGCTGGGCCGCCCGGACCTGGGCCGGCTGGCCGTGGGCGCCAAGGCCGACATCGTGGTGTTCGATTTTTCGCACGACCGCAACGGCCAACTGATCGATCCCATCCAGACGCTGATGGTGAGCGGCAGCGGGCGCGACGTGTCGCAGGTGGTGATCGACGGCCGCTTCGTGATGGTGGACGGGCGCATCCCCGGTTTCGATGCGCGCCTGGCGCAAGAGCAGGCGCAGACGCAGTTCGACGGGCTGGTGGCCCGCTACCCCGACCGCACCTGGGGCCATCCGCCGGCCGAGCAGATTTTCTCCTCCAGCTATCCGCGTCCCGCAAGGAGTCCGTCATGATGGCCATCGTTCCCAACACCACGCAGCCGCCGGCCGCGGCCAACGTCGCGCCGACCCTGTCCGTGCGCGGCCTGTCGGTCGAATTCCCCACGCGCCACGGCGTCCTGGTCGCCACGCGCGACATCAGCTTCGATATCCAGCCCGGCGAGATCCTGGGCATGGTCGGCGAATCCGGCGCCGGCAAGTCGCTGACCGGCATGGCGGTGATCGGCTTGCTGGAGCCGCCCGGACGGCTGGGCGGCGGCGAGATCCATCTGGCGGGCAGGCGCATCGACAACCTGCCGCCCAAGGCGCGCCAACGCCTGCGCGGCAAGGAAATCGGCGCGATCTTCCAGGATCCGCTGACCAGCCTGCATCCGCTGTTCACGGTGGGCGACCAGCTGGTCGAGACAATCCGCCATCATGACAAGGTGAGCGCTCAGGCGGCGCGCCAGCGGGCGCTGGAGCTGCTGCTGGCCGTGGGCATTCCGGCGGCGGACAAGCGCATTGACCACTATCCGCACCAGTTCTCCGGCGGCATGCGCCAGCGCGTGGTGATCGCGCTGGCCCTGGCGGCGCGGCCGGCGCTCATCATCGCCGATGAACCCACCACGGCGCTGGACGTATCGGTGCAGGCGCAGATCACGGCGCTGTTGCGCCGCCTTTGCCGCGAGCAGGGCACCTCGGTGCTGCTGGTGACGCACGACATGGGCGTGATCGCCGAGACCGCCGACCGCGTGGCGGTGATGTACGCGGGCCGCATCGTCGAGATCGGACCGGTGCTGGACGTGCTGCGCCGGCCAGGCCACCCCTACACGCAAGGCCTGATGAATGCGATTCCCGGCCTGCGCCAGCGCGCGGCCCGGTTGAACCAGATTGACGGCGCCATGCCGCGCCTGCACGCCCTGCCCGACGGCTGTGCTTTCCATCCGCGCTGTGCGATGGCGGGGCCGCGCTGCAGTCAGCAGCGCCCGCCGCTGGCGGCGTCCCCGGCCGGCGCCACCGTCAGCGCCTGCTGGCTGCATCAAGGAGGAGTCGCCCATGCCGCATAACGATGATGTGTTGTTGCGGGCCGAAGACCTGGCCTGCTGGTTCGACGTGTCGCCGCCCTGGCTGGAACGCACGTTGTCGCGCCAGCCCGAGCAGACCTTGAAGGCGGTGGACGGGGTGTCGTTATCCGTGCCGCGGGGAACGACGTTGAGCATCGTGGGCGAATCGGGCTGCGGCAAGTCCACGCTGGCGAAGTTGCTGGTGGGGCTGGTGGCGCCGACGCGCGGAACGCTGCGCTACGGGCGCAACCGCAAGGGCGGCGTGCTGCATCCGCAGATGATCTTCCAGGATCCGTATGCCAGCCTCAATCCGCGCTGGCGGGTGGGCAATATCGTGGCCGAACCAATCACGACGCTGGGCTTGCGGGCCACGCCCGCCGAGACGCGGCGCAGGGTCGACGAGCTGCTGGAGCTGGTGGGCCTGTCCGCCAGCGACGCCGGCCGTTTCCCGCACGAGTTCTCCGGTGGCCAACGGCAGCGCATCTCGATCGCGCGGGCGCTGGCGACGGAGGCGGAATTCCTGGTGTGCGACGAGCCGACCTCGGCGCTGGACGTGTCGGTGCAGGCGCAGATCCTGAACCTGATGGGCGATCTGCAGAAGGAGTTCGGGCTGACGTACGTGTTCATCAGCCACAACCTGTCGGTGGTGCGGCATGTGTCCGACAGCGTGGCGGTGATGTACCTGGGCCGCATCGTGGAGCAGGCGCCTGCGGATCAGCTGTTTGATTCGCCACAGCATCCGTATACGCGGATGCTGCTGGATACGATTCCGGATCTGGATGATCCGCGGCGGGATCGGGAGCCGATGGGGGGCGAGGTGCCGAATCCTATATTGCCGCCGTCAGGGTGTACGTTTCATCCACGGTGTCCGATGGCGCGGGAGCAGTGCAAGGTTGAGGCGCCGGCGGTTGTCGGGGTCGGCGGGCGGCAGTTGCGGTGTCATGCGGTGGCTTGGGATGCAGTGCGCGCCGCGTGATCTTGTCGAGGATCGGCTCCTAGGGCGCCAACCGCGCCGTGGATGAGCCGGTTTCAGTCGGATCTGAGCGCTTCAATCGGACTCAATTTCGAGGCTACAAAGGCGGGGTAGATACCGAAGAACAATCCGGTCAAAAGCGACATGCCGAACCCGAGTAGTGCCGCCAGAGCCGATAGCGTCGGCTCCCAGCCCGTGAACCACGCGTAGAGCACGGAGGCGAGCATGCCGAGCAGGGTGCCTGCTCCGCCTCCCACGAACGAGAGGCTGACCGCCTCCGTGACGATCATTGTCATGATGCCCCACTGGTCGGCGCCGATGGCCATGCGCAGCCCGATCTCGCGGCGTCGTTCGGCGATACCGGCCAGCATGACGTTCATGATACCAATGCCGCCAACAAGCAGCGAGATGCAGGCCACTCCACCCAACATCCATTTGAACATCTGCCCTTGCTGCCGCATGCCGTCGAGCAGCAGCAGCGCTCCCTGCGCCTGGGCGTTGCTGCCCTTGCGCTGAAGAAACGAGGAGACCTCGGTGAGCGCATGAAGAGGGTCGTGGCCCTCGGCAACGCGAAGCAGGATGTTGGATAGCGCTCCGGTCGCGGAGTTCGCGCGGCGATCCGCCTTGATCGGCAGAATCAGGGCGTTGTCGAGATCGAACGGCAGTAGTGGGTTGCGTGGCGCACTACGCAGGACTCCCACGACCGTATAGCGGTAGTTGTCCATGCGGATCTCATCGCCCAGCGCCAGCTCCGTGCCGCCGCCGACGAGTTGTGTAGCCAGATTCCCTCCGACCACCACCACGGTGTTCAATCCATCCCGGTGGGAAATGAATCGGCCGCGGGCGAGTTCCAGCCGAGCTGCGGTCATCAGGTGTTCCGTGGTGCCAATGGCCGTCGCGTCGAGCAACTTTCCTCCTGTGCCGGTCTTGACTGGCGTCGTCGATAGCGGAGCGGCCAGGGAAACCCCGGCGATACTGTTTGCCATTTCTTGCGCGTCTTCGCTCCTGAGTGGGGGGGCTTTGCGCTGTCCGCCGAGGGCGGGGCTGTCCTGAACGATGATGAGGTCCGTCCCCATCGACTTAAATTGGCGCGCAGCCTCGTCCGAGGTGTTCTCTCCGATGTTCAAGAGCGCCACGACGGCCGCAGCGCCGATGGCTATGCCGACCAGGGACAGAAGGGTGCGCTGCCGAACCGCGACCATATTGTCGATGGCATCCTCGACAATGGCGCGCAAGGAGCCGGTCGCGCGCGGGAGATTCATCCACGCCATGGCGCACTCTCGCGAACGAAGGCCCGCCCGTGACTGACGGCGATTTCCCGCTGACACTTGACGCTGATGGCTGGGTCGTGGGTCACGATGACGACGGCGACGCCGGATTCCCGGCTCAGTTCGCCGAGTCGGCTGAGAATGTCCTGCGCCGCCTTCGGATCAAGGTTGCCGGTGGGTTCATCGGCGAGCACGAGCTGTGGCGCTCCGACTAGGGCTCGCGCGATGGCGACTCGCTGCTTCTGTCCGCCGGATAGCGAGTCCGGCAGGTACTCTGCGCGATCGGCCAACCCGACGCGCTCCAGCCAGCGCTGTGCCCGTCGGCGGCGCTCGGACTTGCCGATGCCGCGGTAGAGCAGGGGAAGGCCGACATTGTCGAGTGCGCTCATGCGTGGCAGCAGGTTGAAGGCTTGGAATACGAATCCGATGTGGCGATTGCGCAGGTTGGCTCGCGTCTTCAAGTCCGCATCATGCACGGGCTTGCCCCGGTAGAGCACGGCGCCGCTATCCGGCGCGTCGAGCAACCCCATGATGTTGAGCAACGTGCTCTTGCCCGACCCGGAAGCTCCGATGATGGCGCACATTTCGCCAGCGCCGACCTCGAGGCAGACGTCTTGCAGCACAGGTACTGCACCGCTGCCATTGTGGTAGGCCTTGCTGATCCGATCCAGTTTCAGCATTTCAGTTTCTTGTCTGCACAGGCGACCTGCCGATACGCGCTGGGCCGCCTGGCTCGGGATTCGCGGCGCCCCGGGTTTTTATGCGAAGGTTGCAGGACATTCCGACGCGCAGCCTCCTGCGCTGCTCCTTGCTCAATGCCGGCAGATCGACGCTCACGTCGAACAGGGCGCTGCGGACGCCGTTGCCGCTTTGGATGGCCTGTGCCGAGATACTGGCAAGGTTTCCTAGGAGGGGGGCGATCTCCTGTGAATCGATCCACACTTCCACAGGCATGCCTGTGGCGAGGCCGACGACGTCCGCTTCGTCGACCCGGGCCGACACGCGCAGCTTGCCGGTAAGCGCGACGTTGAACAGCAACTGACCCTTCGTGATCCGGCTTCCCGCATCAAGTGTCGCCGGTGCTTGTCCAGAGGATGCTGGCGCCTTCGACAGAATGCCTGCACGCGGCGCGGCGATGCGTGCCAGCAGCGCGCTCCTGGCCAAGTCCTCGTGCTTCGCCCTGGCCTGCTCATACTCGATTTTGGCGATCTCCAGGTTGCTCTTGTCGGCTTTGTCCTGGGTGGCTTTCAGGTCATCCGCTGCCGCCGCCAACTGGGCCTTGAAACCGTTGAGCTGTTCCGCCACGATGTCGTACTCGTTCCGGGCGAGAATGCCCTTCTTGACCAGCCCGTCGGTTTCCTGCACTTTGCGCTCTGTTTGCTCGACCTGCTGGCGAGCCACCACGAACGTGCGTCTCGCCCGCGAGACTTCGGCGCCACTGTCCCAGTGCTCAAGTTCCTGCATGGTCTTGGCGGCCTTGAGCATCGTCACCCTGGCTTCTTGGACGCGTTGGTTCAAGTCGGTTGGGTCCAGTATCAGCAGCAACTGATCTTGCTCGACTTCCGTGTCGAACGAGAAGTGCCTTTCCTTGATGACGCCATCGAAGGGGGCCGAAACGCCGAGCGTTTCGTTGGCCTCGATGGTGCCGATGACGGAAATGTAGGCCCGGGTGGTGGGTGCCATGATTGGCGTCATCGAAGCCGACGCGGCTGCACTCGCTCCAGATGAGGCCGTCGGCGGAGCCGCGCCGGGGCCAAACGTTTTCCCAAGCAGCACAGCGACCAAGAGGGCCGCCGAGCTACCGGCGGCCAGCCTGGGAATTTTGGTGCGCCCCGCGCGCCGCGCTGCGGCTGCGGGTGCGACCGAGGGGAGCGGGGTATCGAGCAGAATCAACCAACGGCCATCAGCTTCGGGGCCGGGAAGCCGTTCGCATTGCACGTACAGCCGTGTGGCGTGATGGTGTCTTTCTCGAGCACTGCCGCCGCGCGGCGGTGTGCCGAACCGTGAGATCAACGTGCTCGCGGACGTTTCGTCAGCGATATCGAGCAATGCCGTAACGGCCGGCTGGCCGATGAGCGATACACTCGGTAGCCGCAGAAGCACCTCCGCCTCGGTGTTGAGTGATTCGATGATGCCGACGGCGCTCACGACTACGAGGCCGACCTGCCGGGCTGACGGCATGGACTCTTCAGTTCTCATAACCATTGGTCTGGATGATGGGGATGCTCCAGACGTCGAGGGTCTTGCCCATGCGTTCGTCCAGTTCGGTGAGCGTGTTCAGGTACGTGATCTGCGCATTGAGGCGGGCGCTCTCGGCATTGCGCAGGTCGTTCTCGAAGGACAGCACCTGGAAGTTCGACGATTGGCCGACCTGTAGCTTTTCCTTCTCCGCCTCAAGCTTCTGCCGGGACAAGTTGCGGGCCTTGATCGAGAGTTCCAGCTGGCGCCATCGGGTTTGGACATTGCGCGTGGCATCGCGGATGCGGTGCTCCACCGTTTGACGCGTTTCAAGCAACTTGAGTTCTTGGGTGTGCAGATCCACGGAGGCGCGCACCTCGGATTGCTTGATGGAGCGGTCCCCTAAGGGGATGGTGAGCTGCAGGCCCGCGTAGCTGCCGTCGGTCCGGGCGCCGGACGCCTGAATGTCCATGGCTCCCAACGACGCGCCGCTGCTCCGGGCCTGGGTTCTGGTGGCCACCAGCGACAAATCCCACAGCTGCTGGTTCTTGGCATAGTCCAGACTGATCTTGGCCCGTTCGACCAGGATTTTCATGGAGAGGTAGTCGGGCTGAAGCGTGAGCGCCGTTTCCAGGGCGCGCGTCGGGTCGGTAGGACGCCAGTCCACGCTGGTTGGAGCGGTCGCGTATAGAGGTGTGCGCGGCTCCAGAGCAAGCAACGCTACAAGGGCCAGCCGGGCCGTGTCGATCTGGTTCTCCGCTTCTTCCAGCGCTACTTCTCGATTCGCGACTTCGGCCTGCGTTTGCAGGATCTCCACCTTGGCCATGCGTCCTGCCGCAATCAGCGCGCGGTTGACCTCGTACAGGTCTTTGTTGCGTGCCAGGGCTGCTTCGGCGATCACCTTCTGTTCCTGGGCGCGCAGGAGCTCGCGGTAGGCGTAGATCACCTGCGCGACGGTTTGGGAGAGCGTTGCCTTGAGTGCTAGTCGGCTGATTTCATCATCGAGGCGCGCGATGCGGACTGATGCCGTGTTCGCATCGATTCCTGCGTTTTTCAGCAGGGGCTGGCTCAGCGTGACCGATGTAGACGAAGGTGTGCCCGCGGTGCTCCTGCCCTGGACATTGGCGATAGATACGGTCGCCCCGGTCGGCAAGGTGAGCGATGCGTTGGTGTTCAGGTCTTTCGCGTTGCTGGAGGTACCGTTGACTTTGCTCGTCAATGCGGACGTGGTGAGCAGCAGTTTCGGGTAGAACTTCCCTTCGCTGACGTAGAGGTCGAATTTCTGGCTGATGCGCTGGACGTAGGCGCTTTTCACCAACCTGTTGTCCCTCACCGCCAGCGCGATGGCTTCTTCCAGCGGAAACGCGAACGCACTTTGCCGCTGTTTGGCTTGGTACTCGGAATAAAGAACATCCGCACCGAACGCGGCGTCGCACGTCAAAAGAAGCAATCCGGTCAGCGCGGCCGTGAGGTAACGCCGAGGGTTCAGTGGCTTGCTCTGAGAACGCGTGTGCGTAGGATGGAAAAAGTCAGAAAAGTCCCATTTTTCGCTCGCTTTTTGGACTAAAGGCTCGCGATCCTTCAATCTAGCATCAGGCGATAAGTTAAGACGCTGTTCTATCAACGTAGCTTTCCGTGGCGTAGGCGCCAAGAAGATTAGGAAAAAATACTTCAAGGCTCGCCACTTTCTGTATTGATTGGAGATGTGAATGAATATTCAGTCTGGCTTTAGCGTTCTTTCGTTCCAAGGCGCAGATCGAGTGGGCTTTTCGAAGCTGAGTTCCACTACGACGAAATCAACGCCGGTGGACGTGGCGGGGTTTCAGGGACTCTTTCAGGGATTCAATTCTTCGACCACACAAGTGGGCATTTCCGATGCGGCTCGAAAGCGCTCGAGCCAGGAGGGAGCCGCGACGCAGGGCCGCACGGCGATTCAGGAAAAGTGGTTGAATTCCGCAGCTTCCGACCCGCAATACGCTGAACAGTTCGCGTATGACATGGTGAACATACCCAGCACGATCTGGTACGACATACGCGACCAGCTTGCACCGGGAAGAGGGGGGGAGCCGCTGAATAAGCTCTCTTCCGGGCGCATCATCGACGAAGCCTTCAAGGAGAATTTTTCCAAGGAGGCTGCCGTGATCGACGCGCAGCGCAAGGCGATATACGACTCCGAGAAGGCAAAGGGTACTCCTGCGGCTCAGATTCTTGCCAAGCTCTTTGACCATACGAACTCGCAATCCGAAGACTACCTTGAGGCTAGTGGCTGGCTCACACCGGCGGGCCGAAAGGCCGCGTAGTTGCAGATTCATCATTCACGGCGAGCCGGGGTGAGACCCATTGCCCGCTCGCCGATTACCGGATCAGTCGTCGTACATCACCGACACGTTGGCGGTGCCATCACCCATCAGGGGTGACATCGTGCCATTGCCACCGACGCGTGCATGGAAGCGGACCGGCGTGTTGGCCTTGACGCCTTTGCCTTTGAAGCTGACCGAGCCCGAGCCCCTGGAGGTCACGTCAGTGCAGTTGGTGCCGTTGTTGTCGCACAGCAGCACTTGAAAGCCGGTCGGGCGCGGAAAGCGATAGCCGTAGCTGTAGTACACCGTGGTGATGGTTGCAGTGCTCGGAGGGCTCCCGACCACGGGCGGTGCCACGGTGTACCAGTGGTTCTTGCTGTAGATGGTCGGCATGACCGCGGAACTCGAGTAGGCGCCCGCGGCCATGGCGTTCTGGGCGAACGCCGCGAGTGTCAGGGAGGCGACAGCCAGCAGTGCTGGCGCAGCACGTTTCTTGAATCTCATAAGACGACTCCAGTGCTTGATACTGAGTTGATGGAACAGGTGTGAGCAGATCTGGACGAATCTCTCCCGCAACCCGGCCATGTCAATTCGTGAATTCTTTCTCGTGCGAAAGATGACATGGCGAACGCAGGCTATCTGATAGACATCAGCTGCACATCTCCAAAAAAGACTAGGTGCATGACCGGCGACGCCGTGAGTCGGGGTTTCAGAGCGGCTAACACGGGCTTCGTCAGAGCTTTCTGCAGAACAGTTTTGCTTACTGCCCAATGGCACGACGACCCGCCAGTTAGCAAAGAGCTTTGGTGACAGCTACGCGAGCTGACGACTGAGAGCGCAAGCTCCGGCCGGAATGCACTTTGTCGCGTTGGTCCGAGCAGACCTGGAAGGCGTTGGACGGGGCGTCGCTCTCAGTGCCACGCGGCCAATATCGTCGCCGAATCGATCACGAGGCTGGGTCTGAGGGCCACTCCGGCCAAGGCGCGGCGCTGAGTCGACGAGCTGCTGGAACTGGTGAGCCTGTCCACCAGCGACGGCGCATCTCGGTCTTCAAGCGCCAAGACGGAGTTGGCCAAGAATCGTCATTTCAACTTCGCCGCCGGATGGGTGGCGCGCGCGAACGGATCTTGATGCGTAAACGGCTGCTTGCCGCGCGCCACCCATCACCGCCCACCCACCAGATGCTGGTGACATTAGCAAACAGCTCTCCGCATTCGCGCAAGCGCAGACAGCCACGACGCCCACCAACACGTATGCTGCTTGCGGCCGCCCGCGCGGCCGCAAGCAGCGGGTGACGCAAGACTCGCCACCAACCACAGCTCTAGCAGCGCAACAGGCCAAGAATCCGGTAGCTCGCCGGTGCGGGCGCCTGAGGGGCAAGCAACCTCGATGCGCCCGACGGAATCCGAAGGAGTCGCCGAAGGCGAGGACGAGGATGAGGCAGGGGCAGTCCGGAGCGAACGCTCCGGACCGCAATCGTGGGCGCTCGCCCCTCAGGCGTCCGCGCCGGCGAGCGGCCTACGAAGAAGCCCTGACGCCCGCCACTACAACAGAACCTGCAAACAGACTTACTTCGCGTAGACCAGATCCCGCAATCCCAGCGACAACCCCGGCCAATAAGTAATGATCATCAGGCAAACAATCACCACCCCCACAAACGGAATCAACGGCTTGATCAACCTCTCCAACGGCAACTTCGCCACCGCGCAAGCCGCGAAGAGATTCACCCCGAATGGCGGCGTAATCATCCCGAGCGCCAGGTTCACCACCATGATGATCCCGAAGTGCACCGGCTCCACGCCGAACTTCAGCGCCACCGGCAGCAGCAAGGGCGCCAGCACCACGATGGAGGCCGAGGTTTCGATGAACATGCCGATTATGAACAGCGCCGCGTTCACGCCCATCAGGAAGGTGAACTTGGTGTCGAAGATCTGCGCCAGCCACACGCCCAGCGCGTCCGGAATGCCCGCGCGGTTGAGCAGGAAGCTGAAGATGCCGGCGTTGGCGATCACGAACATGATCACCGCCGTCGACACCACCGACTTGTGCAGCGTGGCGGACAGCTGCTTGAAGCTTAGGCGGCGGTAGATGAACTTGCCCACCACCACGGCGTACATTACGGCCACCACCGACGCTTCGGTCGGCGTGAAGATGCCGCCGTAAATGCCGCCCAGGATGATGACCGGCATCATCAGCGCCAGCCAGGCGTTCTTGAACGCGGGCCACAGCGGCAGGCGGCCTTCGCCGTCGCGCTTGCCCAGGTTGTTGCGCTTGGCGTAGAACCAGACGTAGAACATCAGCGCCACGCCGATCAGGATGCCAGGCATGACGCCGGCGATGAACAGTTCGCCGGTCGAGGTGTCGGTGGACACCGCGAACAGGATCATCGGGATGGACGGCGGGATGATCACGCCCAGTTCCGCCGCGCTGGCCTGCAATGAGGCGGCGAAGGGCGCCGGGTAACCGTGCCGGATCATGGCGGGAATCAGGATCGCGCCCACCGCGAAGGTGGTGGCCACGCTGGAGCCGGCCACTGCGGCGAAGATCATGCAGGTCAACACGCAGGTGCAGGCCAGGCCGCCCTGGATGCCGCCCACCACGCTCTTGGCGAACTCCACCATGCGTTCGGAGATGCCGCCCGCTTCCATCAGGTTGCCGGCCAGGATGAAGAAGGGAATGGCGACCAGCGGGTACTTGTCCAGCGCGGCGAAGAGTTGCTGCGCCACCACCACCCAGGGCAGGCCGGCAGCGCCGACTCCCGCCAGGCTGGCCAGGCCGATCGACACGGCGACCGGCACGGACAGCCCGAAGAAAATCAGCATCGAGACAATCATTAATTGGGACATGGCGATATCTGCTGCGTATGTTCGATGGGGGGGCTCAGCCTTGCGCGTCGTTGCGCACCGGCACCTCGTCTTCCTCGCCGGCGCACCAGCGGGCCAGCACGGCGATGGCGGCGAGGGTGGCGCCCACGGGGATGGCCAGGTAGATCCAGGAAATCGAAATGTCCAGGCTCGGCACGGTCTGGAAGCGCACGCGGTAGGTCATGTTGCCGCCGATCCAGGCCAGAAAGCCGAGGAATCCGGCGCAGATCAGGCCGATCACCGCTTCGAGCACGCGGCGGCGCGTGCCGCCCAGCAGGTTGCGCAGCAGCTCCACGCTGATCATGGCGCCGTGACGGAAGGCCAGGGCCACGCCCAGCAGCACGGTCCAGATCAGGAGGGCGCGGGTCAGCACCTCGCTCCAGTCGGCGGGGGAGTGCAGCACGAAGCGCGCGATGACTTGGTAGAAGGCGGCGGCTGCGGCGGCCACCAGCAGCAATTGGGCAAGGACCGAGACCAGTTTGAACAGGCCGCGGTCGAAGGCGCAGAGCAAACGCATGATGAATCCCGTTGGCGTTGTACGCAAAGGATGGGAACGAAAGCGGCGGGACCGGGATCCCGCCGCCATGGGCGCTTCGCCCCGGATCGGGGCGGGGGCCCGCTTACTTGGTGTCGCGGATCGCGTCGATCAGCTTCTTGTCGAACTTCTTGTAGTACTCGGGGTAGGCGGGCTCGACGGCGGCGGCGAAGGCGGCGCGGTCCACTTCGGACACCTGCATGCCTTCCTTCTTCAGCTGTTCGACACCCGTCTTCTCGATGTTGTCCACGTAGGCGCGCATGGCCTGGGCGGATTCCTTGCCGGCCTTGTCGAAGTTGGCCTTGTCCGCGGCCGACAGGCCCTCGTACACGTTGGCCGACATCAGCACCAGGGCCGGGCCATAGACGTGGCCGGTCAAGGACAGGTACTTCTGCATCTGCGACAGCTTGGCGGAGGTGATCACCGACAGCGGGTTTTCCTGGCCGTCGATGGTGCCTTGCTGCAGGGCGGTGGCGACTTCAGGCCAGGCCATGGGGGTCGGCAGAATGCCGATCTGGCGGAAGGCGGTGATGTGGATCGGGTTTTCCGTGGTGCGGATCTTCAGGCCCTTGGCGTCGGCCGGAGTCTTGACCGGGCGGACGTTGTTGGTCAGGTGGCGAAAGCCCTGTTCGCCCCAGGCCAGGGCGATGATGCCGCGGCTGGGGAACTTTGCCAGCATATCTTGTCCGATCTTGCTGTCGAGCACGTTGCGGGCGTGCGGCAAGTCGCGCAGCAGGAAGGGGATGTCGAAGACACCCGTTTCAGGCACGAAGTTCAGCGTGGCGCCGGTGGACACGATGGCCAGGTCGATGGTGCCGATCTGCAGGCCTTCGATCACTTCGCGTTCGCCGCCCAGCGCGCTGTTGGCGAATTGCTGTACTTTGTATTTCCCGCCGGTGGACGCTTCGATGGACTTGGCCAGCGCGTCGGCGCCAGCGCCGTAGTGCGAGGACGTGGACAGCGCGTAGGCCATCTTCAGAGTGTTCTGCGCCACGGCGGGCAGGGCGGTTGCGGCCGTGCAGGCGGCCAGAATCGTGGCGGCAAGCCAGGATTTACGCATCGTCTTCTCCAGGTTTTGAGTATCTTTATGGGTGGCTTCGCCTCCCGCCCCGGGATGATATCGGGATTCGGCCCCGATCTAGGCCGTTGGTTAACATTGTGGAATGATGGATTTCCCTGATACGTCACGGGCCAGGCGCCCAGGTTTTTGGTCCACCTTGCGCCAGGGCGCCAGGATGATGATGCGCGACGCCCGCGCCGGGGAACTGCGGCTGCTGGTGCTGGCGCTGGTCGTGGCGGTGGCCGCGGTGACCAGCGTCGGCTTCCTGGCGGACCGGGTCGGCCGGGCGCTGGAGCGCGACGCCGGGCAGATGCTGGGCGCCGACCTGGTGCTGGACGCCGACGAGCCGGTGCCTGCCGCCTTCATGGACCAGGCCCGCGAACGCGGGCTGGCCGTGTCCAGCACCTGGCAGTTCCCGTCCATGGTCGGGGCCGGCGACGGCGCCCAGCTGGCCGCGCTGAAAGCGGTGGAGCCGGGCTATCCGCTGCGCGGCGCCCTGCGCGTGGCGGGCGCGCCGTTCGAACCCGACGCCCCGACGCGCGACATTCCGCCTGAAGGGGCGGTCTGGGTGGACGCCCAATTGCTGTCCCTGCTGAACCTGAAGGTGGGCGGCACGCTCAACGTGGGCGACGCCCACCTGCGGGTGGACCGCGTCATCACCTATGAGCCGGACCGCGGCATGCAATTCGTCAACGTGGCGCCGCGGGTGCTGCTGCGCGCCAGCGATCTGCCCGCCACCGGCCTGATCGCGCCGGGCAGCCGCATCGGCTACGCCATGCTCGTTGCGGGCCAGCCCGACGCCGTGGCCGGCTACGCGACGTGGCTCAAGCAGAACCTGAAGCGCGGCCAGAAGGTTGCCACCCTGGAGTCCGGCCGGCCCGAAGTGCGCCGCACGCTGGACCGGGCGCAGCGCTTCCTGTCCCTGGTCGCGCTGCTGGCGGTGCTGATATCGGCCGTGGCCGTGGCCCTGGCCGCCGGCCGCTACATGACGCGCCACCGTGACGGCATCGCCGTCATGCGCTGCCTGGGGGCGGTGCAGTCGCAAGTGTCGCGCATGCTGACGCTGGAGTTCACCCTGGTCGGCCTGTTCTCGTCGGCCGCGGGCTGCCTGCTGGGTTATGCGGTGCACCAGGTGCTGGTGATGCTGCTGGGTTCGCTGATCGATACCAGCCTGCCCGCGCCTTCGGCCATCCCGGCCTTGCAGGGGCTGCTGACCGGCCTCTTGCTGTTGCTGGGTTTTGCCCTGCCGGCGCTGGCCCAGCTGCGCCATGTGCCGCCGGCCCGGGTGCTGCGCCGCGACGCCGACGCGCTCAGCGCGCGCAGCGCCCTGGGCTATGTGCTGGGGGCCGCGGGCTTCGCGCTGCTGATCTGGTGGTTTGCCGGCGACGCCAAGCTGGGCGGCGTGGTGGCGGGCGGCTTTTTAGGAGCCTTCGCCGTATTCGCGCTGGTGGCCTGGCTCTGCATCCTGGGCCTGGCGCGGGTGCGCCGGCTGGCTGCCGGCCTGCCGGCGCTGCGTTTCGCGCTGGCTGGCGTGGTGCGCCGGCGCGCCGCCACCATCACCCAGGTGTGCGCCCTGGCGGTGGGCCTGATGGCGCTGCTGTTGCTGACCATGACGCGCACCGATCTGATCCAGGGCTGGCAGCGGACCCTGCCGCCGGATGCGCCCAACCGTTTCCTCATCAACGTGCAGCCGGACCAGCGCCAGGCCGTGACCGACGCGCTTACCCGAGAAGGCCTGGGCCGCGTCACGCTGGCGCCGATGGTGCGCGGGCGGCTGATTGCCATCAACGGCAAGCCCGTGGGGCCGGACGACTACGAGGAGCCCCGCGCCAAGCGACTGGTGGACCGCGAGTTCAACCTGTCCTATGGCGATGAATTGCCGTCCTCCAACCGCATCGAGCAGGGCCGCTGGCTGGAACCCGGCGCGGCCGAGGTGTCGCTGGAGTCGGGCCTGGCCAAGACGCTGGGCCTGGCGCTGGGCGACAAGATGACCTTCGACGTGGCGGGCCAGCAGGTCGAAGTGGCCGTCACCAGCACCCGCCGGGTCGATTGGGATACGATGCGCGTCAATTTTTTCGCCATCCTGACGCCCGCCGCGTTGGCCGACATGCCCCAGAGCTGGATCACTTCGTTCTATCTGCCGCCCGAAAAGGCCTCGGTCCTGCCCGCGCTGGTGCGTGAGTTCCCGAACCTGACGGTGTTCGACGTGGGCGCCATCCTGCAGCAGCTGCAGTCCGTGCTGAACGAGGTGGGCAAGGCCGTGCAGCTGCTGTTCCTGTTCACCCTGGCCGCCGGCGTGCTGGTGCTGTCCGCGGCGCTGACGGCCACACGCGACGAGCGCATGCGCGAAGCCGCGGTGCTGCGTGCGCTGGGCGCAACCCGCAGCCAGCTTGCGCGCTCCCAGCGCATCGAGCTGTGGGCCGTGGGCGGCCTGGCGGGCCTGCTGGCGGCGGCGGGCGCCACCGCGATCGCTTGGGCTTTGTCAACGCAGGTATTTGATTTCACGATTACTCTCAGCCTCTGGCCCTGGCTGGCGGGCATCGCCGCGGGCATGCTGGGCGCATGGGCCGGCGGCGCCCTGGCCCTGCGCGGCGTGTTGCGCACCCCGCCCCTGGTCACCCTACGAGAAACCTGATGCCGACGCGCGTCCATACGATTACCGAACCCGTGGAAAACTCCAGCAGCATTTTTGACCTACTTGGCGGCGAGCCGGGCGTGCGCGCCCTGGTGGACCGCTTTTATGACCTCATGGACATGGAGCCCGACCTGAAGGAGCTGCGGGCCGCCCATGGCCCCAGCCTGGACCAGGCGCGCGACAAGCTGTTCTGGTTTCTTTGCGGCTACTTCGGCGGTCCGGACCACTATATAGAACGTTTCGGCCATCCGCGGCTGCGCGCCAGGCACCTGCCGTTCTCGATCGGCGAGGTCGAGCGCGACCAGTGGGTCATCTGCATCGGCCGGGCCATGGAAGACCAGGGGATCGAACCGGCCCTGGTCGAACGCCTGCTGCAGTCCTTCTACGGCGTGGCCGACTGGATGCGCAACCGTGAAGGCTGAAGGCGATTCCCGATCCGGCGAACGGCGCCTGGCCTGGTCCGGCCCCCTGGGCGGCGCCATGCTGAGCGATCCCTCGCGGCTGGCCGAGGCCGGCCCGGACCTGTTCAACCCGGCGCACTACGGCGACCGGGCGCGGCCGGTGGATGCCGGCGGGCGCCAGGCGGCGTGGTTCGTGCAGGGGGCGGGCTGGCAGGGCGTGCTGCGCCGCTACCGCCGCGGCGGGATGATCGCGCGCATCAGCCGCGACGCCTATCTCTGGAATGGCGAGGCCCGCACCCGCAGCTTCCGCGAATACCGCCTGCTGGCCGCCATGCGCGCCCAAGGCCTGGCGGTGCCCGCGCCGCTGGCCGCCGCCTACTGGCGGCAAGGCCCGATCTACCGCGCCGCCATCGTGGTCGAGCGCATCCCCGGCGTGCGGCCGCTGGCCCACATGCTGGCCGAGCCGGTCTGGCAGGCGGCGGCCGAGGCCATCGTGCGCATGCACCGGGCCGGCGTCTGGCATGCCGACCTCAATGCCTTCAACATCCTGGTGGGGGGCGACGGCCGCGTCTGGCTGATCGATTTCGATCGCGGCACGCAAGGTTCCCTGTCGGACCGCCAGCGCGAGGCCAACCTGGAACGCCTGCGCCGTTCGCTGCGCAAGGTGGCTGGGGAAGAGGGCGAGCGCTTCTGGCTGCGCCTGCGCGACAGCTACTGGACGGCCTGGGGCGTGGGAATCCAGCCCTGATCCGGGCGGCGGCGGCCAATTGCCGCCATCGGGCCCAAATCGCGCCAATTACCCGGCAAAGTTGGGCAGGTGATCGCTAAAAAGCTTTATCATTTCGCCTTTTGGTACTCCTGTCACATACGGCATAACGCAAGGGGGCTGGTGATGAAACTACGGGCGGGTATGCGCTTGGCGCTTGGAACGATGCTGGTCATGGCGGCCTCGTCGGCGGCGGTGGCGCAGAACAAGGTCGTCAACGTCTACAACTGGGCTGAATACACGGCTCCGGACACGATTCCCGGTTTTGAAAAGGAAACCGGCATCAAGGTCCGCTATGACGTCTACGACAGCAACGACACCCTGCAGGCCAAGCTGTTGGCCGGCAAGTCGGGTTACGACGTCGTTGTCCCGTCCACGCATTACGCCTCGCGCCAGATCGAAGCCGGCCTGTTCCAGAAGCTGGACAAGTCCAAGATCCCGAACTGGAAGTACCTGGATCCCGAAATCATGGCGCTGGTCGCCACCGTCGATCCCGGCAACGAATACGCCATTCCCTGGGGCTACGGCACCAACGGCCTGGGCTACAACGTCACCAAGGTCAAGCAGATCATGGGCGACGGCGTGGACCTGGCCAACTGGGACATGATCTTCAAGCCCGAGAACGCCGCCAAGCTGAAAGAGTGCGGCATCTCCATGCTGGACGAAGCCGCGCAGGTGTTCCCCGCCGTGCTCAAGTACCTGGGCAAGGACCCCAACAGCACCAACGCGGACGACTACAAGGCCGCGCTGGACGTGCTGATGAAGATCCGCCCGTACATCCGCCAGTTCAGCTCGTCGGGCTATATCGACGAGCTGGCCGTGGGCGACCTGTGCATGGTCTACGGCTTTTCCGGCGACGTGATGATCGCCCGCAAGCGCGCCCAGGACGCCAAGAAGTCCTACGAAGTGAACTACTTCATTCCGAAGGGCGGCGCGCCCGCGTGGTTCGACCTGATGGTCATCCCCAAGGATGCGCCGCATCCCGAAGAGGCGCTGGCCTTCATCAACTACATCGAAACGCCCAAGGTGCACGCGGCCATCACCAACACCATGTTCTACCCCAACGCCAACAAAGAGGCGCGGCAGTACGTGGTCAAGGACGTGGCCGACAACCCCATGATCTACCCGCCGGCGGACGTCTCCAAGACCCTGTATGTGATCAAGGCGCTGCCCTTGAACATCCAACGCCTGCAAAACCGGATGTGGTCCGAGCTGAAGTCTGGAAGATAAGTCATCATGAGCGATAGCCGTTACTCGGCGCAGCATTCGGCCGATCCGGACGAGTTCGTCCGGATCTCCGATGTCGTAAAGATCTTCGGCGATGTGGTCGCCGTCCGTTCCGTCAATCTCTCGGTCAAGCGCAACGAGATCTTCGCCCTGCTCGGCAGTTCGGGCAGCGGCAAGTCCACCTTGCTGCGCATGCTGGCGGGCTTCGAGGAAGCCACCTCGGGCCAGATCTTCCTGGATGGCGAGGACATCACGCACGTGCCGCCGTACCGCCGGCCCGTGAACATGATGTTCCAGTCCTACGCGCTGTTCCCGCACATGACGGTCGAGGCCAACGTGGCCTTCGGCCTGAAGCAGGAAGGCGTGGATCGGGCCGAGATCCACGACCGCGTGTTCGAAGCCCTGGACCTGGTCCAGATGGCCGGCTATTCGCGCCGCAAGCCCAACCAGCTGTCGGGCGGCCAGCAGCAGCGCGTGGCGCTGGCGCGCAGCCTGGTCAAGCGGCCCAAGCTGCTGCTGCTGGACGAGCCCATGTCCGCGTTGGACAAGCAGATCCGCCAGAAGACCCAGATCGAACTCGTGAAGATCCTGGAGCAGGTCGGCGTGACCTGCATCATGGTCACGCACGACCAGGAAGAAGCCATGACCATGGCCCATCGCCTGGCCGTCATGACCGAAGGCCAGATCGTCCAATGCGGCACGCCGCAGGACGTCTACGCCTTCCCGAATTCCCGCTTCGTCGCCAGCTTCATCGGTTCGACCAACATGTTCACCGGCACCATCGTGGTTGATGAACCCGACCATGTCGCCATCGAGTGCGGCGAGCTGACCCGTCCGCTCTTCGTCAACCACGGCGTGAGCGAACCGCTCGGCATGGAAGTGCACGTCTCCATCCGCCCTGAACGGTTGGTGGTGTCGCGCGAGCAGCCCGAAGCCGAGTACAACTGGGCCCACGGCATGGTCAGCCACATGGCCTGGATGGGCAGCTACGCGCTCTATCAGATCCGCCTGGATTCCGGCAAGACGGTCGAGGCCAGCGTGCCCAGCCAGCTGCTGGCCGCGATGGACGCGCCCGGCATCGACGAAGAGATCTTCGTCAGCTGGGACGCCGACAGCGCCACGGTGCTGGCGTCATGATCCGCTTTTCGCCCCGCGACTGGTTGCCGTCGGGCCGGGCGCTGGCGGTGGTGCCGCCGTTCGCCTGGCTGGTGCTGTTCCTGCTGGTGCCGTTCCTGCTGGTCCTGAAGATCAGTTTCGCCGAGCTGAAGTTCGGCATTCCGCCGTATACGTCGCTGGCGGAATTCAAGGACGAGGCGGTGCAGTTCAGCCTGCATCTGCGCGGCTACATCCTGCTGTTCACGGACAGCCTGTACTTCGCCACGTATCTGAATTCGGTGAAGATTGCCGCCATCACCACGCTCTTCTGCGTGCTGATCGGCTATCCCATCGCCTATTACATCGCGCGTTCGTCGCCGGCGGTGCGCAACCTGCTGCTCCTGGGCGTGATCCTGCCGTTCTGGACCTCGCTGCTGCTGCGCGTATACGCCTGGGTCGGCATCCTGCGCAACGACGGGCTGCTCAACAACCTGCTGCAGAGCCTGGGCATCATTTCCAGTCCGCTGGAAATCTACCGCACCGACGTCGCCGTCTACATCGGCATGGTTTACGCCTACCTGCCGTTCTTCATCCTGCCGCTGTATGCCACGCTGGTGAAGATGGACCTGCGCCTGCTCGAAGCCGCCTACGACCTGGGCGCCAAGCCCTGGCAGGCGTTCTGGCAGATCACCGTGCCGCTGTCGCGCCAGGGCGTGATCGCGGGCGCCATGCTGGTGTTCATCCCGGCGGTGGGCGAGTACGTGATCCCCGAAATGCTGGGCGGCGCCAACACGCTCATGATGGGCCGCGTGATGTGGAATGAATTCTTCAACAACGCCGACTGGCCCATGGCCTCGGCCGTGACCTGCGTGATGGTGCTGTTGCTGCTGGTGCCCCTGGTGTATTTCCAATACAACCAGGTCAAGCAGCAGGAACAGGCGAGCGGAGGCCGCAAATGAACGGGCCCAACAAGACTTTGCGCGCCGTCGTGCTGGGGCTGGGGTACTTCTTCCTGTACGTGCCCATCATCAGCCTGATGGTGTTCTCGTTCAACGAGTCGCCCACCGT
Source organism: Achromobacter sp. GD03932 (assembly GCF_029839485.1). Lineage (NCBI taxonomy): Bacteria > Pseudomonadati > Pseudomonadota > Betaproteobacteria > Burkholderiales > Alcaligenaceae > Achromobacter > Achromobacter sp. GD03932. The sequence continues at coordinate 237,202 of NZ_JAOCAT010000003.1, forward strand.
CACGTCCTGGACCGGCTTCTCGTTCCGCTGGTATCACTCGCTGTTCAACGACGACGCGCTGCTGCGCGCGGCCTGGCTGTCGTTCCGCATCGCCGCCATGACCGCCACCGCCGCCGTCATCATCGGCACCTGGGCCGGCTATGTGCTGGGCCGCATGGGGCGCTTCCGCGGCTTCGCCCTGTATGTGGGCATGCTGAGCGCGCCGCTGGTCATCCCCGAAGTGGTGCTGGGCATCTCGCTCCTGCTGATGTTCGTGGAACTGCGCGGCAGCCTGGGCTGGCCCGCCGAAAACGGCATCTTCACGATCTGGGTCGGCCACGTGACCCTGTGCATGGCCTTCGTCGCGGTCGTCATCCAGACCCGCATCCGCGACCTGGACCGCTCGCTGGAAGAGGCCGCGCTGGACCTGGGCGCCACGCCCATGACCGTGTTCTTCAAGATCACGCTGCCGCTGATCGCGCCGGCGCTGGCCTCGGCCTGGCTGTTGTCCTTCACCCTGTCGCTGGACGACGTGGTGCTGGCTTCGTTCCTGTCCGGCCCCAGCTCCAGCACGCTGCCCATGGAAGTTTTCTCGCGCGTGCGCCTGGGCTTGAAACCCGAAATCAATGCGCTGGCGACGCTCTTCATCCTGGCGGTCGGCACTTGCGTGATCCTGGCCAACCGCATGCAATGGCGCAAGGAGTCCGAACCCAAATGAAGCAAACCACCCTGTACGGCCTGACGAAGTGCAGCACCTGCGTCAAGGCGCGCGACTGGCTGACCGCGCATGGCGTTGCCCATGCGTTCGTGGACTACCGCGACAATCCGGTGCCGGCCGCCACGCTGAAGTCCTGGGCTGACCAGGTCGGCGGCTGGGAAAAGCTGGTCAACCGCACGTCCATGACCTGGCGCAACCTGCCGGAAGAGCGCAAGACGGCGCACACCGATGCGCAGTGGAGCCAGTTGATCGCCGAGTATCCGGCGCTGGTGCGCCGCCCGGTTACGGTCACGCCCGATGGCGAGGTGAGCGTTGGCTTCAGCGAAAAGCGCTACGGCGAACGTTTCGCCTGAGGTCCAGGCCGGCCTGGCGCCGGGCGCGCCCGGCCGGGCCTTGCCCGACGCCTTCTTCGACCGCGACGCCGCGCAGCTGGCGCGCGAGTTGCCGGGCAAGGTGATCCGCCACCGCGTGGGCGACCTGTGGCTGTCGGCCCGCATCATCGAGACCGAGGCCTATTACCTGGAAGAGAAGGGCAGTCATGCGTCGCTGGGCTACACCCACAAGCGGCGCGCCCTGTTCATGGACGGCGGCACGGTCTACATGTATTACGCCCGCGGCGGGGATTCGCTGAACTTCAGCGCCGGCGGGCCGGGCAACGCCGTGCTGATCAAATCCGCCTATCCCTGGACGGACGCGCTGTCCGGTCCGCAGGCGCTGGCCCGCATGCTGCAGTTGAACCCGGATGCACAGGGGCGGCCGCGGCCGGTCTCGGGCCTGTGCGCCGGCCAGACGCTGCTGTGCCGGGCGTTGGGCCTGAAGGTGCCGGATTGGGATGCACGCGGTTTCGACCCGCAGGCGCTGTACGTGGAGGATGTGGGCGAGTCGCCCGAGGCCCTGATCTGCACCACGCGCCTGGGCATTCCGCTAGGGCGGGACGAACACTTGCACTACCGTTTTGTGGATCCTGCTTATGCGGCCTTCTGCACGCGCAATCCCTTGCGCCGCGGACAGCGCGCCGGCCACGACTACGTATGGGTAGACCGCCAGGGCGTGGTGTTGCCGCAGGCGCCGCAGGCGTAGCCGACCAGCCCGCGCCCCGGCCGCGCTTGCGTAAGGCGCCTCAGAACCCGCCAGTGGCGATGCGTTCGGCCAGGGCCGCGCGCATGCGCGTGTACTTGCGGTGGATGCGCCGGCTGTTCAGGCGCTTGCTCCAGGCATAGATCGGAATCAGGGGCAGCCCGCCGAAGCCGTCGATCAGGTACAGGCCTTGCTTGCCGTCGGCATTCAGGCCACAGGCGATGTTGCTGGCGGAGATGTCGTGCAGGACCACGTGGGCATCGGCCAAGTCCTGGAAGAATTCGTCCAGCTGCGCGCTGAGGGCGTCGTCCAGCTTGCCCTGCTTGGCCAGATCCGTCACGGTGGGAGCAATATTGCCGTTGGTATCGCAGATTTTCTCGACGACCAGCCCCAAGCCCAGCGTGGTTTGGGCCACGCCGAGTATGCGCGCCATGGGCACCTGCCAGACGCCGGAGGGGCGGGTGGTGGTGGTGACGTACTCGGAAATTTCGGTCAGGTAGACGCGGTACGCGCTTTCACGCTGGTACTGCTTGTACCAGCGCTTGAACGGGCGCGATTCCAGGTACACCGCGCGGGCGCGCATATCCATGACCTTGACGAGCAAGGACGGCATGTTGGGGTGCTGGAATATGTGCCTGTCGTGTCCCGAGGCGAGCGGCGTGGCGGCGTTCAGGTCCAGCGGGCCGAAGACGGACTGGAATGAAGCCGCGGCGAGACAGGGGGTGGGATCTGGGGGGGTCAAGGGGGAGCAAACCTGTTTGAATGCCCCAAAGTTTAATCCCTTGTTTCCGTTTTACTTGCCCGGCAGTGGTCGATCCTAGCGGGATTCGCCCTGAACGACGGGGGCCGCATCCTACAATCCCGGCTTTGGAGATGCATCTTTTGAACGACATACATCTGCTTTGGATCGCCGCAGGCGGCGCCGTTCTGGCCTTTCTGGCGGCGTTGCTGGCCTGGCTGCGCCCGCCCGCGCAGGACGCCCGGCTCGATGCGCTGCTGGAAAGCCTGGAACGCACCGAGCGCGCGCTGCGCTCCGACATCGCTGAAGGCCAGCGCGGCCTGCGCAGCGAATTCGCGGACTCCACGCGCGCCCTGCGGGTGGAGCTGTCGCAGTCGCATGGCGACCTGCGCGCCGGCTTGTCGCGCGATGCCCAGGCCGCGCGCGCCGAGTCGGCGGAATCCCTGACGCGCTTTGCAGCGGGCTTCTCCGAGCAACTGCAAGGCCTCATCCAGATCAACGAGCGGCGCCTGATGGAAGTGCGCGCCACGGTGGATCAGCGGCTGCAATCGTTGCAAACCGACAACAGCGCCAAGCTCGACGAAATGCGCCGCACCGTGGATGAAAAACTCCACGCCACGCTGGAGCAGCGCCTGGGCGAGTCCTTCAAGCTGGTGTCGGACCGCCTGGAGGCCGTGCACAAGGGCCTGGGGGAAATGCAGGCGCTGGCGGCGGGCGTGGGCGACCTGAAGCGGGTGCTGACCAACGTGAAGTCGCGCGGCACCTGGGGCGAGGTGCAGCTGGCCAGGCTGATCGAGGACAACATGACGCCGGACCAGTACGCCAGCAACATCAAGCCCGTGCCGGGCAGCGATGCGGTGGTGGAGTTCGCCATCCGCCTGCCGGGGCGCGGCGATGGCGGCGAACCCGTCTGGCTGCCGATCGACGCCAAGTTCCCCAAGGAAGAGTACGAGCGCCTCATGGACGCGCAGGAAGCCGCCGACATCGAAGGCGTGAAGAACGCCGGTGCCGCGCTGGGCCGGGCCGTCGAGCTGCAGGCGCGCCTGATCGCAGGCAAGTACGTCGCGCCGCCGCACACCACCGACTTCGCCATCATGTTCCTGCCCACCGAAAGCCTGTACGCCGAGGTGCTGCGCCGCCCGGGCCTGCTGGACAAGCTGCATGACCTGCGCGTCAACGTGGCCGGTCCCAGCAACCTGGCGGCGCTGCTGAACAGCCTGCAGATGGGGTTCCGCACGCTGGCGATCGAACAGCGCTCGTCCGAGGTCTGGCAGGTGCTGCGCGCGGTCAAGACGGAGTTCGGCAAGTTCGGCGAATCCCTGGCCAGCGTCAAGAAGACGCTGGACACCGCCAGCAACAAGATCGGGCAGACGGAAGTGCGCACCCGCGCCATGCTCAAGAACCTGAAGGCCGTCGAGGCGCTCCCCGAAGCCGACGCCCGGCTGCTGCTGGGCGCGGCGGACGAGGGCGGCCCCGGGGATGACGACGAAGACCAGGCTGCGGGCCAGAACTGATCCGGCCGCGGCGGCATCGCAGGGGCGTGAGCTTGTTGCCCGCTGCGACTGCCGATATCCTGGCGCTAGCGGCAATCCGCCGTCAGCTACCTGGAGCATTGCAAGCATGAGCACCGCTGAACGCCATGATTCCTCCACCCTGGACGCGACGGCGCTGGGCGCCGATATCGCACAAGGGGCCACCACTGCGCTTGCTGCGATGCAGCAGGCGGTGGATCGGGTGGCGGCCCGCAATCCCTCGATCAACGCGGCCTGCGGCATGCAGGCGGAAATCGGCCTGCGCCTGGCGCAGTCGCTGGACGAGGAGCTGGGCGGCCTGTCGCAGGAACAGCGCTTGACGCAATTGCAGAAGCGGCCGTTCCTGGGCGTGCCCACCTTGCTCAAGGATCTGGGTACCGCGGCGTTGGGCCTGCCCAGCGCCATGGGGTCGGTGCTGTATGGCCAGGTGGAATGGAACGTCGACGCCGAGATCGTCAAGCGCTACCGTCGTGCCGGCCTGATTCCGTTCGGCCGCACGACCAGCGCGGAACTGGGCCTGAGCCCCACAACCGAATCGCCGGTCTACGGACCAGCCACGCAGAATCCCTGGAAGGCGGGCCATAGCGCGGGCGGGTCCAGCGGCGGCGCGGGCGCCGCGCTGGCCAGCGGTATGGTGCGCATCGCCCATGGCAGCGACGGCGGCGGGTCCATCCGCATTCCCTCGTCCTGCTGCGGCGTGCTGGGCCTGAAACCTTCGCGCGGCCTGATGCCGCTGGGTCCGCTGAAGGGCGAAGGCTGGGGCGGCCTGGCCACCGAACACATGATGACCCTGTCGGTGCGCGACTGCGCCGCGTCGCTGGATATCAGCGCCGGCGCCGACGTGGGCGCGCCATATGCCGCGCCGGCGCTGCCGAAGGATTCCTATCGCGCCGTGGTGGCGCGCGTGGCCGCCGATCCGCAATCGGCTGCGCGGCGCCGCATCGCCTTCGTCAACACCACCTACGAGGGCGAGGCCATCCATCCTGAAGTGGCGGCCGTCGTGGACGAGGCCGCGCGCCTCTTCGCCTCGCTGGGCCATGAGTTGGCGCCTGCCGCGCCGCCGGTGGGATCCGAGGAGGTGCTGTCGCCCATGCTGCCGCTGATCGCGAGCGCGGCGGCCAACGCCATCGATGCCTTCGTGGCCGCGCGCGGCCGCCGCCTGGCCGCCGACGAACTGCAGCCGACCACGCTGGGCGCGCGCGAGTACGCCCGCGCCATCTCCGGCGCGCAGTACGTGGCCTGCGTCGATACCTGCCACGAGATCACGCGCCGGGTCGGCCGCTTCCTGGAGCGCGACGGCACGCAAGGCTACGACCTGTTCCTCAGCCCTGTGCTGGCGCAGCCGCCGGCGGCCATCGGCCGCTACGCCATGGACAACGCCGACTACCTGGCCTACCGTTTGGGCAAGAAGGGCGTCATCGGCTATTCGCCTTTTGCGCCTTTGGCCAATCTGACGGGCATGCCCGCCATCTCCATCCCCTTCGGCATGTCGTCCGATGGCCTGCCCATCGGCATCCAGCTGATGGGGCCGCTAGGCAGCGAGGTGCTGTTGCTGGAACTGGCAGCGCAGGTCGAAGCGCTGCGGCCCTGGGCCCTGGTGGCGCCAATGGCCAGATAGGGCGGAAGGGGCAGACCGCGCCGCGGGCGGGCGGCGCATCAGTGGACCGATCCAGGGAGCAGCCATGTCATCGTTCGCGACGCATACCGTATCCAACCAGGTGCCGCCCCTGGAGGACTACTCCTTGTACGAGACCGATCCGGCCTTGCGCGAGGCGGTGCGGCGCGAAGGCGCGCAAGCCTGGGAGCCGGAACTGGCGGCGCACGGCGCCTGGCTGGGCCGCGCGCAGACGCTGGAAGCCGGCGCGCAGGCCAACCGCTGCACGCCGCGCCTGGTCAGCTACGACCGCGGCGGCCATCGCATCGACCGCGTCGAGTTCCATCCGTCCTGGAATCTGCTGATGGGCGGCATCATGGCGCGCGGCCTGCACAGCCGCGCCTGGGCCCAACCCGAGCCGGGCGCGCAGGTGGCGCGGGCCGCGGCCTATGTCATGCAGGGGCAGGTCGAGGCGGGCAGCTTGTGTCCCACCACCATGACTTTTGCCGCCGTGCCGCTGTTGCAGCGCGAGCCTGCGGGCGTCGTGGACTTTGGCGGGCAGTGGCTGAACGCCTTGTATTCCCGCGAGTTCGACGGCGCCGACGCGCCGCTGGCCGCCAAGCGCTCGGCCCTGATAGGCATGGGCCTGACCGAAAAACAAGGCGGTTCTGACCTGCGCGCCGTCACCACGCGCGCCACGCCGCTGGGCGCGCCCGGCCGCGGCCGCGCCTATTTGCTGGTCGGCCATAAATGGTTTTTCTCGGTGCCGCAGGCCGACGCGCATCTGGTGCTGGCGCAGACCGACGAAGGGCTCAGCTGCTTTTTCGTGCCGCGCTGGATACCGGACGGGCCGCGCAATGCCGTGCGCGTGCGCCGGCTGAAGGACAAGCTCGGCAATCGCAGCAACGCCAGCGCCGAGGTCGAATTCGAGGATGCCTGGGGCGTCATGGTGGGCGAACCGGGCCGCGGCCTGGCCGTGTTGCTGGAGATGGCCGCCACCACCCGGCTGGATTGCGTGCTGGGCAGCGCGGCGCTGCTGCGGCAGGCGCTGGTGCAGTCGGCGCATCATGCGCGCCATCGCCACGCCTTCGGCAAGCCCCTGATCGGGCAGCCGCTGATGCGCAACGTGCTGGCCGACCTGGCGCTTGAAAGCGAGGCGGCCATGATGCTGGGGCTGCGGCTGGCGCGCGCCGTGGACGAGCGGGCCGACGCCGAGGCGCGCGCCCTGGTCCGCGTGGGCACGCCCGCCGCCAAGCTTTGGGTCTGCAAGCGCGCCATCGCCGCGGTGGCCGAATGCATGGAGGTCTGGGGCGGCAACGGCTACGTGGACGACGGCCCCATGCCCCGGCTTTACCGCGAAACGCCGGTCAACTCCATCTGGGAGGGATCCGGCAACGTCATGGCGCTGGACGTGTTGCGCGCCTTGCAGCGCGAGGCCGGGGCGCTGCCCGCGCTGGAGCGCGAGTTCGCGCAGGCGGCGGGCCAGTACCAGGATTTCGACGACGCGCTGGCGCGCTGGCGGACCCTGCTGGCCGACGGCGCCCAGGCCGAGTTCCAGGCGCGCCGCATCGCCGCCGGCCTGGCGCGGCTGTGGCAGGCTGCCTTGCTGATCCAGCATGCGCCCGCGCCGGTGGCGCAGGCTTTCGTCGCCAGCCGCCTGATCGCGGGTGGCGGCGTGTTCGGCGAACTGGCCGCGGGCGCGGATGCGCAGGCCATCCTGGCGCGGGCGTGGCCCGCCGCCGCGTGCTAAATTTCCTGGCTCGACAAACCTTCCCGCATTTCTCGCCATGCTTTCCCAGCAAGAACTCAAGCAGCAAGCCGCAGACGCGGCCCTGGAATTCGTTGAACAGGTCGCAGGACCCGACGCCATCATCGGCGTAGGCACGGGCTCCACGGCTGATCTTTTCATCGACGGCCTGGCCCGTTTCAAGGGCCGGATCGGCGGCACGGTGGCCAGTTCCGAGCGCAGCGCCGCCCGGCTTGCCGGACACGGGCTGAAGGTGCTGGACCTGAACGACATCACCAGCATGCCGATCTACGTGGACGGCGCCGACGAGATCGACGCCAACCTGCACATGATCAAGGGCGGCGGCGGCGCGCTGACGCGCGAGAAGATCGTGGCTTCGGTGGCCGAGCGCTTCATCTGCATCGCCGACGAGTCCAAGCTGGTGCAGACCATGGGCAAGTTCCCGCTGCCTGTCGAAGTCATCCCGATGGCGCGCGCATCCGTGGCGCGCGCCCTGGCGGCGCTGGGCGGCCAGCCCAAGCTGCGCGAGGGATTCGTCACCGATAACGGCAACGTCATCCTGGACGTGTCCGGCCTGTCCATCACCGACGCTCCGGGCCTGGAAGCCCGGGTCAACAATCTGGCGGGCGTGGTGACCTGCGGCCTGTTCGCGATCGCGGGCGCCGACGTGGCCCTGCTGGCCACGCAAAACGGCATCCGCCGCCTGGACCGCCGCGCCTGAGTCCGCTGCCGACGCTTCCCGGCGTCGCCCCGGCCGGCCCGCCTTGTGGCGGCCGGGGTCCGTGTTCATAATCCTGTCACACTTGGGTCATAACCTTGCGGGTTGTGCAGGCCCAACTCGTAATATCCTTTTTTCAGGGCAGTGCAATGAGACCAAACACGCAGGGAGCCCGGATGTCGGAGCATACAAACAAGCAGTTCGATGCGGACCTGGAGAGTGTCCGTTCGCAGTTCCTGCAAATGGGCGGCCTGGTGGAAGCCATGATCCAGGAGGCCATCGACGCGCTCGCCAGCGGCGACATTTCGCTGGTCGAGAAAGTCCGTGAGCGGGAGAAGGAAGTCAACCGCCACGAAGTCGAAATCGACGAGAGCATCAGCCGCATCCTGGCGCGCCACCAGCCTACCGCCATCGACCTGCGCATGCTGATGGCCGTGTCCAAGATGCTGACCGACATGGAGCGTTCGGGCGATGAGGCCGAGAAGGTCGCCACCGTCGCGCGTCGCATCCACGAAGCCGAACTGCGCCATATCCCGGTGATCGAACTGCGCCACATGGCCGCCAATGTGCGCACCATGCTGCATCAGGCGCTGGACGCGTTCGCCCGCCTTGACCCCATCCAGGCCGCCGCCGTGGTGCGCAGCGACAAGGAAGTGGACAAGGAATGGAAGGGCGCGCTGCGCCACCTGATCACTTACATGATCGAAGATCCGCGCACCATTTCGCGCGCCATCGACATGATCTTCATCGCCCGCGCGCTGGAGCGCATCGGCGACCATGCCAAGAACATGTCCGAGCGCGTGATCTACATGGTCAAGGGCGCCGACGTGCGCCACACCGGCGTGAAGAACACCGAGCGCCTGGCGCGCGGCGAAGAAGAAGACACGGAAGAGTAACTACCGGATGCCCGGCGGCCCCCCCGGTCGCCAGGCCTCATTCCAGGGGCAGCGACGCCCCTGCTTCCAGCCGCGGGTCCGGCAGGCCGGCTTTGCCGGCATCGATGCGGCCCGCCAGCCTGCGGCCGAAGGCCGGCATGGCGGGCGCGCTGATCTCCAGGTCGTACCATCCCTGGCAACCGCCATAGGCAAGCTCCAGCGAGCCGTCCGCCTGCACGTGCGCCATGGCGCACCAGCCGTCGCCCATGCGCGACTCCACTTTCACTGGCTGCGGTATTCCCGCGCGATTGACGAGACGCAGGCTCAGGCCCGTCGCCGTCGCCGCCACTTGCGCTTCCAGCGTTCCGGCATCGCGCGCATCGCCGCGGAACCGCCGGTGCAGACCGTCGGGGCCCAACAGCCACAAGTCATAGGCGCCGCCTGCGTGCAGGCGCCAGCCGTCGTCCAGCCGCGCGCCCGCGCTCACGGTGTAGCGGCGCGGCGCGTGTTCCAGCGCGTGGCGGTCGTAGACATGCAGCACCGCGGCCGCGGCGCCGGGGTTGCGCAGGGTCAGCCGGTAATGCCCGCCGTCGGCGGCCATGCGCCCCTGCACGTCCAGCGCATAGGGCAGGGCGCAAGCCTGGCGCCGGCCTTCGGCGTGCGCACCGCGGGCGGCAGTGAAGTCGAAGGCCGAAGTCAGGTCGCCGGCGATCTCGCGCCGCCATGCGCTGATGTTGGGTTCAAGCACGCCGAAGCGCGCTTCCAGGAAACGGATCACCGAAGTGTGGTCGAACACCTGGGAATTGACCCAGCCGCCGCGGCTCCAGGGCGATACCACCAGCATCGGCACGCGCGGCCCCAAGCCGAACCCGCGGCCGTGCAGGCCGGCAGGGTCGTCAGGCGTGGCGGCGCTGGGGCCGTGGCGAGTATCGTGGTATTCGCCGTCCAGCTCGACCGTGGACAGGCCGCCCGACTGGCCGTCGGGCGCGCGGGCGGGCGGCGCGGGCGGCGGCATGTGGTCGAAGAAGCAGTCGTTCTCGTCGTACGTGACGAAGAACACGCAGCGGCTCCATACCTCCGGATTGCGCGTCAGGATCTCCAGCACGCGTTCCGTGTAGGCGCCGCCCCGCACGGGGGAGGAGACCTCGGGATGCTCGGAGTCGGCCGTGGGCGCGATGATCCACGACACCTGCGGCAGCGTGCCGCGGGCGACGTCGCGCGCCAGCTCGTCCAGCGTGCAGGTCGACAGGCCGCGGTCGCGCAGGGGCGCGTCGCCGGCGGCGTCGGCATGCTGCCGGCGGTATTGCTGGAAGCCGGCCAGCGGATTGTCGTGGTAGTTGTCCGCCATGTCCTGGTAGATGCGCCAGTCCACGCCGGCATGCTGCAGGCGTTCGGGGTAGGTGGTCCAGGCGTAGCCTTCGCCGGCCGGTCCCAGGCGGTCGTAGGTGTTGACCAGGGCCGGGCCGCCGGCCTGGCCTTGCGGATCATTGGTGCCGGTCCACAGGAACAGGCGGTTGGGATTGGTGCCTGCGTGGATCGAGCAGTGATACGCGTCGCACAGGGTGAAAGCGTTTGCCAGCGCGGTCTGGAACGGTATTTCCGCGCCGCGATAGGCGCCCATGCCGAGCCGGCTCTTGGCGGGCAGCCATTGATCCATGCGGCCGTCGTTCCAGGCGCGCTGCGCGTCGTCCCAGGTATGCGGCGTGATGTAGCCCACCCGCGCATCGCTGGCGTATTCCGCTTGCAGCGCATAGGGACGGACCCGGGCCGCGCCGTCGGCCTGCGTCAGCACGTCGCCCGCCAGCGTGGGCGCGGGATGCGGATCGGCGAACCCGCGCACGCCCGGCAAGGTACCGAAATAATGGTCGAAGGACCGGTTTTCCTGCATCAGGATCACCACGTGCTGCACGTCCTGCAGCGTACCCGTGCGGCGGTCGGGCGCGATGCCGAGCGCGCGTTCGATGGGCGAGGAGGGGGACAGGCGCGATTCTTCTTTCATGACAGCGATGATACGGCCAGCAATACTTGAATCTTAAGGCCGGCGCCAAGGCGGACGCTGGCGCCGGAAATGAACAGCCCCTCGCGGGCGAGGGGCTGTATCGGGTCGGCCGCCATCTGGTGGCGGCCGGAAAGGGCGCGACCGGATCAGGCCGAGGGCGGAACGTAACCCTGGGCTTCGACGGCGCCGTCTTCGAACAGGAAGCGCTCCATCTGTTCTTTCAGGTACTTGCGCGCACGGGCGTCCGCCAGGTTCAGGCGGTTTTCATTGACCAGGCGCGTTTGGATGCCCTTCCATTCTTCCCAAGCTTCCTTGGAAATGCTCTGCCAGATCTTGGTGCCGAGTTCGCCGGGGTAGGGGGGGAAATCCAGCCCTTCGGCTTCACGCTTCAGTTTTACACAGTTGACGATACGGGCCATGGTTCGCTGCCGGAAGAAATGAGTAATCCCGCATTTTAACGGGCTTGGCGCCGTGACGGCGACTAAGCCCTGCGGACCCTGCGGGTAGCCCGGTTGTTACAGCTTCTTGATGAAGACCAGGCTGTTGCGTGAACGGTTGTAATTGTGCTGCTTTTCGCGCGGCAGGTCGGCGATGCCGCCCTGCACGAAACCGCGCTTCATGAACCAGTGCGAGGTTCGCGTCGTCAGCACGAACAGGCGCTTGGCGCCGACGGCGCGTGCGCGCGATTCCATGTGGCGCAGCAGGATCTCGCCTTCGCCCGAACCTTGCCATTCCGGATGCACGATCAGGCAGGCCATTTCGGCCATCTGCTCTTCGGGGAAACTGTGCAGGGCCGCGCAGCCGTAGATGACGCCGTCGTGCTCCAGCACGGTGAAGTTTTCCACGTCGCGCTCGACCACGCTGCGCGGGCGCGGCACCAGGGTGCCGTCCGCTTCCAGCGGTTCGATCAGGCTGAGGATGGCGCCCACGTCGTCGATGGTGGCGGCGCGCAGATCGTCCAGCGTGTCTTCCACCACCATGGTGCCCACGCCGTCGTGGGTGAAGATTTCCAGCAGCACGCTGCCGTCCAGGGCGAACGGCAGCAGGTGGGCGCGGGCCACGCCGCGTTTGACCGCCAGCGAGGCGTACTGCAGGAAGGCGTGGGTCTCTTCGTCGAGTTCGCCGCCGGCCAGCAGCGCGTCGGCATCCACGCGGGCCAGTTCGGTGTCCAGCGTGCCGTCGTCGTTCAGCACGCCCTGCGAGCTGGACAGGAAGATCAGTTTTTCAGCGCGCAGCGCCACGGCGACGCTGGTGGCCAGGTCTTCCATGGCCAGGTTGAAGGCGTCGCCGGTGGGCGAGAAGCCGAGCGGCGACAGCAGCACCACGGACGAGCCCTTCTCGATGGCGAACTTGAGCGCGTCGATGTCGATCTTGCGCACCTGGCCGGTGTGCTTGTAGTCCACCCCATCCAGCACGCCGGTCGGGCGGGCGGTGACGAAGTTGCCGGAGATCACGCGGATATGGGCGTGCGACATGGGCGTGTTGGGCAGCCCCTGGCTGAAGGCGGCCTCGATGTCCAGGCGGATCTCGCCGGCGGCTTCCTTGGCGCATTCCAGCGCGGCGGCGTCGGTGGGCGACAGGCCGCGGTCGAATTGCTGGGTAAAGCCCTTCAGGCGCAGCTGCTCATTGACCTGCGGACGCGAGCCGTGCACCAGCACCAGGCGGATGCCCAGCGAGGACAGCAGCGACAGGTCTTGCACCAGCGCGTTCAGCGCGCCGGCCTGCACCAGTTCACCGCCGAACGCCACCACGAACGTCTTGCCTCGGAACGCATGCACATAAGGCGCCACTTCTCGGAACCATCGGACGAACTGGGCGGGTGCGAATTCTGGGGCTTCGAGGGCGGAGACGGTGTCTGGTTCCAGGTCGGGCATGATGGGTGGAAGGATTCCTGAGAGTAAGCAAAAACGCGGCGCAGTGCCGCGCCATAGCGCCGTCGGGCGACGGCGTGGCGAAATTATATGACCGTCGCGCCCCGGCGCAGGCGGAAAAGAGTGCCAATTTGGTGCCGGATTTTCCGGTTTGCGCCCGCGGCGCCAGCAGGAGACCCGCGGAAATTTATAATGCCGGGCTAACCGGACTAATCGTACATGCCTGAATCCTCCAGCCCGCGTGCGCCCAAGGCCGCGGACGCGGCGGCTCCAGCGGCAGCGGCGGACGCGCAGAACGCGCGCCGCGCGCCGCGTCCCGAGCGGCCCATACCCGTGGTCACCTACCCCGAAGACCTGCCCGTCAGTGCGCGGCGCCAGGAGATCGCGCGCGCCATCGCCAGCCACCAGGTGGTGATCGTCAGCGGCGAAACCGGCTCGGGCAAGACCACCCAGCTGCCCAAGATCTGCCTGGAACTGGGCCGCGGCCGCCAGAAGATGATCGGCCACACCCAGCCGCGCCGCCTGGCCGCGACCTCGGTGGCCAAGCGCATCGCGGAAGAGCTGAACACGCCCATGGGCGAGGTGGTGGGCTACCAGGTGCGCTTCAACGACCGCACCGGCCCCAACGCGTCCATCAAGCTGATGACGGACGGCATCCTGCTGGCCGAGTCGCAGCGCGATCCGCTCTTGCGCCGCTACGACACCATCATCATCGACGAGGCGCACGAGCGCAGCCTGAACATCGATTTCCTGCTGGGCTACCTGAAGCAGCTGCTGCCGCGCCGCCCGGATCTGAAAATCATCATCACCTCGGCCACCATCGACGCCGAGCGTTTCGCCCGGCACTTTGCCGCGTCCGAGGACAAGCTGGCGCCCGTCATCGAGGTGTCCGGCCGGCTGTATCCCGTCGAGGTCCGCTACCGCCCCGTGCGCGAGGAACTGGCGGAAGACGAAGCCGCGCCGGCCAAGCCCGGCCGCGACCGCGAGCGCATGTCCGGCGATGAAGAGCGCGACCTGATCGACGCCATCGTGGACGCCGTGGACGAATGCGCGCGGCACGGCCCCGGTGATGTGCTGGTGTTCCTGCCCGGCGAGCGCGAGATCCGCGAATCCGCCGAGGCGCTGCGCAAGCGCCATCCGGCCGGCACCGAGGTCTTGCCGCTGTACGCGCGCCTGTCGCAGGCCGAGCAGGAGCAGATCTTTCATCCGCGCACCAATGCGCGGCGCATCGTGCTGGCCACCAACGTGGCGGAAACCTCGCTGACCGTGCCGGGCATCCGCTTCGTGGTCGACAGCGGGCTGGCGCGCATCAAGCGCTATTCCTGGCGCAACAAGGTCGAGCAGCTGCGCATCGAGCCGATCAGCCGCGCCTCGGCCAACCAGCGCGCCGGCCGTTGCGGCCGGGTGGGGCCGGGCGTCTGCATCCGGCTCTACGACGAGCTGGACTTCAACAACCGGGCGCCGTTCACGGATCCGGAAGTGCTGCGCTCGTCGCTGGCCTCGGTCATCCTGCGGATGAAGTCGCTGAAGCTGGACGACATCGAGCAGTTCCCCTTCGTCGAGGCGCCGCCGGGCCGCGCGGTGGCCGACGGCTACCACCTGCTGCAGGAGCTGGGCGCGATCGAACTGGCGTCGGCCTCGGACGACGACACGGATGCTTCGCGCACCGGCTCGTCCTTCGTGCTGACGCGCACGGGCCACGAGCTGGCCAAGCTGCCGGTGGACCCGCGCATCGGCCGCATGATCCTGGCCGCGCGTGAACACCAGTGCCTGGCCGAGATGCTGATCATTGCCTCGGCCCTGTCGGTGCAGGACGCGCGCGACCGGCCCATGCAGGAGCGCGAGGCCGCCGAGGCGGCGCACGCCAAGTTCGCCGACGACAAGTCCGAGTTCATCTCCTTCTTGAAGCTGTGGCGCTGGTATGGCGAGCAGGTGCAGCACAAGGCCTCGCAGCGCAAGCTGGTGGCCCTGCTGCGCCAGAATTTCCTGTCGCCGATCCGGCTGCGCGAATGGCACGACGTGCACACCCAGCTGGCCGCGCTGGTCGGTGAGCAGGGCTGGCGCCTGAACCAGACCGAGGCCACCTACGAGCAGCTGCACATGGCGCTGCTGTCGGGCCTGTTGGGCAATATCGGCTTCAAGAGCGACGAAGGCGGCCACTACCAGGGCGCGCGCGAGATCCGTTTCCATATCCACCCGGGTTCGCGGCTGGTGAAAAAGGCGGGGCGCTGGATCGTGGCGGCCGAACTGGTCGAGACCACCCGCCTGTACGCGCGCTGCGTGGCGCGCATCGATCCGGTGTGGCTGGAAAAGGTCGGCGCGCATCTGATCCGCAAGAACTGGTCCGATCCGCGATGGGAAAAGAAGGCCGGGCAAGTGGTGGCCAATGAACGGGCCACGCTGTACGGGCTGACCATTTACACCGGCCGGCGCATTCAGTACGGCCGGGTCAATCCGACCCAGGCGCGCGAGCTGTTCATCCGCCAGGCTTTGGTGCCGGGCGAGATCGACACGCGGCTGGCTTTCGTGGCGCACAACCGCAAGCTGATCGCGGGCATCGAAAAGCTGGAACATCAGACCCGCCGCCCGGACATCCTGGTCGACGACGAGCTGATCCACGCCTTCTACGACCGCCAGCTGCCGGCCGACATTTCGCAGACGGCGACGCTGGAAAAGTGGGTGTCGGGGCTGGACAAGGCGGCCGCCGCCAAGCTGCTGCTGACGCGCGACGAGCTGATGCGCCACGAAGCCGCGGGCGTCACGACCGACGTCTTCCCCAAGAAGGTGGAATGGCAGGGCGTGTCGATGGCGCTGGATTACCACTTCGAACCGGGTTCGCCGCGCGACGGCGTGACCCTGTCGGTGCCGCTGTTCGCGCTCAATCAGATCGATCCGGCGCGCTGCGAATGGCTGGTGCCTGGCATGCTCAAGGAAAAGGTGCACCTGCTCTTGAAGTCGCTGCCGCAGAAGCTGCGCCGCCATTGCGTGCCGCTGCCGGATTACGCCGCGGGCTTCTACGACCGCTGGTTCGAACGCCAGGCCGATCCCCAGCAGGGGCTGGTGGAGGCGATCATCGCCGACATGTGGGACCAGGTGCAGATCCGCCCCGCCGCGGCGGACTTCAAGCTGGAGACCCTGCCAGCCCACCTGTTCATGAATTTCCGCGTGGTGGACGAGCACGGCCGCATGCTGGCGGCGGGACGCAACCTGGCGCATCTGCGCGCCGAATTCGGCAAGCAGGCGCAGGCCACGTTCCAGCAGTTGGCGGCCAGCGACACCCAGGTGGCCCAGGCGCTGGCGCATGAGAACCTGACTGCCTGGTCTTTCGGCCCCTTGCCGGAGATCATGGAGATCAAGCGGCGCGGGCAGTCGGTGATCGGCTATCCGGCGCTGGTGGACCGCGGCGCGCATTGCGACCTGGACGTGTTCGACGATCCGGACGAAGCGCGCAAGCACCATCGCGCGGGCTTGCTCAGGCTGTTCCGGCTGGGGCTGCGCGAACAGGTGAAATTCCTGGAAAAGAACCTGGCGGACCTGACCAAGATCAGCATGCTCTACATGACGCTGGGGACGCAGGAAGAGCTGCGCGACCAGATCATCGATTGCGCGCTGGGGCAGGCCTGCCTGGCCGACCCCTGGCCGGTCAACGAGCAGCAGTTCGAAGCCCGGCGGGCCGAGGGCAAGGGCCGGCTGGGCCTCCTGGCGCAGGAAGTGGCGCGCTTGGCGGGGGCGGTGCTGACGGAGTGGGCTGCGGTGCAGCGCAAGCTGCCGCAGGCCAAGCCGCACGCTTCGGCCTATGCGGACCTGCAGGCCCAGTTGGGGGCGCTGATGCCGAAGTGGTTCATCCGCGACACCCCGTACGCCCAGCTGGCGCATTTCCCGCGCTACCTGAAGGCGGTGCTGGCGCGCATCGACAAGCTGCGCGCCGATCCGGCGCGCGACGCCAAACTGGTGGCCGAGATGGCGCCGCTGCTGACGCAGTACCAGCGGGCCAGATCCGCGCTGAAGGGGGCGCCCGACCCCCGCCTGGACGAGTTCCGCTGGCTGCTGGAGGAACTGCGCGTGGCGCTGTTCGCGCAGGAGCTGCGCACGCCCATGCCGGTCTCGGTGAAGCGGCTGATGAAAAGCTGGGAATCCCTGAAGCGTTGACCGCGGCGGGACGGCGCGAGCCGTCCCGTATTACTGCAGGATTTCAGGTCGTTTTCCGTTCAGAGACGCGTCATCTGGTTATGCTTCAATGCGCGGGCCTTCCCTCGCCGCTCCCAGGAGCATAGCCGCCATGTTCGAGCTCTTCAGCACGCGTACCCGCCCGGGCGCGTCGTCCCGGTCGACCCCGAACCGCTGGGACTGGGCTTTGCTGCCCCTGGTGCTGGCCGTGCTGGCGCTGATGGCCTATGGCGCCTCCCAGATGAGCCGCCCCTTCGCCGTCGGGGAAGATCTCCCGATCTCGCTAGACCCGGTCTACCTGCCGTATTACCTGTTGCGCACCATCCTGCGGATGTTCACGGCGCTGGCCTTCTCGCTGCTGTTCAGCTTCGTCTTCGCCGCCATCGCCGCCAAGTACCGGGCGGCGGAGAAGGCGATGATTCCGATGCTGGACATACTGCAATCCGTCCCCATCCTGGGCTTCCAGGCCATCGCGATCGCCCCGTTCATCGCCCTGTTCCCGGGCAATCTGCTTGGGGTCGAATGCGCGGCCATCTTTGCCATCTTCACCTCCCAGGCCTGGAACATGGCGTTCAGCCTGTACCAATCCATGCGCACGGTGCCCTCCGAGCTGAGCGAGGCGGCGCGCATTTTCCGCTTGTCCGGCTGGCAGCGGTTCTGGCGGCTGGAGCTGCCATACGCCACGCCCGGCCTGCTTTGGAACATGATGATGTCGATGTCCGGCGGCTGGTTCTTCCTGGTTGCCGCCGAGGCCATTTCGGTGGCGGGGCAGGACATCAAGCTGCCCGGCATCGGTTCCTATATCGCGGTGGCGATCGACGCGGAAAACGGCCGCGCCATCGCCTGGGCCATCGGCGCCATGATGGCGGGCATCCTGCTGTACGACCAGTTGTTCTTCCGGCCGCTGCTGGCCTGGGCCGACAAGTTCCGCTTCGAGGAGTCGCAGGGCGATGCCGCCCAGCAGTCCTGGCTGCTGGACTGGACCCGCCGCAGCCGCTGGATGAAGGCGCTGTCCAACGCCTTCTGGGCGCGCATGCGGCGCGCGCTGGGCTGGTTCAGCGTGCCGTACGACGGCACCTCGATCCGCGCCCGCGCCAAGACGCCCGATCCGCGCTGGACGCGGGCCTGGGATGCGCTGCTGGCGGCCGGCGCGCTGCTGGCCACGTACAAACTGGTGCGCTTCGTCCACGAGGACGTGGGTTGGGGCGAAGTGCTGCACGTGCTCGGGCTGGGAGGCATCACCCTGGTGCGCGTCATGCTGCTGATCACGCTGGCCTCGGCGGTCTGGGTGCCGATCGCCGTCTGGATCGGGCTGCGGCCCAAATACTCGCAGCGGGTCCAGGCGGTGGCGCAGTTCCTGGCCGCCTTTCCGGTGAACCTGCTGTTTCCGGCGGTGGTGTTCGTGATGTTGGCGTTGAAGCTCAACCCCAACATCTGGCTGAGTCCGCTGATCATCTTCGGCACCCAGTGGTACATCCTGTTCAATGTGGTGGCCGGGGCCTCGACCATCCCCAACGAACTGCGGTTGGCGGCGGGCAACCTGGGGCTCAAGGGCTGGCTGTTGTGGCGCCGGGTCTACCTGCCCGCGGTCTTTCCCAGCTTCATCACGGGAGCCATCACCGCCAGCGGCGGCTCCTGGAACGCCAGCATCGTGGCCGAGTACGTGACCTGGGGCAATACCTCGCTGGTCGCGGATGGCCTGGGCAGCTACATCAAACAGATGACGGAGCTGGGCGATTTCCACCGCATCGCGCTGGGCATCGGCGTCATGAGCATTTTCGTGATGCTGTTGAACCGCTTTTTCTGGCGCAAACTGTATTTGCTGGCCGAAGACCGCGGCCGCTAGGAGTCTCTCGTCATGGATCCCATTTCCCTGATCGATCTGCATGACGTCGGCAAGTCCTTCCGGGCCGCCGACGGCACCCAGCGGCATGTGCTGGAACACGTGGACTTCACGCTGAAAGAGGGCGAAATCGTCGCCCTGCTGGGCAAGTCCGGTTCGGGCAAGTCCACCCTGCTGCGCATCATGGCGGGCCTGGTCAACGCCGACCAGGGCACGGTCACCTACCGCGGCCAGCCGGTGTACGGCCCGGCCTCGGGCATCGCCATGGTGTTCCAGTCGTTCGCGCTGTTTCCCTGGCTGACCGCGCAGCAGAACGTCGAGCTGGGCCTGGAGGCGCAGGGCGTGGCGCCGGCCGAGCGCGCCAGGCGCGCGGACGCGGTACTGGACCTGATGGGCCTGGGCGGTTTCGGCGGCGCCCTGCCGCGCGAGCTTTCCGGCGGCATGCGGCAGCGGGTCGGCATCGCCCGCGCCCTGGTCATGAATCCCGACGTGCTGCTGATGGACGAGGCATTCTCGGCGCTGGACGTCCTGACCGGCGAGACGCTGCGCGACGACATGCTGGAGTTGTGGGAGGAAAGCCGCATTTCCACCAAGGGCATCCTGATCGTGTCGCACAACATCGAGGAAGCCGTGATGATGGCCGACCGCATCATCGTGTTTTCCAGCGACCCGGGACGTATCCGCAGCCAGGTCATGGTGGGCCTGCCGCGGCCGCGCGACGTGGATTCGGCGCCGGTGCGCGCGCTGATCGACGAGGTCTATGCGCTGATGACCATGCGGCCCGCGCACGACGTGCCGACGCCCTTGCAGCAAGGCCTGGGCTACCGTTTCCCGCAAACCGAAGTCGAGCGCATGGAAGGCGTGCTGGACGTGTTGGCGGAAGCGCCGTTCAACGGCCGGGCCGACCTGCCCAAGCTGGCCGAGGAGGCCGAGATCTCGGACGACGACCTGCTGCCGGCCTGCGAAGCGCTGGGTCTGTTCGGTTTAGCCCGGATCGACCGCGGCGACATCTTCCTGACGCCGCTGGGCCAGCGCTACGTGCTGGCCGAGCAGGCCCAGAAGCAAGCGATTTTCGGGCGCCAGCTGCTGGCGCACGTGCCGTTGGCCGCGCATATCCGCCACAGCCTGGAACAGGAACCCACCGGCGCGCTGCCCGAAAAAGACTTCCTGGACTCGCTGGAAGAATTCCTCAAGCCCGACGAGGCGGAACGGGTGCTGAAGATCGCGGTGGAGTGGGGGCGCTACGGCGAGATCTATGGCTATGACTACCATACCGGGCTGCTGACGCTGCCCGCGCCCGACCCCGTCTGAGGGGCCGCCGCGCAAGAAAGCAGGGCGCCCGGGCCTGCCGGGCGCCGTTGGCTACAGGGCCAGGAATCCCGCGACGACCAGAATGATCAGGCCGTACTTGGTGGCCTTGTAGACCTTGCGGTTCCAGGCCTTGAAGGCCTTGCGCTTCTGGTCGATGACCCAGTGGGCGTGGGTCAGCTTGTTGATCGCGCCGGTCTGGTCGCCGCCGTCGTTGGGCGAACTGGCGGCGGACATCACGACGCGGCCGAACCAGCGGTTGAAGGCTTCGGCCCAGCGCCACTTCAGCGGGCGCTCCACGTCGCAGAACAGGATGATGCGGTTCTGGTCGGTGTGGTTGTAGGCTTCGTGCACGTAGGTTTCGTCGAACACCACGCTTTCGCCGTCGCGCCAGCTGTAGTGTTCGCCGTCGACGATGATGTGGCAGCCGTCATCGTTGGGGGTGACCAGGCCCAGGTGGTAGCGCAGCGACCCGGCGAACGGGTCGCGGTGGGGGTTCAGCTGGCCGCCGGGCGGGAGTTCGGCGAACATCGCGGCCTTGACCTTGGGCAGGGTCTTCAGGATGGCGACGGTCTTGGGGCAGAGTTCCTCGGCGGACGGGTGGCGCGCGTCATACCACTTCAGGTAGAAACGCTTCCAGCCGTACTTGAAGAAGGAATTGAAGCCGATGTCGTTATGGGTGTCGGCGGCCTTGATGCGGCGCAGCTCGGCCATCTGCATCGCCTCTTCGCGGATCGTCTCCCAGTTGTCGTCCAGCACCTTGAGTTCGGCGATTTCGCTGGTCGTCAGGTAGGGCGTGGTCGGAACCCGCGAGGTCAGCACCATGAAGGCGTTGACGGGGGCGAGCAGCACTGAATGGTCCAGCAATTGGCGGCCCAGTGGCAGCTTGACGCGGCCGCGGAAGTGCGCAAACAGGATGGCGCTCAGCCAGATCCCGGGAATTAGCCATTTCATAGGTGAATCTCGTGCGTAAATCTCATGTCAACAATGGAGGATGACGTGCAACGTGTATTGTTACACAGGCGCCCGCGTAGTCCTTTGCGCAACCGCATGGGCCTCGGCTTGGACCGCGTTGACTAGGTACAATTCCCTTTATGTCCGAAGAAGCCGTAACAACCCCGTCCCCATTTGTTCACCTGCGCGTACACTCCGAATTTTCGGTCGTGGACGGCATCGTGCGCATCCCCGACCTCATCAAGCGCGTGGCCAAGCTGGGCCAGCCCGCCGTCGCCTTGACGGATCTGTCGAACCTGTTCGGCCTGATCAAGTTCTACAAGGGCGCGCGCGGCGCCGGCATCAAGCCGATTGCCGGCTGCGATGTCTGGCTGTCCAACGACGACGACCCCGCCAAGCCTTTCCGCCTGCTGCTGCTGGTGCGCAACCACCAGGGCTACCTCAATCTCTGCGAACTGCTGACCAAAGCCTTCCTGACGAACCAGGGCAAGGGCCGCGCCGAGATCCGCCGCGAATGGCTGCAGGGGCAGGAGGGTCTGATCGCCCTGTCGGGCGGGCGCGGCGGCGACGTGGGCCAGGCGCTGGACGCGGGCAACGCCGTGTCGGCGCTGGCGCTGGCGCGCCAGTGGGCGCACCTGTTCCCGGGCAGCTACTACATCGAGTTGCAGCGCGCCGGCATGGACGGCGACGAAGCCTACACCCAGGCCGCCATGCGCCTGGCCAGCGAGGCCGGCTTGCCGGTGGTGGCGACGCATCCGGTGCAGTTCCTGGACGAGTTCGAATTCCAGGCGCACGAGGCCCGCGTCTGCATCGCCGAAGGCGAAATCCTGGCCAACCCGCGCCGCGTGCGCCGGTTCAGCAAGGAGCAATACCTGCTCAGCTCCGAGGAAATGGCCCGGCGCTTCGCCGACGTGCCCTCGGCGCTGGCCAACACGGTGGAAATCGCCAAGCGCTGCAACCTCAGCCTGGTGCTGGGCAAGCCGCGCCTGCCCAACTTCCCCACGCCGGATGGCGTGAGCCTGGACGACTACCTGGTCCAGCTGTCGGAAGAGGGCCTGGAAAAGCGCATGGAGTTCCTGTTCCCGGACGAGGCCGAACGC
This sequence comes from Achromobacter sp. GD03932, assembly GCF_029839485.1. Lineage (NCBI taxonomy): Bacteria > Pseudomonadati > Pseudomonadota > Betaproteobacteria > Burkholderiales > Alcaligenaceae > Achromobacter > Achromobacter sp. GD03932. The sequence goes on from NZ_JAOCAT010000003.1 coordinate 259,423, forward strand.
GCCTCCAAGCGCGAGCAGTACTACGAACGCCTGCGCTGGGAATGCAAGACCATCATCCAGATGGGCTTCCCCGGCTACTTCCTGATCGTGCAGGACTTCATCAACTGGGGCAAGAACAACGGCGTGCCGGTGGGGCCGGGCCGGGGTTCCGGCGCGGGCTCTCTGGTGGCCTATGCCCTGGGCATTACCGACCTGGATCCGATCCGCTACGACTTGCTGTTCGAGCGCTTCTTGAATCCCGAGCGGGTTTCCATGCCCGACTTCGATATCGACTTCTGCCAGGACAACCGCGAACGGGTCATCGACTACGTCAAGGAAAAGTACGGCCGCGCCGCCGTGAGCCAGATCGCCACCTTCGGCACGCTGGGCGCCAAGGCCGTGGTGCGCGACGCCGGCCGCGTGCTGGACATGCCCTATATGTTCTGCGACGGCCTGTCCAAGCTGATCCCGTTCAATCCGATGGATCCCTGGTCGCTCGAACGCACCCTGAAGGACGAGCCTGCCTTCAAAGACCGCTACGAACAGGAAGAGGAAGTGCGCGCGCTGGTGGACCTGGCGCAGCCGCTGGAAGGCCTGACCCGCAACATCGGCATGCACGCCGGCGGCGTGCTGATTGCGCCGGGCAAGCTGACGGACTTCTGCCCGCTGTATTGCCAGCCCGGCCAGGAAAACAGCGCGGTCTCGCAGTTCGACAAGGACGACGTCGAGGCCGCCGGCCTGGTGAAGTTCGACTTCCTGGGCCTGCGCAACCTGACGATCCTGGACTGGGCCGTGCGCTACGTGCGCCAGTTCAACGAGGACAAGCGCGACTTCGACGTCATGGCCCTGGCGCTGGACGATCCGGCCGCCTACAAGATCCTGTGCGACGCCAACACGACCGCCGTGTTCCAGCTGGAATCGCGCGGCATGAAGGAACTGCTGAAGAAGCTGCGGCCCAACACCTTCGAAGACATCATCGCCATGCTGGCCCTGTACCGTCCGGGGCCGCTGGAATCGGGCATGGTGGACGACTTCGTCAACCGCAAGCACGGCCGCGCCGCGGTGGATTATTTCCACGACGACCTGGAGAACACCCTCAAGAGCACCTACGGGGTCATCGTCTACCAGGAACAGGTGATGCTGATCTCGCAGATCATCGGCGGCTATTCGCTGGGCGGCGCCGACCTGCTGCGGCGCGCCATGGGCAAGAAAAAGCCCGAGGAAATGGCCAAGCACCGGGAACTGTTCGAGCAGGGCGCCAAGGAAAAGGGCCACGATCCGGACCTGGCGGTCAAGCTGTTCGACCTGATGGAGAAGTTCGCGGGCTACGGCTTCAACAAGTCGCACTCGGCCGCGTACGCGCTGATCTCTTACCAGACGGCATGGCTCAAAGCCTACCATCCGACCGAGTTCCTGGCCGCGACCATGTCCTCGGACATGGACGACACGGACAAGGTCCAGATCTTCTGCCGCGACGCCCAGGACAACGGCGTCGAGGTGCTGCCGCCCGACGTCAATTTCTCGGGCTACCGCTTCGAGCCGGTCGCCGACAAGCACACCAAGAACGGCAAGCCGCCGCGCACCATGCGCTACGGCCTGGGGGCGGTCAAGGGCACGGGGCAGGGCGCGGTCGAGGACATCCTGCGCGCGCGCAAGGAAGGCGGCCCGTTCCAGAACCTGTTCGACTTCTGCCGCCGCGTCAGCAAGCAGGCGGTCAACCGCCGCACCATCGAAGCCCTGATCAAGGCCGGCGCCTTCGACACCATCGAGCCCAACCGGGCGGCGATGCTGGCTTCGGTGCCCACCGCCATGGAAGCCGCCGAGCAGGCGGCCCGCAGCGCCAACCAGGCCTCGCTGTTCGGCGACGACAGCGGCGACGTGGTGGCGGGCGAACTCGCCAAGGTTGCACCCTGGGATCTGCACAAGAAGCTGACCGAAGAAAAGTCCGCGCTGGGCTATTACTACAGCGGCCACCTGTTCGACGCCTGGCGCGACGAAGTGCGCCGTATCGTGCCCATGCAGCTGGTGCGGGTCGAACCGCAGCGCGACCTGCAATGGATGTGCGGCGTGCTGGCCAGCGTGCGCGTCATGATGACCCGCCGCGGCAAGATGGTCTTCGCGGTGCTGGACGACGGCACCGCGCAGGTCGAAATCTCGGTCTTCAACGAGCTCTACGAAAAGCACCGCAACCGCTTGCGCGAAGACCAGCTGGTGATCGTCCAGGGCAAGGTCAGCAATGACGACTACTCCGGCGGCATGCGCATCGTGGCCGAGCAGCTCTACGACCTGCAGCTGGCGCGCGAAGCCCGCGCCAAGTCCCTGCGCGTCAAGCTCAACGGCAGCGCCGACGCGGCGCGCCTGCGGCAGATGCTGAATCCGTTCCGGGCCGAGCCCGAGAACGGCATTCCAGGCGTGCCGGTCGATATCGTCTATACCAAGAACAATTTCCTGTGCACCGTCCGCCTGGGCGAAGAGTGGCGCGTCCGCATGGCCGACACGCTGCTCGCCAACTTGAATGAATGGACCAAACCCGATGGCGTGGAGGTCACGTATTGATGCCTAGCCTGCGTATTGTTCACTCGGAAGCCGCAACCAGCTTCGGCGGCCAGGAAGGCCGGATCTTCAAGGAGATGACCGCCATGCGCGCGCGCGGCCATCACATGGAAGCCATCTGCCAACCCAAGGCGCAATTGGCCGAACGTCTGTCGGACGCCGGTTTTCCCGTGCACACCCTGGAAATGGATGGCGCGGTGAATTACCTGAAGGGCATCGCCACCATCCGCGGCATCCTGCGCGAAGGCCGCTTCGACGTGCTCAATACCCACAGCCGGCGCGATACGGTCATCGCGGCCGCCGCCGGCCGGCTGGCGGGGACGCCGCTCATCGTGCGGACCCGGCACCTGTCGAACAAGGTGGGATCGCTATGGTCCTACACCTGTCTGCCGCACAGGGTCACGACGGTCAGTGATCATGTGCGACAACACCTCATCGACCGTGGCGTGCCTGCTGGCAAGGTAGCCACCGTCTATTCCCCCATCGTGCTGCCGCCGCCCGTGGAACGCTCCACGCTGCGGGCAGAACTCGGCCTGGCCGATGACGACATCGTGGTCGGCTGCGTGGCCGTCATGCGCGCCACCAAGGGCCACAAGGACCTGATCGACGCGATCGCGCCGCTGATGGCCAGCCGGCCCAAGCTGCATCTGGTGTTCGTCGGCGGCGGTTCGCCGGTGTTCGAGCAGACCCAGGCCTATGTGGCCGAACTGGGGCTGCAGGACCGCATCCACCTGATGGGCATGCGGCGCGACGTACCCAATCTGCTGGCGGGTTTCGATCTGTTCGCCCTGGCCACGCAGCAGGAAGCGTCCGGCACCGTCTACGTCGAGGCGCAGGCCAGCGGCCTGCCCGTGATCGGCACGGACGTCGGCGGCGTGTCCGAAATGTTCCGCGACGGCGAAACCGGCATCCTGGTGCCGCCCAAGGACCCCGAGGCGCTCACCGCCGCGCTGGTGCGCTTGATCGACGACGCTGATCTGCGGCGGCGCATGGGCGAGGCCGGCCGCAAGATGGTCTGGGACGAGGGCGTGTTCTCGCCCGCCCGCCTGGCGGAAACCACCGAAGCCGTCTATGCCAAATGGCTGGCGGAGCGCGCGGGATGAACGCGCCCAACGTTCCGGTGCTGATGTATCACCACGTCACGCCGGCTGGCGGCATGATCGCCGCCACGCCCGACGTGTTCGAGGCGCAGATCTCGCGCCTGGCCCGCGCCGGCTACCAGTCCTTGTCCGCCGATCAGTTCGCGGCCTACCTGGCCGGCGGCGCCGCGCCCGAGCGCTCGGTGCTGATCACCTTCGACGATGGCTACCTGAACAACTGGGTGCATGCGCACCCGGTGCTGGCGCGCCACGGCATGCGCGCGGTGCTGTTCACCATCACCGGCTGGATCGGCGACGGGCCGGTGCGCCCGCATGCGGGCCAGGCCGGTCCCTTGCCCGCCACGCCCGACCACGACGCCTGCAAGCAGCTCGTGGCCGCGGGCCGGACCGACGAGGCCATGCTGCGCTGGAGCGAGATCGAGGCGATGCAGGCGGCGGGCACCTTTGAGTTCCATTCCCACACGCACTCCCATACCCGCTGGGACAAGGTCTGCGGCGCCGATGTCGACGCCAAGCGCGGCCATATTGCCCAGGAATTGCAGGAGTCCCGCGACACGCTGACGCGCCGCCTCGGCTCCGTCAGCGACCACCTCTGCTGGCCGCAAGGCTATTTCGACGCGGACTACGTGGCCGCGGCGCGGGCCGCCGGATTCCGGCACTTGTACACTACCGACCCTTTCGGCCAGAACACCCCCGGCGCGGATCCCGAACACATCTATCGTTTCGCGGTGCGCAACCAGGGCGGATCCTGGCTGAACCGGCGCATCTGGCTGTCGCGCGATCCCTTCTGGGGGCCGCGCTTTCATGCCTGGAAGGCCTGGAAAAAGCGTCTCAGGAATCGCGGATGAAGCTATCTGTCATCATCATTACCAAGAACGAGGTGGAGAACATCGCCGCCTGCATCAAGTCCGTGGCCTTCGCCGATGAATTCATCGTGGTGGACTCGGGCAGCACCGACGGCACCGTCGAAGTCGCGCGCGCCCTGGGCGCCCGGGTGGAAGTGACCCCGGACTGGCCCGGCTTCGGACCGCAAAAGAACCGCGCGCTGGACCTGGCGACGGGCGACTGGGTGCTGTCGATCGATGCCGACGAGCGCGTCACGCCGGAACTGGCCCAGGAAATCCAGGAAGCGCTGCGCGCGCCGCGCGCCGACGCCTACGAAATCGCGCGCCTGTCGAATTTCTGCGGCCGCGACATTCGCCACAGCGGCTGGTGGCCCGATTACGTGCTGCGCCTGTTCAAGCGCGGCACGGCGCGGTTCAACGACGTGGCCGTGCATGAGCGCGTGGTGCCGGCCAATGGCAAGCCGCTGCAGATGCGCGGCTACTTCCACCACTATCCCTACGACAACCTGGACGCGCTGATCACCAAGGTCAACCGCTACTCGTCCGACGCGGCCGCCATGATGTACGCCAAGGGCCGGCGCACCTCGATCTTCGGCGCGCTGGGCCACGGCTTCTGGACCTTTGTGCGGATCTACCTGATCCGGCGCGGCTTCCTGGACGGCAAGCACGGTCTGGTGCTGGCCGTGGTCGCCTCGGCCGGCAGCTTCTTCCGCTATTCGAAGCTGATGTTCCTGGCCGAGAAGAAGAAGTGAAGATCCTCTACACCAACTTCCACGCCGGCAACGGCGGCGGGCACGTCACCTACATCATCAATCTGGCCAAGGCCCTGTCCAAGGACCACCAGATCACGATCGCGGCGCCGGCCACCAGCCGCCTGTACCGTTACGCCAAGGCGATTCCGGGCGTGGCGGTGGAGGACATGCAGTACACGACGCGGCCCTCGTCCTGGTTCAAGGACCGTGCGCAACTGCGCCGCCTGATCAAGGCCGGCGGCTTCGACATCATCCACGCCAACGGCTCGGCCGACCACAAGCAGGTCATGCTGGCGACGCTGGGCATGCGCCACCGCCCGCGCATCGTTTTCACCAAGCACAACGACCATCCGCTGGCGAGCTTCGGCCATAAGTTGCGGGTGGCGCTGGCCACCGACCATGCCATCGCGGTCAGCGACTACGTCCATGGCCTGATGCAGCAGTCGCCCTACGGCAAGCGTCCCATCACCACCATCCGTCACGGCATCGACACCAATTTCTTCGCGCCGCCGCCGCCGGAAAGCCTGGACAAGCTGCGCGCCATCTTCTTCGGACCCGACTGGCACGGCAAGCTGCTGCTGGGCAGCGCCGGCGGCACAGACTACGACAAGGGCTGGCTGGACCTGGTGGCCGCGGTCGCCGCGTTGCCGCCGGAAGACCGCAAGCGCGTGCTGCTGATGGTGGCGGGCGACCCGCCCAACGAGGCCAAGCTCGCCCGGGTGCGCGAGTTGGGCATGATCGACCAGGTCCGCTTCCCAGGCTTGCTCGATGACGTGCGGGCGGCGCTGGCGTCCTGCCATGCGGGTTTCGTGCTGTCCTACCGCGAAGCCCTGTCGTTCGCCTGCCGCGAGATCATGGGGTTGGGGCTGCCCGCCTTGGTCAGCGACGCGGGCGGGCTGCCGGAGAATGTCACCGATGGGGTCGATGGCTGGATCGTGCCCGCGCGCGACGTGCCCGCCATCACGGCCAAGCTGCGTTTCATGCTGGACCATCCCGACGCCGTGCGCGCCATGGGCGTCCAGGCACGGGCAACCAGCCTGCGGGACTTCAATCTGGAACGTTTCGCCGCCGCCACACTGGACGTATACCGACGCACGCTGGGATAGGGCCGGGCTTTATAATCTGTCCCTATGTCTATCCCCATACTCATGTACCACCAGATCGGCGAGCCCAATCCCAAGGGCACGCCGTTCCGCGGGCTGACGGTGCACCCCGACAGCTTTGCCCGGCAGATGCGCTGGATGCGCAGGCTGGGCTATCGCGGCTTGTCCATGCGCGACGTCATGCCCTATGTGCGCGGAGAGCGCCAGGGCAAGGTGTTCGGTCTCACGTTCGACGACGGCTACCGCAATGTGCACCATAACGCCATGCCGGTGCTGAGCGAACTGGGCTTCACCGCCACCAACTATTTCGTGGCGCACCAGTTCGATGGCGGCAATGTGTGGGACCTGGAAAAAGGCATACCCTTCTCGGCCCTGATGACCGTGAACGAGATGCGGGAATGGGCGCAGGCTGGCAACGAGGTCGGCTCGCACACGCTGGACCACGTTCATCTGCCGGAAATGACGCCCGACGAAGCCCGCCGCCAGATCGTCCAGTCCAAGGACGAACTGGAGCAGGCGCTGGGCGCGCCGGTCACGGCCTTCTGCTATCCCTATGGCGACCACGGCCCGGAGCATCGGGTCATGGCGCGCGAGGCTGGCTACGACAACGCCACGCTGACCCAGCGCGGCTTGGCGGCGGCCTCCGACGATCCCTTCGGACTGCCGCGGGTGACGGTGTCGCGTTCCACCAACATCATCCGTTTCCTGCAGAAGTGCCTGACCCGGTATGAAGACTCCCGCCGGCTCGCTTGAGCGGCGCCTGCGCATCGCGCTGCTGGTCGATCGCTTCGGCAATCGTTTCGGCGGCGCTGAAGCTTATGGCGTGGAGTTGATGCGGGTGCTGGGGCAGCGCCACGACGTCTCCGTGGTGGCGCGCGATTTCGACAGCGACCTGCCGTTCCCCTTCTTGCCCGTGCGCTTTCCAGGCTGGCTGCCCAGCTGGATGCGCGTGCTGTATTTCGCCTGGCGCGCCGACCGCCTGACCCGCGGCCGCTACGACATCGTGCATTCGCACATGAACGGCTGGGCGGGCGAGATCCAGGTCATGCACGTGACGCCGGTGCGCTACAACCGGCTGACCCGCGTCAAGCCGCTGCAACGCCTGACGGCCTGGCTCAGCCCGCGCCTGGCCACGTATCTGCTGCTGGAAAAGCTGCGCGTGCGCCCGGCGCCCGCGCGACGCGTGGTGGCGGTGTCCGGCCTCATCATGGACCAGCTGCACCGCAGCTACGGTCCGCAGCTGCCGGTGGACATCATCGCGCCCGGGGTCAAGCTGCCGACCGCGGCGCAAATGGAAGGCCGCGAGGCCACGCGCGCCAGCCTGGGGTGGGACGCCGACACCATCGGCTGCCTGCTGGTCGCTCGCAATCCCTTGCGCAAGGGATTGCCGGCGCTATTGGATGCGCTGGCGCAATTGCCGCCGCAATACCGGCTGTTGGTCGTGGGCGCGGACGAGCCGACTCGTGAACGCGTGCGCGCGGCGGGCGCCATCGCCAGCCGCGTCACGCTGATCGACCCCACGCCCGACGTCGCCCGCTACTTCAGCGCCGCCGACATCTACGCGCATCCGACGCTGAACGACAGCTACGGCATGGCGCCGCTGGAAGCCATGTCGCACGGACTGCCGGTCGTGGTGAGTTCGCCCGCTTACTGCGGCTTCGCGCAATACCTGGCGGCGGGCAAGGACGCGCTCATCCTGCAGGATCCGCGCGACGGCGCCCAATTGGCGCAGGCGCTGGAGCGGTTGGGCTCCGAACCCGCGTTGCGGGCGGCCCTGGCCGAACGGGGTCTTGAGATCGCGCGCGAGCAAAGCTGGGAAACGGTGGCGGCGCGCTACGAGGCGCTGTACGACCAGGTGCTGCAAGAACGCCGCTGAGGCAGGTCCAGGCGGCGTTGCGGCCTGGCGTCAATGGCCGGGCGCCGTCGCCCGTTCCAGTTCGCCCAGCCAGCGGATCGCATGTTCGCGGTCGGCGCCGCACATCTCGGCCTGAGGCTGCAGCCCGCCGCAGAAATCCGGGCGCGACGGCTGGCCGAAAATCGCGCAGCGCATGTCAGGCAGCAGCTGGATACAGGGCACGCCGGCGGGTTTGCCTTGCGGCATGCCGGGTATTGGCCGGGTGATCGACGGCGCGATGCAACAGGCGCCGCAGCCGGGCCGGCATTCCAGCGCGGCGGGCGCCTGCAGGTTCAGACCCATCCGCGCAGCCAGTAGATGAACAGGCCCGCGTATTCCTTGAGAATGGAGCGGCTGGCGTCATAGGCGCGCTGATTCGGGAGCCACAGGGGCACGGAGCCATCGGCGGGTTCCACGATCTGCGGCGGCGCGGGGGCGGCGATCGCCTCCACGCCCTGCTTGGAAAAGGCCGCCATCGCACGCGGCATATGCAACGCGGAAGTCACCAGCAGCACCTTGCCGATGCCGCGCGCCTTGAGCTGATCCTCGGTCAAGGCCGCGTTTTCATATGTGGTGCGGCTGGAGTTTTCCAGGATGAGCGCCGTGTCTGGCACGCCCTGCTGGCGGATGGCGTGCGCCATGCCGCGGGCTTCGCTGACGTCGCCTTCCAGCGCGCCGCCCGACAGCAGCACCTTGGGCGCGCGTCCGGCCAGATAAAGTTGCGCTGCCGTGTCGATCCGGACCACGGCGGTTTCCTTGTCATACGGCAGGAACCAGTTGGCGCGCCCGTTGGCGGTGTTGCCGCCCAGCACCACGATGGCGTCGGCGGTCGGGGATTGCGCTGGCGGCAGATGCGGATAGCGGTGTTCCAGCGCGCCGCCGGCCCAGATCGACGTCGCGGGCAGAGACCAAGCCAGCGACCACAAAAGGCCGGCGACGATGAGCGAACCGCCGGTCTTGCGGAGCCGGAACAGACCCAGCACCAGTCCGACGGCAACCAGGGTCAGGCTCAAGTTGTAAGGAATGATCAGATTTGTGAGATAGCTGGACAAGGGCATCTTGAAAAAAATCCTGATTACTACGTCTCGTCCAGCAGAAGGTTGGCTTGCTGTTCAACCTCTTCGCCAGACGGCCATGCATGCTCCGAGCCTACGCAGACGGCGCGCGGCGACCACGGACCGGTGCGTCCCGGACGCGTGACGCCGAACAGCGTCAGTTCGCTGGCGTTGGCGGCTGCGGCGACGTGCGAGACACCAGAATCGTTACAAATCACCAGCGCCGCCCGCGCCGTCAACGCTGCAAATGCGCCCAGGGACAGGGGAGGCAGCAGCATCGCCGTAGGGGCATTGCGCCGCGCTTCCTCGGTTTCGGCCGGAGGAGGGCACATTACCACGGTATGACCGCGGGCCTGCAAGGCCCTGGTAAGTGTATCGAATCCCGGCCAGACCTTGATCTTGCCCTTGTGCAGACCCGTGGCCGTGGGCGCGATCAGCACGAAACGCTGGCCTGCCAGCCCGGCGGCTTCCAGCGCCAGATCGGCGGCGCTCTGGTGGGCGGACGTCAGCGGCAGGTCCAGGGTCGGACCGGGTTCGGCCGGGCCGCTGGGCAGGCCCCAGCGGGTCAGGGCTTCGCGGGTCAGGTGATGCCAGGACTGGACCGCGTGCAGCGAGTCGCCGGGTTTGGCAACGGGCCAGCGCAACAGGAAGCTGCGGCCGTCGTCGCGATAGCCGGCCGAGGGCAGTCCCGCCAGCCGGAACACCAGCGCGCTGGACAGCGAGTCCGGCAGCAGCAGTCCGCGGGCGCGGCGCCCCTGGGCGCCCAGGCTGCGGCGGTGGGCGCTGACCGCTGCCCGGTCCGGGCCGACCTTGCCGCGCATGGGGATGAAATCCTGCTTGGCCACGCCGTCCAGCAGGTCGCGGGCCCAGGGGCGGGCGCAAATCACCAGGGGCAGGCCGCTGGCGTGCAGGGCGCGCAGGCTGGGCAGGCTCATGCAAACATCGCCCACCCAATTGGGCAAGCGGACGTACAGGCAGCTGATATCGGACATGGAAGGGCGCTGGGCGCGTTAAGGCTGAAGGGGACATGGCCCGGGCGGCGACTTGTCGCGCAGCCGGTACAATTCTGGCCACAATTGTATAAAAGCGAGTGATTCCTTTGAATTCTGCCGCACGCAACGCGCCCGCGAGTTCCCAACCCGTCAAAGCCGAACTCTGGAGTCGGATCTACAGCCGCGTGGGCTCCTACTGGAAGGGATTGTTGCTTGCCGTCCTGCTGATGGCCGGCGCGGCCGCCACGCAGCCCGTCCTGGCAGTCATCATGAAGCCCTTGCTGGACGGCGGCTTTTCGGGCGCCAAGCCGTATTACGTCTGGGCGCTGCCGCTGGCAGTGGTTGGCCTGATCCTGCTGCGCGGCATCTGCAACTTCTTCAGCGATTACCTGCTGGCCTGGGTGGCCAACAACGTGCTGCTGGGCATGCGCAAGGATATGTTCGAGCGCCTCCTGGGCCTGCCCGACGCCGACTTCAAGCAGGGCGATACCGGCCGCCTGCTCAACCGCTTCACCATCGATGCCGGCAACGTCACGGGCTACGCCACCGACGTCATCACGGTGCTGGTGCGCGAAACCCTGGTCGTCGTCGCGCTGATCTGCGTGCTGCTGTACATGTCCTGGGTGCTGACGCTGATCATCCTGATCATGCTGCCGGTGTCGGTGCTGATCTCGCGCTTCTTCATCAAGCGCCTGCGCCGCATCAACCGCGAAACCGTCAACATGAACGCCGAACTGACCCGCGTGGTCGGCGAAGGCATCGACGGCCAGCGCGTCATCAAGCTGTTCGACGGCTATGAAGTCGAACGCGGCCGCTTCGATTTCGTCAGCCGCCGCCTGCGCCGCTTCGCCATGCGCACGGCCACGGCCGATGCCGCCCTGACGCCGCTGACCCAGGTCTGCATTTCCATCTCGGTTGGCGCGGTCATCGCCGTGGCGCTCAGCCAGGCCAACCACGGCGCCCTGACCGTGGGCAGCTTCGCCTCCTTCATGGCGGCGCTGGCTCAGATTTTCGACCCCATCAAGCGCCTGACCAACGTCGCCGCCCGCATGCAGAAGATGCTGGTGTCGGCCGAAAGCGTGTTCACGCTGATCGACCAGGTACCCGAAAAAGATACCGGCACCAAGGAACTGGCCGAGCCCGTGCGCGGCAAGGTCGAATTCCGCAGCGTCTCCCATCGTTTCCCCGATGCCGACCGCGATACCGTCAACGGCATTTCCTTCACTGTGGAGCCCGGCCAGACCGTGGCCCTGGTAGGACGTTCGGGCAGCGGCAAGACCACCCTGGTCAACATGCTGCCGCGCTTTGTGCTGGCCGATAGCGGTTCCATCCTGGTGGACGACACGCCGATCGACGAGCTGACGCTGCGCAGCCTGCGCTCGCATCTGTCGCTGGTGAGCCAGGACGTGGTGCTGTTCGACGACACCATCGCAGCCAACGTCGGCTACGGCGCGTTGGGCAAGTCGAGCGAGCAGAAGGTGCGCGATGCGCTGGCGGCCGCCAATCTGCTGGAATTCGTCGAGGGTCTGCCGCAGGGACTCAATACGCCGGTGGGCGAGAACGCCGCCCGCCTGTCCGGCGGCCAGCGCCAGCGCCTGGCGATCGCCCGCGCGCTGATCAAGAACGCGCCCATCCTGATCCTGGACGAAGCCACTTCCGCGCTCGATAACGAATCCGAGCGCCAGGTCCAGGCCTCGCTGGAGCGCCTGATGAAGGGCCGGACCACGCTGGTCATCGCCCACCGCCTGTCCACCGTGCAGAATGCCGACCGCATCATCGTGCTGGATGCCGGCAAGATCGTCGAGCAAGGCCCGCACGCCGAGCTGCTGGCCGCCAACGGCCTGTACGCCTCGCTCTACAAGATGCAATTCCGCGACGACTGACCGGCCAGCCGCCTGGCCTGGCGGTTGTTCGTTCCTGTCGCATTTCCGGATTGCCAAGCGTCCGGATTGCCGGAAAATGGAGCCGGGCCTGCCGGCAGGCCCGGTCCCCGTCCGCTGCGGGCGGGGCGGCGCCCCGAGGCGCTTTGGTCCGCCGTGCATCTGGAGCGCCCCATGTCCCTGCCTGCCGAAGGCAATCAGCTAGTCAATGTCGTCGTCCTGCTGGGGGCTGCGGTCGTCGCGGTTCCCCTGTTCAAGCGCCTGGGGTTGGGATCCGTCCTGGGATACCTGGCCGCCGGCCTGGTGATCGGCCCCTTCGGCCTGGGCCTGTTCTCCGATCCCAAATCCATCCTGCACGTGGCCGAACTGGGCGTGGTGATGTTCCTGTTCATCATCGGCCTGGAAATGCAGCCCTCCCGGCTGTGGAAGCTGCGCGGCGAGATCTTCGGCCTGGGCGTCGCACAGGTGCTGGCCTGCGGCGGCCTGCTGACGGTGGTCGGCCTGCTGGCGGGGCTGTCGGGTCCGGCGGCTTTCATGGCCGCGATGGGTTTCGTGCTGTCGTCCACCGCCATCGTCATGCAGATACTGGGCGAACGCGGCGACACCGCCAGCGCGCAGGGCCAGCGCATCGTCTCGATCCTGCTGCTGGAAGACCTGGCCATCGTGCCGCTGCTGGCCCTGGCGACCCTGCTGGCGCCGGCTGGCAATTCCAGCCATGGCGATCCGTGGATACAGTCGGCCATCGCGGTGGCGTGCATCCTGGCATTGCTGGCCGCCGGCCGCTGGCTGCTCAACCCGCTGTTTCGCCTGCTGGCCGCCGCGCATGCGCGCGAGGTCATGACGGCAGCCGCCTTGCTGGTGGTGTTGGGCGCGGCGCTGCTGATGGAATTGGGCGGCCTGTCGATGGCGATGGGCGCCTTCCTGGCAGGCGTGCTGCTGTCCGAATCCACCTTCCGCCATCAGCTGGAGGCCGAAGTCGAGCCGTTCCGCGGCATATTGCTGGGCCTGTTCTTCCTGGGCGTGGGCATGTCGCTGGACCTGTCGGCGGTGGCCCGCGAATGGCCGCTGATCCTGGCCGCGGTGGCGGTGTTCATGCTGGTGAAATCGGTGGGCGTGTACGTGGTGGCGCGGGTGCTGCGCGCGACGCATGCCGAGGCCATGACCCGCGCGGCCCTGCTGGCGCAGGGCGGTGAATTCGCTTTCGTGCTGTACGGGGCGGCAGCCGCCGCCGGCATCTTCGATGCCCACACCGGCGCCGTGCTGACTGCAGTCGTTATCATTTCCATGGCGCTCACGCCGCTGTGCGTGCTGGCGTTGCGCTGGCTTCTGCCCAAGCCGCAGCCTTCGATGGAAGACGTGGATGTGGCCAAGGATCTGGAGGGCTGCGCCCTCATCGTGGGCTTCGGGCGTTTTGGCCAGATCGTGACCCAGGCGATGCTGGCTCGCGACCTGACGGTCTCCATCCTGGATACCGACACCGACGCGATCCGGGCAGCGGCCAAATGGGGCGTCAAGGTCTATTACGGCGACGGCACGCGCATCGACATGCTGCGCACCGCCGGCGCGGAAAATGCCTGCGCCATCCTGATCTGCATCGACGACCCCAAGGCGGTCAACCACATGGTCAAGCTGATCAAGGCCGAATTCCCGCTGATACGGGTGGTGGTGCGCGCATACGACCGTATCCATTCGTTGGCGCTGGCCAAGGAAGGGGTCGACTACCAGGTGCGCGAAACCCTGGAATCGGCGCTGGCCTTTGGCGAGGCCGCGCTGCGCGTGATCGGCGTGCCACCCGATGAAGCCGCCGAGGTGGTGCAGGATGTGCGCAGGCGCGACACCGAGCGTTTCGACCTGGAGGTGGCCGGCGGGCTGTTCGCCGGCCGCTCGCTGCTTTACGGCAATATGACCAGCGCCCCGGACGGCCGCAACGACCAGCCCGACCGGGAAGCCGAGAGCGCCGCGCCCAGCCCGTCGGTGTAATAGACTATTTCCTGATCGTTGCATTACTTTTCGCATCATTTCACGCGCAGGCGCTGGTGGCTGAGGTAGATTTATCCGCACTGACTCGTCATCCATGACGAGCATTTGCCAGGGGGCTGCCATGCTGCAATCGGATCGGATTTCCACGACACCGCACGCTGTTGGAGTAGAACTGGCCCGGCGGCAGGCCCGGGCCTTGCGATGCGGATTTTCGGCGGGCTCCATGCGCCAATTGGTGTCGCACACGGGCGGAACCGGCCCGGCATGGTCGATCGGCGCGCACCGCGAAACCGACAGGGCCAAGGGCGCCAAGGCCTTTCCCTTCCGCATCGCGGCGGTCGCGGCGACCTGAGGAAGCTGCGGCGCTGGGGTTTTTTAGGGGCGGATCTTGCGCGGCTTGTCCGGCGGCGGCATCATCTGCGGCGTAAATCTCTGCCGGAATGATCCGCGTCCCCCGGACGTCCCCGGCGTAGGAGCGCCGTATTGAAGTCTCGCGGGTTTGTGCAACGCGCCCTGTATGCGTTGGCGGTGCTCGTCGCAATCGGCATCTGCGCGGCCGCGGTCGCGCTGCTCTGGATCGACCGCCGCGCCACCTGGGACGCCGCCCACGCTTCGGCGCGCAACATCACCGGCGTGCTGTCCGCGGACATCAGCCGCACCCTGCATGTCTACGACCTGTCGCTGCAGGGCATGGCCGAACGCCTGCGCGAACCGGGCCTGGCTCAGCTGGCGCCTGAAACCCAGCATCGCTTCCTGTTCGACCGGCCATCCACCGCCGAATACCTGGGCGCCGTCGTGGTGCTGGATAAGGACGGCAATATCCGTTACCACTCCGGGGATCTGGATGCGCCGGATGTGAGTTTCGCCGACCGGGATTTCTTCCAGGTGCATCGCGATGCCGACGACGTCGGCATGTATGTCAGCAAACCCTACCGCAGCCGCCTGCGCGGTGGCGACGAGAGCATCGCCATCAGCCGGCGCCTGTCCAATCCGGACGGCAGCTTCGCCGGCGTGGTGGGCGGTTCGCTGCGCCTGGCCTATTTCCGCGACCGCTTTGCCGCGCTGTCGATCGGCGAGCGCGACGAAATAAGCGTCTTCCGCAACGATGGCCTGGTGTTGTTGCGCGCCCCATATTCCCTGAACGACCTGGGCAGCGACATCGGCATGGCGCTGGATTTCCAGCAATTCCTGATCCGCCGCGAAGGCTCGTTCGTCGGCGCGCTGTCTCCAGACGGCGTGAACCGCTACTACACCTTCGCCAGCATCGAGGACACGCCGCTCATCATCGACGTGGCCATGGACGTGGACGAGCTGATGGAGCCCTGGGACCGCCGCGCGCTCTTCATCATCCTGGTCACTACGGCGCTGCTGCTGTCGGTCGTGGCGCTGATCGTGCTGTTCAGGCGCGAGATGATCCTGCGCAAGGCGGTCGAGACGCAGCTGGCGATACAGGCGCGCACGGACGGGCTCACCGGCCTGGCCAACCGGCGCGCGTTCGACGAAACGCTGGAGCGCGAATGGCAGAATGCGCGCCGCGAGCGCGTGCCGCTATCGCTGCTGTTCCTGGATGCCGACCATTTCAAGCGCTACAACGACCGCTACGGCCACCAGCAGGGAGACCAACTGCTGGCGACGCTGGCGCGCGTGCTCAAGAAAAAGGCCCGGCGTCCACGCGACCTGGCGGCGCGCTATGGCGGCGAGGAATTCGTCGTGCTGCTGCCCAATACCAGCCGCCAGCGCGCCGCGGAGATCGCGGAGAGCATCCGGCGGGCGGTTGCCGGCCTGAAGGTGCCGCACGCGGACGCCGCCGCCGGCATCGTCACCATCAGCGTCGGGGTCGCGACCGCTGTGCCGCAGGGCGACGATACGGTCGCCGGCCTGGTGGAGGCGGCCGACGAGGCCGTCTACCAGGCCAAGGAGTCAGGCCGCAATCGCGTGGCAATGGCCGGGTCTTGATCCGGCGCTGAATGAAAAAGCCCCGCCGCGCTCATCGCGCGGCGGGGCTTTTTCGATCCTGCGTGGCTTAGCGGCCGACCATGACGGCCTGCATGCGCGTTTGCGCCTGTTGCACGTTCTTGGCTTGCGCGTTCAGGTCCTGCAGCAGCTTGTTCAGCTCGGCTTGCACGGCCGGATCCTGTACCTTGACGATGGGACCGGAAATGTCGATCTGCGCGGCATGCGCGGCAACGTAGTCGGCGATCTTCAGGCTGCTGTCGAAGGTTGCGTTCAGCTGCGGCAGCACGTCGCGGAAGGTGTCGGCTGGCAGGCTCACGGTCTTCTCGTAGGCCTTGTCGTACACCGCCTTCAGGTCTTCCGGCTGCTTGAGCTGAGCGCGCGCGGCGTCGGCCTTGGCCTGCTGTTCCTTCAACGCCGCGCCCATTTCATTGAGCGAGGTTTGCACGGTCTTGAGGTCGTCGCGACGCGTCACGATATCGTTCAGCGAACGCATGGAGCCTTTCTGCATGATGCCCGACAAGGGCTTCACCGAAGCATCCATGCCCGCATTGAAGTCGGTGATCACCGCATATTGCGCGGCGTAGTCGCCGAAGGACTTCTTCTCTTCATCCGTCAACTGCGGGACGCGCACGCCGGGCTTGTCGACGATGCGGGTCTGCAGGAACTGCGTGAACGCGGCACGCTGTTCGGGTTCCTTGTTGCCGCAAGCGGCCAGCATCAACGGCAGCGCTGCGGCCAAGACGAGGAACGGACGGAATAGGGACTTCATCGCATCGAACTCCTAAAAGCGAAAGAAAGAAATTTTCAGGGTATACCCTGAAGGCGCCCGCAGCTTATCGGGTCGCCTTCCTTGCCGCCATCGCTTTCAGAATTGTTTGCAATCGAATCTTTAAGACACAAAATCCACACATAATGAAGTGAAGTCGCGCCCGCTACCTGTTACGCGTGCGCGCGTGTTCCAGTTATTCCTGGACGGCGATTTCCCGCAATGCCGCGGTCAGCAGTTCCGCCGACCGCGACAGCGAGCGGCCCGCGCGCCGCAGGATGCCGATGTGCCGATATAACGGCGGACTGCTGATGGAAACGCAACGCAGGCGGTTGGTATCGCCTTCGCGGGCAGCCAGTTCAGAAAGAATGGCGACGCCCAATCCTTGCGCCGCCATCGCCAGCACGGTCGAGTTGTAGACGACCTCATAGGCCGCCGGCAGCGAGATTTTCAATTTGTCGGCTGCCGCCTCGATATGCGTGCGGATGCTGCTCTCCCGCACCGGCAATATCAACGGATGCTCGGCCAGATCCTTGAGCGTCACGGTGTCCGGCGCGGCCCAGGGATAGTCATGCGCCATGTAGGCGCAAAAGCGGTCGGTCACCAGTTGCTCCCAGACCAGCTCCTGATCGCGCTTGATCGGACTGCCGATACCAAAATCGACCTCGCCGCTGCGCGTCATGTCGTTGACGCGGGAGGCCACGGTGTCCCGCACGCAGACGGTGATCCGCGGGTAGTCGCGGTTCAGCCTGTGGATCGCCTGCGGCAAGAGGCCGGCGGCCAGGGAGGGCAGCACGGCAACGGTCACCGTGCCGCGTTCCCGGTCGCTGGTGTCGCGGGCCTGGGTCACCAGGTCTTCGATTTCAACCACCAGTTTTTCGATCCTCGGATAGAGCTCCTGGCCCCGCGGCGTCAGGCTGACGCTGCGGTGGTTGCGGTCGAACAGCCGCGTGCGCAGATGGGACTCGAGCTGCTGGATCTGTATGGTCAGCGCCGACTGCGAAATATTCAGTTCGTGAGCCGTCCTGGTGAAGTTGCCTAAACGCGCGATCGTGAGGAAAGCGCGTAACTGCTTGAGATCACTCAACATTATCGAAACTCCGAATCAAGACGCGAGGGCACTACGATCGTTTTTTTTGAAAAGAATGTTCCGTTATTTGAATTTTACGAATCGCATGCCGCTGAGTATATTTCCTATCGAACGCCTGGCTCAAAAAGGCGGCGAATAAATAAATGAGACAAAGAGGGAGGGCTCAGCATGGCCGGGTATTGTGCCTCACACCAGAGGCTTCAAACGCTGCAGCGAATAATGGATTCGATAAATGCCGCGGCTGAAAAGTGCGCCGGACTGTTTCTTATAGGAATGGTCCTGGCGATTTCAATTTCTGTATTTGTACGGCTGCTTTACACCTATACCGGCATTCCATTTTCCACGCCCTGGGCGGAAGAATTGGGCCGTTTCATGATGGTCGGCAGCGTCTTCATTGGCGGCGCGGTCGCCACCTACCGCCTGCGCCTGATCGGCGTCGATGCCTTCATCGGCATGGTGCCTGAGTCGGTCGCGCGCTGGCTGCGCGTTGTCGCCCATATCCTGACCTTGATGCTGGCCGTGCTGCTGGCCTGGAAGTCGATCAGATTGATCGAGCTTGGCATGAGGCAGACGTCGCCCGCGATGGAAATGCCCATGGCGTACATCTATGTGTTCATGTTCATCGGTTGTGTGCTGATGAGCCTGAATACCTTCGCGCATGTCGTCAAGGAATTGATGAGTGTCGAAGCATCGCAGCCGGTCGGAGAGACGGAAAGAGCCGCCGCCGCCATGCAAAATAGTGAAGGAGGGGCGCTGTGATCCCGGTTCTGTTCTTATCGTTTACGGCGATCCTGATAATCGGCGCGCCCATCGTCACCGCCTTGGGCATGTCCGCCGCGTTTGCCCTGCAGGCGGGCGACCGCTCGCTGCTGATCGTGGCCCAGATGGCGTTTCAGTCGCTCGATTCGTTCAGCCTGATGGCCGTTCCATTCTTCATCCTGGCCGGGCATCTGATGTCCTCGGGCGGTGTCGCTGCCCGGCTGGTGCAACTGGCCAATGCCTTCGTCGGCTGGATCCGCGGCGGGCTGGGTGCGGTCGCGGTGCTGACCTCGCTGCTGTTTGCGACGGTTTCGGGTTCCTCGTCCGCAACTACCGCCGCGATCGGCTCCGTGCTGATCCCGGAAATGGAAAAGAAGGGCTACCCCAGGTCGTTCGCGGCTTCCATTGCCGCATCCTCCGGCGAGCTGGGGGCGATCATCCCGCCCTCGATCCCCATGATCGTGTATGCGCTGACGGCGAACGTGTCGGTCGGCTCGCTATTTCTCGCGGGCATCCTGCCGGGTCTGCTGATCACCGTGTCGCTGATCCTTACGGTCTGCCTGGTTGCCCGTTTCCAGGGCTTTGACGCAGTCACCGCGGTGAGCTTCACCGGATGGCTCAAGGGTGTCCTGGTCGCCCTGAAGGATGCGACGCTGGCGTTGATGATGCCGGTCATCATCCTGGGCGGGATCTACGGCGGGTTGTTTACCGCGACGGAAGCCTCCTGCATCGCCGTGTTGTACGGCCTCGCGCTTGGGCTGTTCGTCTACAAGGAAATAACGGTCAAGGATCTGCTCGGTATTTTCGCGCGCTCCGCGGTGATGTCCTCCATCATCCTGCTGATCGTGGCGTTCGCGGCCGTGTTCGCCTACCTGCTGACGATCAATCAGGTGCCGCAGCAGGTCGCTGCGATGCTCGGGTCGGTGACGACCAATCCGATCGTGTTCCTGCTGCTGGTGAACGTCATGCTGTTCCTGGTCGGCATGTTCATCGAGGCATTGGCGGCGATCCTCATCATCGTGCCCATCCTGGCGCCCATCAGCGTCACCTTCGGCATCGATCCCATCCACTTCGGCATGATCGTCATCACCAACCTGGCGGTCGGCATGGTGACGCCTCCGGTCGGCGTGAACCTGTTCGTGGTGTGCGAAGTCGCCCAGTTGAAAATGCACCAGTTGGCGAAGTATCTGGTCATTTTCCTCGCCGTCCTGGTGCTCGATGTCCTGATTATTTCTTACGTGCCCGCCATTAGTACCTTTTTCTTATAAGAACTAAATCGGCTGCCCGAGGACAGCGTCCTGTGGGTGGCTGGAAAACCGAGGAGATGGAAGTGAAGCTATTCAAGAAGATGTTTGGCGCCGGCGTCCTGAGCGCACTCATGTTTGCCACGCCGTCGCATGCGCTGAACATGGACGTCGGGCATACGCTCACGACGGACAGCCCGTTCCACGTAGGCGCGCAGAAATTCGCCGAAGTGCTGAAGGCGAAGTCGAACGGGAAAATCACGATTTCCGTGTTTCCGCATTCGCAGCTGGGCGGCGAACTGACCATGATCCAGGGCGCGGTGGCCGGGGCTACCGACCTGGTCATCACGGGCCAACCGACCTTGAACGGTATCGTCAAGGAATTCCTGGTCTTTGACTCGCCGTTCCTGTTCGACAGCGTCGACCAGGCCAACCAGATCCTCAACGGGCCGGCTGGCGACAAATTCATGGAAGTCCTGCCCAAGTACGGCCTGGTTGGCCTGGGCTGGTTTTCGGCGATCGAACGCAACGTTTTCGGCAACCGGCCCGTCAATTCGGCCGAAGACCTGAAAGGCATGAAGATCCGCGTCATCCAGTCGCCGGGCTATGTCGAAAGCTACAAGGCCCTGGGGGCGCAAGCCACTCCCATGGCCTATTCGGAACTGTATCTGGCCCTGCAGCAGAAGGTGCTCGATGGCGGCGAGACGACGCCGGACCAGTTCGTCTCGGATAAATTCATCGAAGTCTCCAAGTACTTCAACATGACGCACGTCAATATCCATCCAGCGCTGCTGCTCATGTCCAAGGACCGCTGGGACCGCTTCTCGCCCGCGGAACAGAAAATGATCAAGGAGTCGGCGGACGAGGCCATGGCCTATGCGCGCGACTATTACAAGAAGGTCTACGACGAGGGTATGAAAACGATGGAGCAAAAGGGCGTGTCCATCGTCTATCCCAGCAATCTCGATTCCATGGTGCAGGCCACGCGGCCGGTCGTGAAAAAGCTCGTCGGCGAAGCGCCCAATGGCCAGGCGCTTTATGACGCGCTGATCGCCGCCAAGCAGAAGCAGTAACCGGCGCAAACGGCATCGGCCCCGGCGCTTTCCTATTCAAGAGAAACTGGACAGATTGATGACACCCTTCAACCAACCCGAAAACCTGCGCGTGTTGATTACCGGAGCGGCCGGAAACATAGGCCTTTGCCTGCGCACGCATCTGCGCGGCCGGTACGCCTTGCTGCGCTTGGCGGACATCGCACCGCAGGAACCGGCGCAGGCCGGCGAGGAAATCTGCGCGATGGACGTCCGGGACATCGAGTCCCTGGAGCGCTGCATGGAGGGTATTGACTGCGTCATCCATCTGGCCGGTATCCCCGGCGCCGATGTCTGGGAAAAAATCCTGCCCATGAATATCGAGGGTTGCTACAACGTATTCGAGGCGGCCCGGCGTCAGAACGTGCGCCGGGTGGTCTTTGCCAGCTCGAATCACGCTATCGGCTATCACCGCCGGGAAAAATTCCTCGATGACACCGTGCAGCCCCGGCCCGACTCGCTGTATGGCGTCTCGAAGGTGTTCGGCGAGGCCCTGGGCCGGATGTACGCCGACAAGTACGGCATGTCAGTCGCCTGCCTGCGGATCGGGACGTTCCGTACGCCCGACCGCCCGAGCGAGGCCCGCCAGCTGTTGACCTGGATCAGCCACCGCGACATGGCGCAATTGACGGCGCGCTGCGTCGAACACGCGTCCTACCATTTTACGGTGGTCTACGGGGTGTCGAACAACCTGCGCAACCGCTGGGACAATTCCAACGCGAAATTCCTGGGCTATGCGCCGCAGGACGATTCCGAGGTGTTCGCCCCGGAAATCCTGGCTCAAAACATCCCCGAGGATCCCATCGCCGCCCAGTTCCATGGGGGCTTTTATTGCCCCTTGGAATTCGTCGGAACCACGGACAGGATTTCCTGAAATCAGACCAGGATGATGTCGTACTGTTCTTGAGAGTACGCGCCTTCCACTTCCAGCGAAATGCGCTTGCCCACGAAGTCGCCCAGCATCGCCAGATGCTGGCTTTCTTCTTCGAGGAACAGGTCGACCACCTCTTGCGAGGCGAGGATGCGGAATTCCTTGGGATTGAATTGCCGCGCCTCGCGCAGGATTTCGCGCAGGATTTCATAGCAGACGGTGCGCGGCGTGCGCACGTTGCCCCGCGCCTCGCACATGGGGCAGGGCTCGCACAACTGATGCGCCAGCGAGTCGCGGGTGCGCTTGCGCGTCATTTCCACCAGGCCCAGCTGCGTAAAGCCGTTGACGGTCATGCGGGTGCGGTCGCGCGACAGCGCCTTCTTCAGTTCGGCCAGCACCGTTTCGCGGTGTTCCTGTTCCTCCATGTCGATGAAGTCCAGGATGACGATGCCGCCCAGGTTGCGCAGCCGCAGCTGGCGCGCGATGGCCTGGGCCGCTTCCAGGTTGGTCTTGAAGATGGTGTCATCGAAATTGCGGCCGCCCACGAAACCGCCGGTATTGACGTCGACCGTGGTCAGCGCCTCGGTCTGGTCGATGATCAGATAGCCGCCCGACTTCAGGTCCACCCGTCGAGATAGCGCCCGGGCAATCTCATCGTCCACGTTGGCGGTGTCGAACAGGGGGCGCTCCCCGCTGTAGTGCTGGATGCGGCCCACGACCGAGGGCGTATAGATGCGCGCCCATTCCAGCATCGCGGCGCTGGTCGTGCGGGAATCCACAAGAATGGTGCCGGTGTTCGGGCCCACCATGTCGCGCAGCACGCGCTGCGCCAGGGTCAGATCCTGGTGCAGCAGGGCGGGGGCGGGCTGGGTGCGAGCCGCCGCCTGGACGCTGGTCCACAGTTTGCGCAGATACTCCAGGTCGGCAGTCAGTTCCTCGTCGTTGGCGCCTTCGGCCTGTGTGCGGACGATGAAGCCGCCTTTTTCCTCTGCCGGCATCAAGGCCTGCAGGCGTTCGCGCAGCTGGATGCGCTCGGATTCGTCGTCGATCTTCTGTGAAATGCCGATATGCGGATCGTGGGGCAGGTAAACCAGCATCCGGCCGGCCATGCTGATCTGGGTGGAAAGCCGTGCGCCCTTGGTGCCCAGGGGATCCTTGACCACCTGAACCATGATGGTCTGTCCCTCGAATAACAGCTTTTCGATCGGAGTGGGAGTCAGTCCCTGGCTTCTTTCACCGCGGTTCTCGCGCAGGTCGGCAATGTGAATGAAAGCGGCACGCTCCAGTCCGATATCGATGAAGGCGCTCTGCATGCCCGGCAGTACGCGGACCACCCGCCCCAGATAAATATTACCGACATGGCCCCGCTGGATGCTGCGTTCCACGTGCAGCTCCTGTACCGAACCTTGTTCCACCAGCGCAACGCGGGTTTCGAAGGGGGTGACATTGATCAGGATATCTTCGCTCAGGGCGATGGCTGGGGGCATAGCGTGTTCGTCTCCAGTAAGGTGCGGCGTACAGGCGAATAGTAAACGTAGGGCAAGGTGGACGAGACAACTATCTATATGGGGCAACCGCGGGAATCACCACTATATATAGGGGAGAGGCGGCGATGGCAGCGGTGCAGGTCCACGGGTTCGCCGTTTTGCGCCACGCGAAAAAACTGTGCTATAGTCTCGCTCCTTCGCAGTTCGGACAGTTCTGAAACGCGAAGCCAAGCAAGCACAACAGGTCGGGCAAGAAGATTCGAGCCAGGCCTGCCGCAAAGCAGTCAGAAATGAACGCCGCGCGGTTATTGCAAGGATTGCAGCAAGTTAGGCAAAAGCCGGTTGCGCAATCTGCAAAAATCGTGTTATAGTCTTGGGCTTGGCAGTTGCCGAAAACTTAGGGTTAACCCTGATATTTCGATAGCTGCTAAGAGAGGCGGGCCTGAAGGGGTCGCAAGCAAGAAAGCGAAACGCAGTATGTGACGCTGACTTGACAAGCGAAAAAAACTTCTTCATAATCTCGTTTCTCTGCTGCAAACAACGCGGCGCCAGCGAAAGCGGCGTAGCAAAGCGAGCAGGCAGTAAGTAGTACAGAATTTAGCAATACCGCTCTTTAACAATTAAACAACCGATAAGTGTGGGCGCTTGGTGCGG
>NZ_JAOCAT010000030.1:0-91556 GCF_029839485.1 Achromobacter sp. GD03932
CTCAGCGCCCCGCAGGCGCTGGTGCACGGCATGAGCTTCCAGGAGTCCTACGCCTTCCTGGACGCCTGGGTGCTGACCGCCTTGCAGGGCCTGGGCATCAAGGCCTGGTACCAGCCGCTCAACGACATCGCCTCGGACATCGGCAAGATCGGCGGCGCGGCGCAGGCCCGCCGCGGCGGCGCGGTGCTGCACCACGTCACCATGTCCTACGACATCGACGCGGATAAAATGGTCGAGGTCCTGCGCATCGGCCGCGAAAAACTGTCGGACAAAGGCACCACCAGCGCCAAGAAGCGCGTCGATCCCTTGCGCACCCAGACCGGGCTGGCGCGGGAAGTGATCATTGACCGCATGGTGGAAACTTTTGCCGGCCTGCACCGTCTCACCCCCGGGCAGATAGGCAGCGACACGCTGGCGCGCGCGCAAGCGCAGGCGGCCGAGAAGTTCTCCACGCCCGAATGGACCGGCGTGGTGCCCTGAACGGCCGCGCCCCGATTTTCTGGAGGTAGTTTCAATGCGTCGCACATTCACGCCGCAAGGCGCGATAAGCGGTCTCATCCTGGGCGCGGCCCTGCTGGCGCTGGCGGGCTGCGGCAGCACGCCGCCCGCCGACATCACCCTGGCCACGCAGGCGCCGGCCTCGGCGTCCACGCCGGAAAAAGTCGGCGACCTGTCCACCGAGCGCATCAAGTGGGCATCCAGCAAACCGGGCTGCGAGGGCGATTGCCCCCGCATCGAAATCGACAGCGTCGCGTTTCCGGGCATACCCAAGCTGACCGCGCTGGTGGACCACGTGCTGGCCTACATGACCGGCACCGACGCCAACCGCCGCGGCCCTTACGACACGCTGTCCGAATACACGCAGTATTTCTGGTCGGTCGCGCGTCCGCGCGACGCCACCTATTTCAAGGCCAGCGTGAAGGACACGGTGGGTGACGTCGTGGCCGTGGAACTGCACACCGAACAATTCATCACCGGCGCCGCGCACGGCATTCCGGCCACCCAGTACCTGAACTGGGAACGCAGCCGCGGCCGCGTGATGAGCCTGGAAGAAGCCTTGATACCGGGGCGCCATCCGCAATACGTGGCGGCGCTGCGCCAGGCGCACGCCAAGTGGCTGGCCGGCAATCCGGACGCGCGCCGCGATCCGGCGGCCTACAACAAGATGTGGCCGTTCCAGGAAAGCGACAACTACGCGCTGACGCGCGACGGCATCGTGGTCAAGTACGACGCCTATTCCATCGCGCCGTATTCGCACGGCGAACCCGAGCTGAGCATTCCCTATGCGGAACTGCGCGGGATCCTGAAGCCGGAACTGCTGCCGGCTTCGTAGGCCGCCCCCGGAAGCGCCCGCGGCCTGCGCGGGCGCTCCCTGCGGCAGCGAACCGGGGTTCGGTTGAGCGGACTGAGGATGGAGCTAGGGAGGTGGCCGCTTTTTTCGCGTCTGTGGCCGGGTAAGACGCCCAGTCCGCTCAGTGCAACCGCGGCGGCAGGGCGGCGTCCACGCGCCGCCCTTGCGCGCCTCTCGTCTTAGAAGCGGTGACGCACGCCCACCATGGCAACCGTGCTCTTCACGCCGTCGGTGAACGCGAAGTTGGTGGCATACGAACCCAAGGCGTACAGGTTGGTGCGCTTGGACAGGTTGTAGGTGTAGCCCAGGCTGTAGATGTTCATGGTGGCGTCGTCGCCGGTCAGCTTGGTGCTGTCCGTGTCGGCGCGCTGCCACGACGCCAGGAGGTTGCTGGCGCCGCCGATCGGCACGCTCAGGCCCACCAGGTAGGAATTGGCCTTGAAGCCCGACACCGCAACGTTGGTGCCAAAACCCTTGGCCGTGGGGCTGCCGCTGCCGAAGGCATTGGCGCCCTGGCCGGTGAACCAGCCGTCACGCGTCTGGCCGTAGGCCAGCGCCAGCTTCAGCACTTCGAAATCGTACGAACCGCCGATCATCCACGACTTGGGCGTGGCGTCGGCGTTCAACTGGTTCGCCGGGTTCAGCTGGTCATACGTCAGCGCCACATTCACCGGGCCGCTGACATAGCGCAGGCCGGTGGTGATGGCGCGGGTGTTGTCGGCGGTCTTGAAGCCGGTCTGCGTGGAAGTCGTGTCGGAGGCGTTGAACGAGTAGCCGATGCCGAACTGCAGGCCGCTGAACGACGGCGTCGAGTACTGCACCATGTTGTCGTAGCGGACCGTGTTGGCGGCGCTGAAGGCCACGCCGACGTTGGCCTGGCCGTAGCTGCCGCCGAACGGATCGATCGCGGCGAAGTACTTCGAGGCGATGTTGGTCTGACGGCCCAGTTCCAGAAGGCCCCACGAGGTGCTCTTCAGGCCGATGGTGGCTTGGCGGCCGAACAGGCGGCTGTTCTGGCCCGACGTGCCGTTGGCCGAGTTGAAGCCGCTTTCCAGCGTGAACACGGCGCTCAGGCCGTCGCCCAGGTCCTCGGCGCCGCGCAGGCCCCAGCGCGAACCGCTGGACACGCCATTGACCATGCCAACCTTGGACTCATGGTAACCGTCGCCCTTGATGCGCTGGTAGCCGATACCCGTATCGATCAGGCCGTAGAGCGTCACCGAGGTTTCCGCTTGCGCCGTTGCGCCGAAGGCAGCCAGCATCGCGGTGACGAACAAAGTCTTTTTCATTGCAAATTCCCATTGATTGAACAGACATGCGCATCCGGGCTGGCACGCATCGCGTGCGGCGCGCTCGGCGCATGGCAGGAACGAATTCTAGGGACGCAATGTGTCAGTTCTGGTTACGCAAGCTGGGAAAATCCCTAGGCTGCAAAAAAGCGCCCGGGATGTGGCGCACCGCCGACATCCCGCATGCCATCGCGCGGCGCCCGCAAGCCTGCAATACCGGTGTGCTATTCGTGCGCGTTGCGCTTGCGGACGCGCAAATGGAAATCGCCCCTTGCGGGGCGATTTCCGTTTTTGTCTCCCTGCCCTCCTCGGCGCGGCGTCCGGGGACGCCCCGCCGTATCCGGTATCAGGGGTACAGGCCGCGCACCTGGCGCGCTTGCAGGATGCGCGTGCAAGCGACGATGAACGCCGCCGTGCGCAGCGTGACCTTGTGTTCCTTGGCCACTTGCGACACCGACGCGTAGGCTTCGCGCATCAGGCGCTCCAGGCGCTGGTTGATCTCGTCCTCGCTCCAGAAGAAGCTGGAGAAGTCCTGCACCCATTCGAAGTAGCTGACCGTCACGCCGCCGGCGTTGGCCAGCACGTCCGGCACCACGTACACGCCGTGTTCGGCCAGGATGTCGTCCGCTTCCGGCGTGGTCGGGCCGTTGGCGCCTTCCACCACGATCTTCGCGCGCACCTTGGCGGCGTTGTCGGCGGTGATCTGGCTTTCCAGGGCGGCCGGGATCAGGAATTCGGTTTCCAGCGTCCAGAATTCAGCCTTGTCCATGGCCTGGCCGCCGGAGAAGCCGCCCACGCCGCCATGCTGCGACACATAGGACAGCAGCTTGTGCACGTCCAGGCCCGCCGGATTGTGGACGGTGCCGGTGTGGTCCTGCGCGGCGATGACCTTGGCGCCGGCTTCATGGAACAGACGGGCGGCGGTGCCGCCCACGTTGCCGAAGCCCTGCACCACCACGCGCGCCTTGGACACGTCGATGTTGAGGTCGCGCGCGGCTTCGCAGCCCACCACGAACACGCCGCGGCCGGTGGCCTCGACGCGGCCCAGGCTGCCGCCCAGCGCGATCGGCTTGCCGGTGACCACGCCCGTGGCGGTGGCGCCTTCGTTCATGGAGTACGTGTCCATCATCCAGGCCATGGTCTGGGCGTTGGTGTTCACGTCGGGCGCCGGGATGTCCTTGGACGGTCCGATGATGACGCCGATTTCCGAGGTGTAGCGGCGCGTCATGCGCTCGAGTTCGGAGGCCGACAGCTTGCGCGGATCGACGCGCACGCCGCCCTTGGCGCCGCCGTAGGGCAGGTTCACCGCGGCGTTCTTGATCGACATCCAGGCCGCCAGCGCCATCACTTCGGAGAGCGTGACGTCCTGGTGGAAACGCACGCCGCCCTTGCCGGGGCCGCGCGAGGTGTTGTGCTGGACGCGGTAGCCCTCGAAGTGGGCGATGCTGCCGTTGTCGAGTTCGATCGGCACGTCGACGATCAGGGAACGCTTCGGGCGCTTCAGGGTCTCGACCCAACGCGCCAGCGAACCAAGATACGGGGTGACCCGGTCGACTTGTTGCAGGTAGTTGCCCCAGGGACCGAGGTCCTCGGCGTTCAGATAAGACGGCAATGCGTGGGTGGGAGTTTGAGACATGAGCTGGCTCTCCTGACAAAGTTGCGCCATTTTATCCACGAAAGTTATAGCGTCCCCATTTAAAACGAAAATATTTTAATTAGGGACATATAACTGTTGCGGCGGTTGAACGGGCCGCAAACCCAAGCCTGATGCTGCCCTTATCCTAAGCCGCCAAATCGGCAGCGTCCAGCCTGCCAGCCATAAGCCGCAAGCCCTGCCGCCCGCCATAAGGGGGATGAAAAACGGGGCGGTTTCCTCCCAGGAAACCGCCCCGCCCGATCCTGCCCACATCCGAAGGATGAGGCGCCGGTCCGCTCAATCGTTCAACAACTGCCAGGCCAGGCGGGCGGCCGCCCGCGCGCCATGGCCGTCCTGGTCGAAACGCGGGTTGAACTCCGCCATGTCGGCCAGGCGCAGCTTGCCGCTGGCCTTGACCCGCAGCACGATTTCCTCGATCACCGGCAGCGGCACCCCATAGGGCGCCGGCGCCGATACCCCGGGCATGACCGCCGCGGGCAGCACGTCCAGGTCGATGGTCAGGTAGACGTGGCGCGCCCGGGCCAGCAAGGCGTCGACGTTGGCCAGGCGCGCCGCCAGGTGGCGCTCCTGCATGTCGCGGTCCTCGACCCAGACGGCGCCGACTTCAGCGGCGCGCGCATACAGCGCCGGCGTGTTGGCCAGCCGCGATACGCCCAGGCAGGCGTATTGCAGGGCCCGCCCGCGTTCCTCGCAATAGCGCGAAATCTGGTCGAACGGCGTGCCGGAGCTGCCGGGCCGTCCGGTGCGCAGGTCGAAGTGCGCGTCCAGGTTCAGCACCAGCACGGGCTCCGTGTCGCCGCGGGCGTCCAGCCAGCGCGCCAGCCCCTGGAAGCTGCCCCAGGCGATCTCGTGGCCGCCGCCCAGCACCAGCGGGCGGGCGCCCTGCTCCATCAGTTCCGCCACGCGCAGGCCCAGCTGTTCCTGGGCGTCTTCGAGCCGGTCGCCTTCGCAGGCCACGTCGCCCGCGTCCAGCAGGCGCGTGAGGCCGTGGGCCGGCAGGCCCGCCAGGAACTTGCGGATGGCCGACGGGCCTTCAGCCGCGCCGATGCGGCCCTGGTTGCGGGCCACGCCGGCGTCGCAGGCAAAGCCCAGCAGCACCGCCTCGCCTTTGCGGGCTTGGCCGGCGGCCGCTTCGACGATATGCGCCAGGCGGCGCGTGTCGCCTTGTTCGGCGCTGTCGTCGCGGGCCTTCCACAAGCTTCGGTCGAATTGCGCCACGCTCATGCCGCCCCCTGCCCCGCGTTCAGCACCGCCTGCAGGAACTCGCGGGTGCGCGGCTCCCGCGGTTGGGTGAAGATCACGTCGGGCGAGCCGGATTCCAGGATCACGCCGCCGTCCATCACCGCCACCACGTCGGCCACGTCGCGGGCGAAACCCATTTCGTGCGTGACCACCATCATGGTCATGCCTTCCTTGGCCAGCAGCTTCATGACCTGCAGCACTTCACCCACCAGCTCCGGGTCCAGCGCCGAGGTGGGCTCGTCGAACAGCATGACCTTGGGCTGCATGGCCAGCGCGCGCGCGATGGCGACGCGCTGCTTCTGCCCGCCGGACAGGCTGGCCGGCATGGCCGACATCTTCTGGCCCAGGCCGACCTTGTCCAGCAGGTCCGCCGCCAGCGCGTGGGCTTCTTCGCGGCCCATGCCGCGCAGCTTGCGCGGACCGACCGTCACGTTGTCCAGCACCGACAGGTGCGGGAACAGGTTGAAGCCCTGGAACACCATGCCCACCTGCATGCGCAGCTGGTTGAGCTCGGCCTCGGGCAACAGCTTGCCGTGGTCCAGCAAGGTCTGGCCGCAGATGTCGATGGTGCCGGTCTGCGCCACTTCCAGCCCGTTGCAGCAGCGCAGCAAGGTGCTCTTGCCCGAACCGCTGGGCCCGATCACCACCACCACCTGGGACGGCAGCACGTCGAAGTCGATGCCGCGCAGGACTTCGTGGTCGCCATAGGACTTGCGCAGGCCGCGGATGCGGATCATTTCTTGCGGGTCCGCGGCCCGGGTCGTAGCGGAGTTCATTGCGGAGTTCATTGCACCATCCCTCCCGCGCGCAGGCGGTGTTCAACCTTGCGCAGCACCAGCATGGTGGCCGTGGTCAGGATCAGATAAATCAGCGCCACCACCAGATAGGTTTCCAGCGAGCGATAGGACACGCTGATGATCTTCTGGCCTTCATGCATCAGGTCGTGGATCGTCAAGAGCGACACCAGGGCCGAGTTCTTGATCAGCGCGATGAATTCATTGCCCAGCGGCGGGATCATGCGCACCACCGCCTGCGGCAGCACGATGATGCGCATGGCCTGGCCGGACGACATGCCCAGCGAGCGCGCCGCTTCGGTCTGGCCGCGGTCCACCGACTGGATCGCGCCGCGCACGATTTCGGACACGTAGGCGCCGGAATACATGCCCAGCCCCAGCACGCCGCAGGCGAACGCCGGCAGGGTGATGCCGAAATGCGGCAGGCCGAAGAACCAGATGAACAGCTGCACCAGCAGCGGCGTGCCGCGGAACAGCAGCAGGTAGACGCTGCACAGGTTGTAGATGACGTAGCGCTTGGGGTTCAGGCGCCCCACGCCCACCAGCAGGCCGATGACGCAGGCCAGCAGCAAGGCGCCCGCGGTCACCTCGACGGTGACCACGGCGCCATTGATCAGCGCGCCGAAGTCGGCAAAGACGGGAGAAAAATCCAGGTTCATTTCGCGGGGGCCTCGAACCACTTGTTGACGATGGCCTGGTAGCTGCCGTCGGCCTTGAGCTTCTGCAGCGCGGCGTTCAGTTCACGGGTCAGCTCGGGCTTGTTCTTGGGCACGGCGATGCCGTAGTCCTCGGTGGTGATCTGGTCGTTCAGCACCGTCAGGTCCGGCGTGCTCTGGGCGAACAGCTTGGCGGCGGGCTTGCCGGTCACGGCGGCTTCGGCGCGGCCGATCTGCACCAGGTTGAACATTTCCTGGTTCTTCTCGACTTCCACGCGCTGCACCGCCGGGTAGTGTTCCTTCAGGTAGTTGACCGACTTGGTGCCGACCTGCACCGAGACCTTGCGGCCGTCCAGGTCCTTCAGCGTCTTGACCGGGCCGTCCTTCTTGGTCATCACGACCAGGCCGCCCGCGTAGTAGGGATCGGTGAAGTCCACCACCTTGGCGCGCTCGGGCGTGATGTAGATGGCGGACACGGCGATATCGGCGCGGCCGGCCTGCAGCGCGGGAATCAGGCCCTTGAAGTCGATGTCGATCCACTCGACCTTCTTGCCCATGGCGCCGGCCAGCGCTTCCACCAGTTCGATGTCGAACCCGGTGCGCTTGCCGTCCTTGACGAACTCCATCGGCGGGAAGGTCGCGTCGGTGACGGCGCGGATGGTTTCCTGGGCGAACGCCGGACCGGCGCTCCAGGCGAGGCCCAGCGTCAGGGCGGCGGTCAGCAGTGTGCGGCGAGTGGTCATGGTGGGTCCTCTATGGAATGGGGATACGGCGGTCGGGTGGGTATGGGTACGGCGTGGAATGGAAGAAGGCTGTTTCAATGAACCTGCAACTTCGCCGAGATGCGCCGGGCCGCGGCCACGGTCATTTCGGTCAATGCCTCGGGCCGCTGGGCGGCCCGGGTCGATGGCGCCATCAGCGTGATCGAGGCCACGGCCTGATTGGCGCGTTGAAAAATGGGGACGCTGACACCCCAGACGCCGGCATCGACTTCGCTGTCGGTGACGGCATAACCCTGGGCGCGGATGGCTTCCAGCTCGTGGCCCAACCGGCCGGCGTCCACGTCGGCCTCGGCCGCCAGATAAGCCAGCGCGGCCTGCTGCCGGGCCAGCGGCATGAAGGCCAGCAGCGACTTGGCCGACGCGCCGCGCGCCAGCGGCAGGCCGCGCCCCTTGGTGAAGGAACAGCGCAGCGGATGCTGGCTTTCGATCATGTCCAGGCAGACCGCCTGGTCCTTGACCGCCACCAGCAGGCCTATGGTCTCGCCGGAGGCGGCGGCCAGCGCGGCCATGTCGGGCTGCGCTTCATGGATCAGGAACGAGGACTGGTCAAAGCCCCAGGCCAGCTGCACGCATAGCGGGCCGGGGCCGTATTCACCGTCGTGCTCGGCGACAAAACCCCAGCGCTTGAGCAGCGCCACCTGGCGGTACAGGGTGCTTTGCGCCAGGCCGGTCTGCTCGGCCAACGCGGCAATGCTAAGGGGGCCGTCGTGCCTGGCCAAGGTGGCCAGCACATACAGCACGCGATCCGCGCCTGCCCCGACTGATAGATCCGCTTTCAACATGTGGCTCCAAGCTAACGGAGCGCAGATTATCAATTTATGGCTCTAACTCTGCTTTTTATTCCCGAATACTGAGAATAGCTGGGGAAAACCCCGAATGGCGGACGCAAAAAAAGCGCCCGAAGGCGCCAAAGCGTCCGCCGCGCCCCGGCGGCGCGCGTCGGACCTGACCCTGTCCTGGGGCCGGTCAGGGCTGGTGGGCGGTCGACCCCAGGATGCGCTCGGCGCAACGCGCCCAGTACAGCAGCCGCGCATCTTCCTTTACGAAGCCGACCATCTGGAAGCCCAGCGGCAGCCCGTTGGGGCCGCGCGCGACCGGCAAGGTGATGGACGGGTTGTGCAGCAACGACCAGATGCGGATGAAGGCCGAGCTGCCGGTCGAGCTGGCGAGCGGCGCCTCGCCCAGCGTGGACGGCATGGCCACTGCGTCGACCTCGCGCGCAACGTCGTAGAACGCCCGGCGGCAGGCGTCGGCGGCATCCAGCGCGCCGGCGTAATCGGCCGCGGACAGGCCCTCGCCCATCGTCAGGTACTCGATCAGCCCGGGATCGCACAGCGCCGCATGGTCGCGCTTGATGGCGGCATACTCGCGCGCCAGGTCGTAGGCCATGATCACGTCCTGCGCCTCGCCCATGGTGTCGAAGGCCGGCGGCATGACCAGCTCTGTGACCTTGACGCCGGCGGTCGACAAGGCGCGCAGATTGGCCTCGAAGCTCTCGCGCATGCAGGGTTCGGTGTCGGCCCAATCCTTGGGGCGCCACACGCCCAGACGGAAGTCGTTGCGCAACGAGGACGCCGGATCAAACCGGGGATCGCCCGTAAACGCACGCATGAACAAGGCCGCGTCGTCGGCCGAACGCGAGATCGGCCCGATCACGTCCAGTACCCGCGAATAGCGCCGGATCGCCACGTAGGGAATGGCGTCCAGCGTGGGCTTGAAGCCGACCGCGCCGCAGAATGCTGATGGCCGCAGGATGGAGCCCGCCGTCTGCGTGCCGATGGACAGCGGCGCCATGAAGTCGGCGACGGCCGCCGCCGAACCAGCCGAGGACGCGGCCGGCGTGCGGGTCAGGTCATGCGGGTTGCGCGCAGGCCCGGGCAGCATGATGGCGTGGCGCGACACGGTGTTCTTGCCCAGCACGTTGAAGCCCAGCTCCTGCGCCTGCGTCACCACGGGCGCATCGGCCTCGGGCTGGCGGCCGGGGAAGATCTCGGGGTCGCCCAATTCGGTGGGCATGGCCGCGGTGTCGATGGTGTCCTTGATGCCCAGCGGCACGCCGTCCAGCGCGCGCTGCCGGCCATGGCGGTCCCATTCGCGGGCGCGGGCCAGCGCGCCCTCGGCGTCGACCCGGACCCAGGCCTTGACGCCGCCGTTGCGCTCCTCGATGCGCTCCAGGCAGGCGCGCGCCCAGGCCTCGCAAGTCAGCTTGCCCTGCTCCAGCGCGGCCAGGCCCTCGGTGGCGGTCAAAGCGGCGATGGCGCCAGGCGCCGGACGGCGCGCAACGGGCGCCGGGGAAACCATGGTTTCGGAAATAGGCAAGATACGGCTCCTGCAAAGAGATATGGAAATATGGATTTGCCATCCGCGACGGCGGCTGCCGGCGGGATGACTCTGGCGCTTTCAAGCGGGAACGCTGCCGCTGGGCGGACGGTCCGCGCCCGCATGGCCGCCCCGCCCTATGTACAGATCGCTCATGTGCTGGTTGGCCAGCAGCGCCTGCCCCGTGTCGGTCAGCACGATGCGGCCGGAATCCAGGATGTAGCCGCGGTCGCTGAACGCCAGCGCCTGGCGCGCGCGCTGCTCCACCATCAGCACGCCCACGCCGATCTGGGGCAAGCGCCGCACTTCGGCGAACACCTGCTCGGTCAGCGCCGGCGACAAGGCGGCGGACGGTTCGTCCAGCACCATCAGGCGCGGCGAAGACATCAGCGCGCGGGCAAAGGCCAGCTGCTGGCGTTCGCCGCCGGAGAGGTTCTCGGCATGGGTCTTGCGCCGCCCGGCCAGCGCGGGAAACAGGTCGAACATGTCGCGGATGCGCTTTTCGCGCGCCTGCACGTGCTCCACCACCTGCAGGTTTTCCAGCACAGTCAGCGCGCCGAACACGTTGCGCACCTGCGGCACGTATGAGATGCCGATGCGCACGCGCTCCTCGACCGGCAGCGCGAGCAGGTCGCGGCCATCGAAGGTCATGGTGCCGGCGATGCGCGGCAACAAACCCATCACCGCCTTGACCAGCGTGGACTTGCCCGCGCCGTTGGTGCCGGCGATGGTGACGATCTCGCGCGGCGCCACGTGCATGTCGATGCCGGACACGATATCGACCTCGCCGTAGCCCCCGGACAGGCCTTGCATGACGAGCTGGCTCATATCACTCCCCCCATGTACGCTTCGCGCACCTGTTCATTGGCCAGCACGCTGTCGGGCGTGCCTTCGGCGATGACCCGGCCGCGGTCCATGACGTACATGCGCGGCACGATGCGCGACAGCTCTTCCAGGTTGTGTTCGATGATGGCGACGGTCAGGCCGCGCTGGTTCAGTTCCACGATGCGCGCCGACAGCTCTTCGATCAGCACCGGATTGACCCCGGCGAACGGCTCGTCCAGCAGGATGCAGCGCGGCTCCAGCATCAAGAGCCGCCCCAGCTCCAGCAGCTTCTTCTGCCCGCCCGACAACTTGCCGGCGGGCTCGTCCGCCACCCGGGACAGGTTCAGGAAGGCCAGCAGCTCGTGCACCCGCTCCGCGTTGCGCGCTTCTTCGCGGGCGACTTCGCGGCGGGCGAAGACCAGCGCCGCCAGCTTTTCGCCGCGCTGGTCCGGCGCGGCCGCCATCATGTTGTCAAAGACCGTCAGCTGGCTGAACTCGCGCGGCACCTGGAAGGTGCGCGCCAGGCCCCGGCGCACGCGCTGGTGCACGGCCACGCCCGTGATGTCCTCGTCGGCGAAGCGCACCGACCCGGAACTGGGCGGGATGTAGCCCGTGACCACCGAGAACAGCGTGCTCTTGCCCGCGCCGTTGGTGCCGATCACCCCGACCATTTCACCCTTGCGCACTTCCAGCGATACGTCGTCCAGCGCCTTGAAGCCGCCGAAGCTGGCGCTCAGCCCTTTGATGCAAAGCAGCGTCATGCCTTTCTCCTGCGCGTAGTGCCCGCGTTGCCGAAAATGCCCTGGGGCCGGTAAAGCACCACGCAGATGAGCGCCAGGCCGATGACGCCGATGCGCACGCTGGCCATCTGCACCTCCGAGATGCCGCCGACGAAGTCGCGCACGAAGCGCGAGCCTTCCAGGAATCCGACCAGCAGCACCGTGCCGGCCACCACGCCGCTCAGGCGCCCCACCCCGCCCAGGATGATGGCGATCCAGATGTAGAAGGTGATCAGCGGCACGAACTGCTCGGGGCTGATGAAGGTCAGGTAGTGCGCCTGGAAGGCGCCCGCCAGGCCGGCCAGGCCCGCGCCCAGCATCAGCGAACGGGTCTTGAAGCGGGCCGGGTCCTTGCCCAGCGCCCGCACCGCGACTTCGTTGTCCCGCACCGCCTCGATCACGCGGCCAAACGGGCTGCGTATCACCAGGTGGATGAGGAACAAGGCGCCGGCGTTGACCGCCAGAAGCAACAGCATGATCCACAGGTCCACCGTCTGCGGCGAGGCCCAGCCCGCGAACAGCCGCGGGATGCCCGGCAGGCCGTGCATCCCGCGCGTCAGCCATTCCTCGGTCTGCAGCATCATGCGCACCGACTCCGAGAAACCCAGCGTCACGATGGCGAGGTAGTCGCTGCCCAGCCGCAAGGCGATCATGCCCAGCGGCCACGCGGCCAGCGCCGCGAACGCCGCGGCCGCCGCCATGGAGATGGGTATGGGCACGCCCTTGAGCGACAGCAGGGCCGAGGTGTAGGCGCCGATGGCGAAGAAGCCGACGTGGCCGAAGTTGATCAGTCCGGTGAACCCGTAGTGCAGCGACAGGCCGAAGGCCAGCAGCATGTAGATCAGGATCCCGATGGCGATAGCAATCAGATAGGCTTCCATGATTTCACCTCGCCGCCATCGGACGGCCGAAGATGCCCTGGGGACGCAGCAGCAGCACGCACAGCAGCACCGCGAAGGCGAATACGATCTTGTAGGCAGGTCCCACCACCAGGCTGGCGACTTCCTGCGCAATGCTGAACACCATGATCCCGACGATGGCGCCCACCGGATTGCCGATGCCGCCCAGGATCACGGCCGCGAACATGGGCATCAGCAATTCCCAGCCCAGCTCGGGGATCACCACCGCCTTGATGCCCAGCAGTACGCCGCCCAGCCCGCAATAGGCGCCCGCGATGCTCCACAGCGTGATCATCACGCGCCGTCCGCGGATGCCGCTGGCCGCGGCCAGCTCGGGGTTGTCCGCCACCGCCCGCATGCGCCGCCCGGTGGGCGTCATGTGCATCAGGGCGAACACCAGCGCCAGCGCGGCCACCGCCGTGCCGACGATGTACAGGTCGGTAGGCAAAATGCGCACGCCGCCGAAATTCCAGGCGCGCGTGAGCGGCAGGTCGAAGGTGTACTGGTCCTGCCCGGCGAAGAAGGTGATCGTGCTGCGCAGCGCGAACGCCACGCCGATGGACGCGATCAGGCGCGACACGTTGGAGCGCGACTCCAGCGGCCGGAACACCCAGGCATAGAAGAACAGGCTGACCAGGGTGGTGCCGGCGACGGCGGCCAGGCCGCCCGCCAGCATCGAGCCGCCGGCCAGCGCCTGCGTGAAGACGGCGGCGTAGGCGCCCAACGTCATGTAGTCGCCGCTGGCGGCGTTGGGAAAGCGGGCGATGCCGAACACCAGCGTGATCGCCAGTGCCGGCAAGGCCAGCAGCATCCCGATCACAACGCCGTTGATCGCGGCGTTGATGACGGTGATTGCATCCATACTTGTGTTCCCCTAGTGTTTTTATCGTCAGACTTTGCCGGCGATGACTTCATTGAGCACCAGCTTGCCGTCGCGGATGTCGAAGACGCCAAAGTCCGGCACGGTCTCGCCCTGCTTGCCGAAGTCCAGGCGCGAGGACGCGCCGTCGTAGTCCACCGGCTTGCCGGCGCGCAGCAGCGCCTGGCCTTGCGCGAAGCCGCTGACCTTTTCGCCGCCGCCCTGCGCGGTCACGGCGCGGATCTTGCCGTTGATGGCAGCCACGTCCGCGGCAGCCCCCGCCGCCTCGATCGCCAGCGCCAGCGTGATCACCATGTCGTAGGACTGCGACGCGAAGATGTCCGGTTCGCGCTTGGTGCGCTTGCGGAATTCGGCGGCGAAGTGCTTGTAGGCCTGATGCTCGTGGGCGGCGACGTTGGAGATCGAGATGATGCCTTCGGTGGCCTCCTTGCCCAGCGCCTTCACCAGGTCTTCGTTGGCGGTCCAGCCCGGCATGATGAACTTGCAGTCCTGGCCGGTCTGGAACCACTCCTTCAGGATGATGGTGGCGTCGGGCCGGTAGGCGCTCAGCGAAATCACGTC
Source organism: Achromobacter sp. GD03932 (assembly GCF_029839485.1). Taxonomy (NCBI): domain Bacteria; kingdom Pseudomonadati; phylum Pseudomonadota; class Betaproteobacteria; order Burkholderiales; family Alcaligenaceae; genus Achromobacter; species Achromobacter sp. GD03932. The sequence continues at coordinate 14,035 of NZ_JAOCAT010000030.1, forward strand.
GGGCTTGGAGGCCAGCACCTTGGTCAGTTCGGTGCGGTAGGTGGTCTGGTTGGGCTCGTAGATGGTGAAGGCGCTGACCTGTCCGCCCTTTTCCTGCCAGGCATCACGGAAGTAGTTGGCCTGCCCCACAAACGTGGAGTTATTGAAGGCCATGACCGCCGGCCGCTTGAAGCCGCGCTGGCGCGCCACTTCCGCGAAGGCGCGGCCGAACACCGCGTTGGAGGCCTGGAACATCCAGGCCAGCCCCTGCTTGTTCTCGGTCAGCATTTCCGGCGCGCCGCAGGTGTTCATGGTGATGAGGCCCGCGGCATTGGTGATGGGCATGGCGGCCAGGCCCACCGACGAGGGCCAGATGCCGACTACCGCCTCGACCTTGTTGATCTCGATCAGCTTCTTCACGGCCAGAACGGCCGCGTCGGGCTTGGTCTGGTCGTCTTCGGCGTAGAGCTGGATCTTGCGGCCGGCGGCGCCGCCGGCGGCGTTGACCTCATCGATGGCGATCTTGATGGCTTCCAGCATGGCCGGCCCGTAGGGACCGCCGACGCCGGTGATGGAATTGAGCGCCCCCAGGCGGAACGGCTGGGCCGACTGCGCCCGGACCAGGGAGGGCGCGGCGGCGCAAGCGGCCAGCGCGGCGCTGGCCGCGATAAAGCCGCGGCGGGAAAGATGGATGGGCTGTGTCATGAAGGTTCCTTGCGGCGTGAACATCTTTGTTCAACTTCGAATAGCCGCCGGCGTCAATAGCGCCGGCGTCCCCTTGGAGCTTGGATGCGACTTCGATACTGCCTGCTGCGGTTTGCCTGCTACGCGATGACTCCTCGGGCGCGCATGCCTGCAATTCTGTCTTCCGCCACGCCGAAGCGGCGCAGCACCTCGTCCGTGTGCTGCCCCATCAGCGGCGCCGCCGTGCGCAAGGCGCCGGGCGTTTTGGAAAACTTGGTCGGAATGCCGATGGTCTTCATCTTGCCCAGCGCGGGATGGTCCAGTTCCTGCACCATGCCGCGCGCCAGGTAATGCGGGTCCTGCATGGCCTGGCCGAAATCGTTGATCGGGCCGCAAGGCACGGAGGCCCGTTCGCAGCGCTCGATCCATTCAGCCGCGTCGGCACGCGCGAATTCGGCTTCCAGCAACGGCTCCAGCTCGGCGATGTTGGCCAGCCGGTCGGAGTTGGTGATGAAGCGCGGATCGGTGATCAGTTCGGGCCGCTCCAGCACGTCCGCGCACAGGCGCTCCCAGGTGCGCTGGTTGGCCGCGCCTATCATGATGAAGCCCTGGCGCGTGCCGAAGGCCTGGTATGGCGCCGACACGCGGTGGCGGCTGCCGGTGCCTTGCGGCACCGTGCCGTCGGCGAAATAGGCGGCGGCTTCCCAGACGAACCAGGGCAAGCCGCACTCGGCCAGCGCGATGTCGATGTGCTGGCCTTCGCCCGTCTTCATCTGGTGGATGCAGGCGGCCAGGATGGCGTAGACCGCGGTCAGCCCCGCCCCCACGTCATAAATGGCGATGCCCGACTTCAAGGGCCGCCCGTCGGGCTCGCCCGTCATGCTCATGATGCCGCTCATGCCCTGGGCCACCAGGTCGAAGCCGCCCTTGCCCGCGTAGGGTCCGGAATGGCCGTAGCCGGAGATGGAGCAATACACCAGGCGCGGATTGATGCGCGACAGCGTTTCGTAGTCCACGCCCAGCGACTTGGTCACGCCCACGCGGTAGTTCTCCACCACCACGTCGGCCCAGCGCGCCAGCTCGTACAGCACCTCGCGCGCCTCGGGATCCTTCAGGTTCAGCGCCACGCCCTGCTTGTTGCGATTGATCTGGGCGAAACAGGTGGATTCGCCGTTCACGTAGGGACCCATTTCGCGGGAGTCGTCGCCGGCGCCGGTCTTCTCGACCTTGATGACCTCGGCGCCCAGGTCGGCCAGCACCATGGTGCAGTACGGGCCGGCCATGATCTGCGAAAGATCCAGGATCTTGATGCCGGCAAGGGGGGATGCAGCTTGAGTCATATGCGGTCCGTCTTGGGTCGGTGGCCGGATCAGCGGCCGATGAATTCGGGAATGCGCTTGGCGGCAAAGGCCTCGCGGCCGCGCCGGTAGTCCTCGGTGCCGAAGCATTCGTAGGCTTCGCTGCGCTCTTGCGCGCTTAACGCGCGTCCTTCGCGCAACTGGCCCACGAAGCGCTTGTGCCAGCGGTTGACCAGCGGCGCCGCCGCAGCGATGCGGCGGGCGGTGGCGTAGGTTTGTTCCGCCACGCGCTCGTCATCCACCACGCGGGTCAGCAGGCCCTTGGACATGGCTTCTTCGGCGCCGAAGATGTTTCCTTCCAGCAGGATTTCCAGCACGCGCGCAGCGCCCACCACGCGGATCAGGTCGGCCAGTTCCTGGTGGTCCACGGTCAGCCCGATGCGATTCACCGGGATGCCATAGCGGCTGTTGCGCCCGCCGATGCGGATGTCGCACAAGGCGGCCAGTTCCAGCCCGCCGCCCACGCACACGCCTTCGATGCAGGCCACGGTGGGGTGGCGCAGGTGCTTGAGCGTGTCGGTCATGGAAAGCGTGAAGAGCGCGTACTCGGCCGCCTGCGCCGCGCCGTCGCGGTCTTCCTCGAAGCCGCCGATATCGCTGCCGGCGCAGAAGGCGCCGCCCGCGCCCCGCAGGACCACGCAGCGCACGCTATCGTCGGCATCGAGTTCACGCATGACCCGGCCGAATTCCCGGTACATGTCCAGCGTGAACGCATTGCGCTTTTCCGGGCGGTTCATCAGCACGGTGGCCACGCCGTCGGCGTCGCGGCTCAGGTCTATGCTCATGCCACGTCCTCCAGGCGCAGTTCGGTGCCCTTGAGCACCACCCTGCCGTCCAGTTCCAGCGTGGCGTCGGTGACGATGGTGTCGTAGTGGGCGGCGGCCTTGACGGTGCCGCCGATGTAGGCGCTGGTGCCCAGCGCCAACTGGATCGAGCCGTAGACCGATTCGTCGGACAGCATGGTGCCGTCCAGCTGGCAGCGCGGGTTCATGCCCACGCCCAGCTCGCCCAGGTTGTAGACCAGCGGATCGTTGAAGCTGGCCAGCAGATCGCGGAACTGGCGCGCCACCGCGCCGCCCTCGATCGCCACGGCCATGCCCTTTTCCATATGGATGCGCACGGGTTCGTCGCGGATCAGCGAGACGCCGGGAATGCTGGCGTTGACCACGATCACGCCTTCGGCCGTGCCTTCCACCGGCGCCAGGCTGGACTCCAGGCAATAGCCCGCCGAGATGTCGGTGGTGTTGGCGAAGCCGTGCAGCGCGCGGCCGCGGCGGCCGGCGATGCTCATGGTCACGTCGGTGCCGAGCTCGCTGGTGACGCGGGCCGTGTCGGCGCGGGTCAGCGCGTCGGCCAGCCCCTGGATCTGCGGGCGCAGCGCGTCGAAGTCGCAGTCCCAGCCTTCGGCCAGGAAGAAATCGGGCAGATGCGATTCGGGCAGCACGATCACGCCGACCCCGGCGCGCGTGGCCTGCTGGCGCGCATCGGTATGCGCGGCGTTGGCGCGGGTCAATGCAATCACCAGGTCGGCCGCCTGCATGGCCTGGGCCACCACCGGCGACAACTGCCGGCCATGGCGCGCGGAGCCGGCGATCTGCAGCAGGTGCAGGCCGGCGCCCGCCTCGTCCACCGCAATGGCCAGGGGCTCGACGTTGTGGTGGGTATGCAGGTCATACAGCACCAGCACTTCCATGCCTGGCTTGGCCGCGCCCAGCTGGCTGACCACCTTGCGCGCGTTCTTCAGTTTCAACAGCGTATGCATGGTGTGCTCCTCAAGCCGCTTGCGACGCGCGCGCGTCGGCGATGCGCTGGGCATCCGCCACCGCGCGCCCGAGGATGTCCAGGCCGCGGGCCAATTCCTCATCAGTAATGGAAAGCGGCGCCAAGAAGCGGATCACGTTGCCGTAAAAGCCCGCCTTCACCAGCACCAGCCCGCCCTGGTAGGCGGCCTGCACGATGTGGGCCGCCAGGTCGCCGGCGGGACTGTCGTCGCCCGCGCCGCGCACGACTTCGAACGCGACCATGGCGCCCAGGCCGCGCACGTCGCCCACGATGCCGTACTGGCCGGCCCAGTCCGCAAAGCGTGCGCGCACCCGGCCGCCGAGGTCGCGGGCGCGCGCCGCGTAGTCTTCACGCTGCATGGCCGCGATGGTGGCGAGCGCCGCGGCGCACGCCAGCGGGTTGCCGCCATAGGTGCCGCCCAGGCCGCCCACGGCCGGCGCGTCCATCAGGTCGGCGCGCCCCACCAGCGCCGCTATCGGCAGCCCCCCGCCCATGGACTTGGCCAGGGTGTAGAGGTCGGCTTCGATGCCGGCATGCTGGGTGGCGAACCATTCTCCGGTGCGGCAGAAGCCCGACTGAATCTCGTCGGCGATCAGCACGATGCCGTGTTGGGTGCAATAGGCGCGCAGCGCCTGCAGAAAGGCGGGCGGCGCGGCATGGAAGCCGCCCTCGCCCTGGACCGGCTCGATGATCACTGCGGCGACCTGCTCCGGCGTGACCTCGGTTTCGACCAGGCGGCGGAATTCATTGAAGGCGGCCTCGGCGCATTCGGCTTCGGTCAGCCCCGAGCGGTAGCGCACCGGGAACGGCGCGCGATAGATCTCGGACGCGAAGGGACCGAAGCCAGTCTTGTAGGCGGGCGCCTTGGCGGTCAGGGACAGCGCCATGTAGGTGCGGCCGTGGAAGGCGTTCTCGAAGGCCACCACCGCCTGCCGGCCGGTGGCGCGGCGGGCCACCTTGATGGCGTTTTCCACGGCCTCGGCGCCGGTGGTCTGCAGCATGGCCTTCTTCGGCCAGGATCCGGGCACCAGGCCGACCAGCGTTTCGGCCAGCTCGATGTATTCCGGATACATGACGATGTTGAAGCAGGTGTGCAGATAGCGCGCCGCCTGCGCCTGGACCGCGGCCACCACCTCGGGATGCGCGTGGCCCACGTTCAGGGTGCCGATGCCGCCGGCGAAATCGATGTAGGCGTTGCCGTCCAGGTCGGTCAGCGTGGCGCCGCGGGCAGCGGCCGCGAACACCGGGGGACCGTTGGCCACGCCCAGCGCGACGGCGGCATTGCGCCGGGCCAGATATGCCTGGCACTGCGGGCCGGGAAGTTGAGGGGACTGCACGGCGTCTTTCATTGCCCAGGGCTCCTTGAATGAGTGGGTACCGCGACGAAGTGGAGCCACTATATTCTTGTGCGTTTTATTGTGTCAATGCTGATTTACAACTACGCACTCTAAATTGTGCACAATCTTGCGTTCAAAATATGTTATGCTTTGCTCCACTCAACCCAGGTGCCTACATGCCCACTAAACGCGCGACTGCCTCTGCTGACGCCGCCGCCCCCGAAACACGCAAGGCGGCCTCCACCCACGAAGTCATACTCGATATGCGGGAACGCATTGCGTCGCAGGCCTTGCTGCCCGGAACTCGCGTGCCGGAAGAAGACCTGGCGCAGGCCTACGACATCCCGCGCGCCAAGGCGCGCGAAGTGCTGGCGACGCTGGAAGACCGCGCGCTGGTGGAACGGGTGCCCAACAAGGGCGCCGTGGTGGCCCTGGTCGACATGGAAACCACCTACCGCCTGTACCAGGTGCGCGAAGCCCTGGACGGATTGGCGGTACGGCTGGCCATGGCCAACGCCACCCCCGCCGACTGGGAAGCGATGCAGGCCCTGCTGGGCGAGCCTTTCGAACAAAGCCTGAAAAGCGGCGACATCGAGGCCCACGTGGCCACGATCGAACAGTTCCGCAACCACATCAAGAAACTGGCGCGCAATCCGGTGCTAAGCGACATGATCGAGCGCATCTACGACCGCACCCGCGTGTCGATGCGCCGCGTGGCCCTGCTGCCGGGCCGCTCAGAGATGGGGATCAAGCAATACCGCGCCCTGCTGGACGCCATGGTGCGCGGCGACGGCGACGAGGCCGAGCGCTGCGTGCGCGAACTGAACGGCAGCGCCCGCGACTACATCGAGCGCTACAAGAACTACGTGATCTGAATCGGGCCGGCCCCTTGCGGGCCGGCCTCGGGCAAGCCCGCGCCTCAGGGCGCGGCGGGCTCGTCGTAGTTGTTGAGCTTCACGCCCGAAACGCCCTGGACCGCGGACGACGCGGCCGGGGCTTTCTTTTCCGCGGCGGGAGCCTGCGCGGCTGCCGCCCCCTGCTCCGGGCTGGCCGGCGCGCCCACTGCCGCGCCTGCCTGCGCACCCGCCGCCTCGGCGCCCTCTTCGGCCGGCCGCGCCGCGCGCAGCTTGCGGCGCGCTTCCTCTTGCTGCGCGATCAGCTTGTCCAGTTCCGCCGCCACCGCCGTGGACTTGCCCGTCCTGGCCCAATCGGCCGGAGTCTGGCCCTTGGTATCACGCGAGCCCACATCCGCCCCTGCCTTGAGCAACAGGTCCACCATGGGCTTGCGGCCGGAAAGCGCCGCCATCATCAGCGGCGTTTCGCCATTGGGCGCGGGCGCGTTGACCATGGCCTTGTGCGCCAGCAACAGGCGCGCCATTTCCAGCTGCCCCTTCGAGGCCGCGTAGTGCAGCGGCGTCCAGCCCAGGCGGTTGACCTGGGCGCCGCGCGCGATCAGCTTCTTGGCGCGTTCGGTTTGGCCAGCAATGGCCAGATACATCAGCGGCGTCTCGCCCGCCGGGTTCTCGGCGTTGACGTCGGTGCGCTTGTCGGCCGCGATCACGTCGAACACCTTCCAGGCGCCGTCCACCACCGCGCGCATCAGGGCCGGCTGGCCGTTCTTGTAGCGCACGTTGGGATCCTCGCCGCGCGCCAGCAGTTCCTTGATGTCGTCCGGGTAGTCATTGGCGACATAGACCCACCAATCGCCCGGATTGGCGGCCTGCGCCGCGGCGGGAACCGCCATGCCCATGGCCAGCGCCAGCAGCGCTCCACGGCAACACGACAAGAGGGTGTTCTGGACGGAAGCGTTGCGGGCAGCCATGGGTTTCCTATAAATCACTTTAAATAAATTAGATTAGATTATTTCTTTATCTTATTGAAAAGACGGAAGAAATTATCCGTTGAAGCGCGCGCCACATCAGCCACCGGTATACCCCTGAGATCCGCGATCTTCTCGGCCACGTGAATCACCTTGGACGGATCGTTCAGCTTGCCGCGGTACGGCACAGGCGCCAGATACGGCGAATCGGTTTCGATCAGCAAACGGTCCAGCGGCACCTTGGCAGCCACTTCATGCACGATCTGCGCATTCTTGAAGGTCACGATGCCAGACAGCGAAATATAGAAGTTCTGGTCCAACGCAGCCTGTGCCACTTCCCAATTTTCGGTAAAGCAATGCATCACGCCGCCGACCTCGGCCGCTTGCTCTTCGCGCAACATGCGCACGGTGTCCTCGGCGGACGAGCGCGTGTGCACGATCAGGGGCAGGCCCGTATCGCGGGCGGCGCGGATGTGGCGGCGAAAGCGCTCGCGCTGCCAGTCCAGGGGTTCGGACAGGCGGTAATAGTCCAGCCCGGTCTCGCCGATGGCCACGACCTTGGGATGCTCGGACAGGCGCGCCAGCTCTTCGGGCGTGGGGTCCGGGGTGTCTTCGTAATCGGGATGCACGCCGACCGAGGCCCACAGATTGGCCTGCGGCTCGACCAGCGACATCAGGCCCGGCCATTCCGGCATGTTGACGCTGACGACCAGCGCGTGCGTGACCTGGTTGGCAGCCATCCGGTCAAGTATGGCCGGCAGGTCGGCGGCCAGTTCCGGGAAGTTCAAATGGCAGTGGGAATCGACGTACATGATGAGTCTGGATACAAGTGCCGCGGCGCCCCGCCCTTTACCGGACGAAGCGCCGCCGGATCAAGGGCTTACGCCAGGCAGGATAGCACCACGCGCTGCAAGGTCGCGTGGGCGAAGAGCTTGGCGTTCAAGGGGTGGGTGGCCAGCGCGCGCTGGCGCGTCAGCCAGCGCGCGGCCTCGGCCACCTTGGCCGGATTCATGCGCGCGGCGACTTGCGCAACCGCGCTGCCCAGGGCCGGGAAGTAGCGCGACGGCGCCCCCGCGCCGGCCAGCATCAGGTCCGTATATAGGCGCTGCAAGGCGTCGATCCATTCGCTGGCCGCCACTTTTTCCAGGGCCTCGGCCAGCGTGCCGACGTCGGGCGACTGGCCCTTGGACAGCGGCCCGACCAGCTGGGTCAGCCAGGGCGGACAAGCGGACTCGTTCGACTGGGCCAGCCTCAACGCCGCCAGCGGCGCGCCGCCGGCCGCCGCCAGCCATTCGCGGGCCGGTTCCACGTTCTGCTCGCGCAGCCATTGCAGCGCGGTGTCGGGGTCCGGCGCCGGCAGCGGCAAACGCCGGCAACGCGACACCAGCGTGGGCAAAAGGCGGTCCGGCGCATCCGCGACCAGCAGAAAGACCGTGTGCGGCGGCGGCTCTTCCAGCACTTTGAGCAAGGCGTTGGACGACACCACGTTCAGCGCATGGGCCGGGTACAGCAGCGCCACGCGCCAGCCGCCGCGGTGCGTGGCGGTGTTGAACCAGGATTCCAGCGAACGGATCTGGTCTATGCGTATTTCCTTGGACGGCGCGCGCTTGGCCGCGCCCGTGGCGGGTTCGGCGTCTTCCGAGGGCTCGGCGGCGTCCGCGCCCTCTTCCACCGCCACGGCCTCGGGGCGGATGCGGCGCAGGTCGGGATGATTGCCGCTGGCGAACCAGGCGCAGGCGGCGCAACGGCCGCAAGCCAGGCCATTGTCCGGCGTTTCGCACAGCAGGCTGGCCGCCGCGGCGACCGCGAAGTCCAGTTTGCCGATGCCGGCCAGCCCATGGATCAGCCAGGCATGAGCGAAGCGATCGCGGTTGCCGAGCCAGTTGCGCGCCGTCTCGGCCTGCCAGGGCAGGAACTGCGGCGCGTTGGACGCCTTGACGTCCTCGTCTTTGGCGGCGCGGGTCGCATTCATGCCGACTGCCCCAGCAGTTCGCGCAGTCCCGCCTCCAGGCCGGTGCGGATCTGGGCGATGGATTGGGTGGAATCGACGATGCGGATGCGCTGCGGATCAGCCTCGGCGCGGGCGTGGTAGGCCTCGCGGGTGCGTTCGAAAAAGGCCGCGCCCTCGCGCTCGAAGCGGTCCGGCTCGCGCGCGTCGGCCAGCCGGGCGCGCGCCACTTCCAGCGGCACGTCGAAGAGCCAGGTGCGGTCGGGCTGGCCGGCCTGCATCCAGGCCTCCAGCGCGGCCACGCGCGCCGCGCCCAGGCCGCGCCCGCCGCCCTGATAGGCATAGGTGGCATCGGTGTAGCGGTCGCAGACCACCCAGGCGCCGCGCGCCAGGGCTGGTTCAATGACCTGGTGCAGGTGCTCGCAACGGGCCGCGAACATCAGGAGCGTCTCGGTGTCCAGTCCCATGGAGTCGGTCAGCAGCAAGGCGCGCAGCTTCTCGCCCAGCGGCGTGCCGCCGGGTTCGCGGGTGGACACCACGTCCAGCCCCTGCGCACGCAGGAAATCGGCGATCCAGACGGTATGCGTGCTCTTGCCCGCGCCGTCCACGCCTTCCAGCGTGATAAAGCGTCCGCGCGTGGTCATTGGTCTTGTCCTTGTACTTGTGCCTGTCCCTGGTCCGGCTCGGGCGCGGCGTCCGGCGCCGGGCTGGCGCTGGGCGCGGCTGCGGGCGTGCCGTTGGCCGGATTACCATTGGCCGCGCCGCGGCTCGAAGCCGGGCTGGGCGCGGCATTCTGGCCTTGGCCCTGGCCCAGGATGTAGCGGGAAACGTTGCGGTTGTGCTCGTTCAGGTTGACCGAGAACTCGCTGGTGCCGTTGCCGCGGGAAACGAAAAAGAGGAACTTGTGCTGCTCCGGCTGCACCGCCGCCAGCAGCGCCGCGCGGCCAGGCGCCGCGATCGGCGTGGGCGGCAGGCCCGGACGCGTATAGGTGTTCCAGGGCGTGTCGGTCTGCAGGTCGCGCTTGCGGATGCGGCCTTGGTAGGCGTCGCCCATGCCGTAGATCACCGTCGGATCGGTTTGCAGCAGCATGCCGATCTTGAGCCGGTTGGTGAACACGCCTGCCACGCGGCGGCGGTCCGGCCCATGGCCTGTTTCCTTTTCAACGATCGATGCGAGCACCAGGGCCTCGTAGGGCGTGGTCACCGGCAGGTCCGGTTGGCGCTTGGCCCAGGTGTCCTGCAGGATGCGCTGGCCTTCCTGGTAGGCGCGGCGCAGCAAATCGTAATCGGTGCTGCCGGGCGTGAAGATGTAGGTGTCCGGGAAGAACAGCCCTTCCGGCTGCTTGATTTCCGAGCCCAGGCGTTCCATCAGTTCTTCATCGGTGGTTTCACCCAGCGTCTGCTTGACGTCGGGATTCGCGCGCAGCGCCTGGCGGATCTGGCGGTAGGTCCAGCCTTCCAGGAAGGTGATCTGCCGCTGCGTCATGTCGCCGCGCGCCAGGCGCTCCAGCAACTTCCAGGGCGAGTCGCCGTTGATGGCCTGGTAGCCGCCCGCCTTCATCTGCTTGTCGAGTTCGGACAGGCGCGCCATCCAGATGAAACCCGGCTCCCAGACCGGCACGCCGGCCTCGTTGAGCACCCGCGCGACCGTGCGCGGACTGCTGCCCGGATCCACCACGAAATCGATCCTGTCGGCTTTCAGTTGCATGGGCTTGTGGGCCCAATACCAAGCGCCGCCCACGGCTGCGGCGGCAGCCAGCGCGATCAACAGGAAAAACCACAGGACGTAAAAAAAGAGTCGCTTCTTCATAAGTGTCGGAAGTTTAATTGATCGCGCGGAACTCTTGCGGCTAAAGAGGGGCGGAACGTAGCGCGCGTCCCTGCGCGCGGCGGGGACATGGCCCAGCCCGGAGGGGAACGCGGCTATCATCAGCACTTTGATGACGCGATAACACCGCCTCCATGCACGCTTTCCATTCTTCGATTCCCGTCCGCGCAGAAGGTTGCGCGCAAATTGCGCCGCTGGACGATTTCCTGGTCTTCGCCGCATCCGGCGCGGACGCCCTCGGTTTCCTGCACGGCCAGCTCACGCAGGACGTCACCGGCCTGCCCCAGGACGCCGCCCGCCTGGCGGGCTACTGCACCGCCAAGGGCCGCCTGCTGGCCACCCTGGTGATGTGGCGCGCCGCCCCCGGCGCGGACGACGCGCCCCAGCTGTACGGCCTGGTGCCTCAGGATCTGGCGCAGGCGCTGCTCAAACGCCTGTCGATGTTCGTGCTGCGCGCCAAGGCCAAGCTCGCCGCCACGCCGCTGCATGTGGCGGGCGTGACGGCCTCGCCCGCGGACGCGGCGGCGCTGGAAGCCGCCGCCGGCGCGCTGCCGCGCGCGCCCTGGCAGCGCGTCGACCTGCCGTCCGGCACCTGGATCGCCGCGCCGTCCGCCGACGCGCATCTGCGCTGGTGGTGGATCGCATCGGACGAACAACTGGACCAGTCGGCCGCGCTGGCCGGCGCGCTGGGCCTGGCGCCCGCCGCGCAATGGCGCGCCGCAGACCTGGCAGCGGGCATCCCGTGGATCACTGCGGCCACGCAGGATGTCTTCATCCCGCAGACGGTCAACCTGGACCTGATCCAGGGCGTGAGCTTCACCAAGGGCTGTTACCCGGGCCAGGAAGTGGTGGCGCGCAGCCACTACCGCGGCACGGTCAAGCGGCGCATGGCCTACGGCACCATTGCCGACGCCGCCGTTCAAGGCCAGGCGCTGGCCGGCGTGGACGTCTATGACGCCACCCAGCCCGGCGAACCCACCGGACGGATCGTGGACGCGGCCGGCACGCAAGGCGTGATCTCGGTGCTATTCGAAACCACGCTGGCGGCCCTGCCGGAAGGCGACCTGCGGCTGGGCGCCGCGGACGGTCCGCGCATTGCGGCCGCCGCGCTGCCCTATTCCATCACGCCCTGAGCTCCCCGCCCCGCGCGGACCGTGGCGGTCCTAGGCCGCCACGCCGAACAACGCGCCCACGCCCGCCGTCACGGCCATGGCCAACGCGCCCAGAACCGTGACGCGCAACGCCGCCGGCCCCTTGGGCGCCCCGCCAGCCCCGGCGGCCAGGGCACCCAGAGCGGCCAGGCAAACCACCGATGCGCCGATTACCCAGCCGATGAGTTGCGGCCCTGGCGTCACGGCGGCCACCGCCAGCGGCAGCGCCGCGCCTGCGGCGAACGACGCGGCGGACGCCACGGCGGCCTGCACCGGACGGGCGCGGTTATGAAGAGAGATGCCCAATTCGTCGCGCGCGTGCGCGTCGAGGGCGTCGTGGCTGGTCAGTTGGCGCGCCACCTGCTCGGCCAGGTCGCGGGTCAGGCCGCGGTCCACGTAGATATCGACCAGCTCGGCCAGTTCCTCGCCGGAATTGCGCTTGAGCGAACGCTGCTCCATGCGCAGGTCCGCCGCCTCGATGTCGGCCTGCGACTTCACCGACACATACTCGCCCGCCGCCATCGACAGCGCGCCGGCCACCAGGCCAGCCAGCCCCGATGTCAGGATGGCGCCCTGCGTGGCCTGCGCCGCCGCGACGCCGGTGATGATGCTGGCGATGGACACGATACCGTCGTTTGCGCCCAGCACGGCCGCGCGCAGCCAGTTGCTGCGAAAAATCCGATGATGTTCTTTTGAAGGCATTGCCACAAACCCATGCGCCGCGTGATGAACGCGCGGCAGGTCCGGCTTGCGCAGGACCCGCCGCGCGCGGGATTCAGCGCGGCGTCACGCGCACCGCGGTAAGCAAGCCTATCACGCAAAGCGTAGCTTGCTCGCCGTCGTACGCATGCACCTCGACCTGGCAGACGGACAGGCGCTTGCCGGGTTTGACCACGCGGCCGCTGGCCACGTAGCGGCTGCCCTTGGCAGGCGCCAGGAAGTTCATCTTGAACTCCGAGGTCAGCACGTCCTCGCCTGGCGCGAACAAGGTATAGGCGGCATAGCCGCCGGCGCTGTCGGCGATGGTCGTGGAAATACCGGCGTGCAGAAAGCCGTTCTGCTGGCACAGGTCGGCGCGGTAAGGCAGCACGATGTCCACCCTGCCCGGCTCGACCACGTCCAGCGCCGCGCCCAGCAAGGTCATGATGCTTTGCCGGGCGAAGCTCTCCTGGACCCGTGCGGCTGGGTCCGGCTGCGCTTGCGATGCCGCCATGTCAGTCCTGCTCGCGCTTGACCAGGTTGACGATGCTGGAGAAGTCCAGCTTGCCCGAACCGCCGGAACTATGCAGCGAATACAGGTTGCGCGCCAGCTCGCCCAGCGGGATCGAGGCCCGCGCCGACAAGGCCGCTTCGGCCGCCAGGCCCAGGTCCTTCAGCATCAGGTCCACGCCGAAGCCGCCCGCATAGCCCTTGGAGGCCGGCGCATGCTCCATCACGCCGGGCCAGGGGTTGTACAGTTCCGTGGCCCAGTTGCGGCCCGAACTCTTGGCGATGATGTCCGACAGCACCTTGGGATCCAGCCCGTTGGCCACGCCCAGCGCCAGGGCTTCGGACGTGCCGGCCATCAGGATGCCCAACAGCATGTTGTTGCAGATCTTGGCCACCTGGCCGGCGCCGGCCGGACCGGCATGGAAGATGTTCTTGCCCATCTTTTCCAGGATTGGGCGGGCGCGCTCCAGCGCCGCGGCCTGACCGCCGACGATGAAGGTCAGCGTGCCTGCGGCCGCGCCGCCCGTGCCGCCGGACACCGGCGCGTCGATCATGGCGATGCCACGCACCTCGGCCGCCTGCGCCACCTTGCGCGCCGAGTCGGGCGCGATGGTGCTGCATTCGATGACCAGCGCGCTGGACGGGATCTTGCCCAGCAGGTCCTCGCCCAGATACAGACCTTCGACGTGCTTGCTGGCGGGCAGCATCGAAACCACCACCTCGGCGCCCTTGACTGCTTCCGAAGCGGACGCGGCAGCCTTGGCGCCGGCGTCCGTCAGGGTCTTCACCGCCGCCGGCACCAGATCGAAAACCGTCACGCTATGTCCGGCCTTGACCAGATTCAATGCCATGGGCGCGCCCATATTGCCCAAACCGATAAACGCGATGCTGCTCATGATGTCCTGTCTCCTGTTGCTATAGCTATAGGTGTGAAACCATCGTGGTACTAGCGTTGCCGCGCCGGCGGGCGGCGGCCGGTCCGCCGCCGCGTGGCGCCTAGCGGCCTTCCTGGCCCAGGTCCGCCAACGGGTGGGGCTCGCCCTCGGGCCAGGGTTCGTCAAAGAATTTCTGCACCCAGGCGTCGGTCGCCATGTCGATGACGGCGGGATTCCAGCGCGGCTTCTTGTCCTTGTCGATCAGCAAGGCGCGGATGCCCTCGGCGAAATCGCCATGGGCGGTGCAGGCCAGCGCCGCGATGTACTCGGCGCGGAACACGTCGTCCAGCGAACGCAGGCGCAGCCGCTGCTGCAGCGCGAACGACAGGCGCACCGATCCGGGCGAGCCGGCCAGCATCGTCTGGGCCGCGCGCGCCAGCCAAGGATCCTCGTGGTCCTTCAGCGCGGCCAACTCTTCGTAGATATCGTCCAGGCGGTTGCCGCTGCACAGGCTGTTGATCAGGAACGAGTGCTGGCGCAGGCTGCCAGGCGCCAACGGCGTCTTGGGCTCCAGCGCCGTCAGGGCGCGGCGCAGCAGGCCGTCGTTGATCGCGCGCGGAGGAATGGCATCCTCCGCCGTGCCGGCTGCCTGGCCGGCCCAGGGCTGCTCTTCCAGCGAAGCCAGCAGCTTGGGCCAATCCGCGTGATCCAGCCGGAAGTCCGCCAGGCCGGCGAAGAAAGCATCCGACGTGCCCAGCTGCGCCCCGGTCAAGGCCAGGAATAGTCCGATCCTGCCCGACATGCGATTCAGCAGCCAGCTGCCGCCGACGTCCGGGAACAGGCCTATCGTGACCTCCGGCATCGCCAGGCGCGAGGTCTCGCTGACCACGCGGTGGCTGGCGCCCATCATCAGGCCGATGCCGCCGCCCATGACGATGCCATGGCCCCAGCACAGCACCGGCTTGGGATAGGTATGGATGCGGTAGTCCAGCCGGTACTCGTGCTCGAAGAAGCGGCGCGCATAGGCGTTGTTCCAGCCCGGCTTGCCGGCGTTTTCCGTCATGCTGCGGTACAGGCCATGCAGGTCTCCGCCCGCGCAGAAGGCCTTGTCGCCCGCGCCCTGCAGGACCACCAGGGCCACGCCGGGATCACGGGCCCAGGCGTCCAGCCGTTCGGCCAGCAGATCCACCATTTCCAGCGACAGGCCATTCAGGGTCTGCGGCGAATTCAGCGTCGCGATCCCGAACCGTACTCCATTGGCAGCGGTTTTTTCTTCGAACAGCACCGGTGCATTCATCTTATGTCGGCTCCTTTTTCCAACAATTGGCGGGCGATGATCACGCGCATGATCTCGTTGGTCCCCTCCAGAATCTGATGAACGCGAGTATCGCGCACCAGACGCTCCAAGGGATAGTCCCGCAGGTATCCGTAGCCGCCGTGGATCTGCTGCGCGTCCAGGCAAATCTGGAAACCCATGTCGGTGGCGAAGCGCTTGGCCATGGCGCAGTAGGTCGCCGCGTCCGAAGCCCCCGCATCCAGCTTGCAGGCCGCCAGGCGCACCATCTGGCGCGCCGCCACCAGGTGCGTCGCCATGTCGGCCAGCTTGAATTGCAAGGCCTGGAACTCGGCCAGGCGGCGGTTGAACTGGCGCCGTTCGTCCATGTAGCGCCGGGCGGCATCGAGCGCGCCTTGCGCCGCGCCCACCGAGCAGGTGCCGATGTTGATGCGTCCGCCGTCCAGGCCCTTCATCGCGATCTTGAAGCCCTCGCCCTCCTGGCCCAGCATGTTGGCCGCCGGCACGCGCACGTTCTCGAAGGTGATGGGACGGGTGGACTGGCTGTTCCAGCCCATCTTCTCCTCCTTGCGGCCGTAGCCTATGCCCTCGCTGTCGGCCGGAATGGCGAACGCGCTGATGCCGCCCGCGCCCTCGCCGCCGGTGCGCGCCATGACCACCAGCAGGTCCGTGTCGCCACCGCCCGAAATGAAGGCCTTGGCGCCGTTGACGATATAGTCATCGCCCTGGCGCTGCGCGCGGGTCGACAGCGACGCCGCATCCGAACCGGCGCCCGGCTCGGTCAGGCAATAGGATGCCAACTTCTGGCCGCTGGCCAGCAACGGCCCCCAGGCTTCCCGCAGCGCGGGCTGGCCCCAGTTGCCGACCATCCAGGTAGCCATGTTGTGGATCGTGAGGAAAGCCGTGGTCGACGGATCCACCGCCGCCATTTCCTCGAACACCAGCGTGGCGTCCAGCCGCGGCAGGCCCAGGCCGCCGATGTCCTCGCTGGCATAGATGGCGCAGAAACCCATCTCGCCCGCCCGCGCGAAAGCCTCGCGCGGGAAGATGCCTTCGGCGTCCCAGCGCGCGGCGTTGGGCGCCAGTTCGCCCTCGGCGTAGTCGCGCGCCGCCTGCGCAAAAGCGCGTTGCTCGTCGGTCAGTTCAAAGTCCACAGCCTGTCTCCTGTTGTACTGAGTATTGTCTGTTGGCGTTGCTGCCGTCTCGTGAACGCCAGCCCGTCGATTTTGACATGACGTTGACGTAAACGTAAATGCGTGACGATGCTTATGTTACGCCGGAAGCGGCATGGGGATTTGTCCTATTTGCGACATTGTGCGGGGCGGCGCGCCGCCCCTCTGAGCGCAGCCCTACAGCAGCCCGGCCGGGCGGACCCTGCCGTTCTTCGCCGTCTTGGCGCGGCGGTGTTCGGCGCGGCGGCGCCGCGACTCCTTGGGATCGAAACTCAGGCCGCGGTAGATCTCTACCCGGTCACCATCGGCCAGCCTGGCCTGCGGCTCGGTGGCGCGGCCGAAAATGCCCACGCCCCGGGTCCAGGGTTCAACCACGGGAAAGGCCTCGCCAAAGCCGCTGGCCGCCAGCGCGTCGGCCACAGTGGCGCCGTCGGGCAGGCGCAACTCCCGCAGCCAGACATGGCCCGGCAAGGCGTAGCAGACGCTGACGCCGATCTGCGGCCCCGCGAACGGCTCATTCGCCATACTTGGCCTGCGCGCGCTTGGTGAAGGAATCGATGAAGCTGGTGGCGATGCGGTTGAACACCGGCCCCACCACCATTTCCAGCGCGCGGTTGGAAAACGCGTACTCCATGGTGAACAGGACCTTGCAGGCGTCCTCGGCCAGCGGCTGGAACTCCCAGTGTCCCACCAGGCTGGAGAACGGGCCGTCGACCAGCTCCAGGTCGATCCGGTCGGGATAGGCATGGGTGTTGCGGGTGGTGAAGCGCTGCTTCATGCCCGCGAAGCTGATCAGGATGGAGGCCTGCATGCCGTGCTCGTCGCGGGTTTGCACCTCGGCGCCGCCGCACCAGGGCATGAACTCGGGGTACTTCTCCACGTCGGCGACCAGATCGAACATCTGGGCGGCGCTGTAAGGCACCAGGACGGATCGTTGTACTTTGTGCATCGACTATCGCAAATGGCTAGAATGGCACGATTTTACCGGCACAACACGACCTGGGGCCAGAATACGCCTCTAGCCATAGCGCGCGGCACCCAGGCACAAGGGCTTTATGAGCATTATCGACAACCGCAAGGCCACGCACGACTATTTCATCGAAGACCGCTACGAGGCCGGCCTGGTGCTGCAAGGCTGGGAAGTCAAGGCGATCCGCGATGGCCGCGTGCAGCTCAAGGAAAGCTACGTCATCGTGCGCGACGGCGAGCTCTACCTGCTGGGCATGCACGTCAGCCCCCTGCCCACGGCCTCCACCCATATCCACCCCGACGCCATGCGCACGCGCAAGCTGCTGCTCAAGGCCGAGGAAATCAGCAAGCTCATCGGCAAGGTCGAGCAGCGCGGCTACACGCTGGTGCCGCTCAACCTGCACTACAAGAACGGGCGCATCAAGCTGGACTTCGCGCTGGGCCGCGGCAAGAAGCTGTTCGACAAGCGCGACACCGCGCGCGAAAAGGACTGGCAGCGCGAGAAAGAGCGCATCATGAAGCACGACACCCGCGCGCCGCGCAAAGGCAAGGACGACTGATCAGGCGGCCTCGGGCAGCATCTGGCGCTCGGCATCCTGCCCCGGTCCCGTGATGCGGTTGCGCCCGGCCGACTTGGACCTATACAGCTTGCGGTCGGCCCGCTCGAAAAACGCCTGCAGGCTCTCTCCGGGCATCCAGTCCGCCACCCCGGCGCTGAACGTATAGGACATGGTGCTGCCGCCGTGCGCACAAGGCGTGCGCCGCACCGAATCCAGCAGCCGCTCCGCCACATCCAGCACGGCATCGCTGCGCATATCCGGAAACAGCACCGCAAACTCCTCGCCGCCCACGCGTCCGACATGATCGCCGGTGCGCAGCGTGGCGGTCGCCAGCAGGCCGAAATGGCGCAGCACCGCATCGCCGGCTGCGTGGCCATGGGTGTCATTGATACGCTTGAAATGGTCGATGTCCAGCAACAGCAGCGTCAGCGGCCGCCGCGTGCGCAGCGCCTGGGCGCAATAGCGCTCGGCCTGCAGCCACCAGGCCTTGCGCGACATCAGGCCAGTCAGGAAGTCGGTGCTGGCCTCCTGTTCGCGGTCGGCCAGCATGCGGTCGTGGATGATCATGATGGTGCCCAGGGTCAGGCATGGCATCGTCAGCACGCCCAGCGTCATGAATGCGATGTTCCAGGCCGAGGGCAGCAACAGGGCCTGCGCGATGGCGATGTCGAACATGTAGACGACGGCCCGCGTCGCGCACACCAGCGCCGAGATCAGGGCGACCACGCACACGAAATGGTAGCTGTAGCGGGACCGGTTCATCGGCATGCCGCGCTTGACCGTCATGGCGATGGCCACCATGAACCCGAACATCAGCCAGGACATGACCACCATGCGCGGCCCGATCTGAGGATCGATGTAGGTGTAGTACGCCAGCGCCAGCAGCGTGGCACAGGACACCAGCGCCATCAGGCGCTTGGGCACGGTCAGGCCGACCAGCCGGCGCAATCCGGTGTAATAGGCACAGAGGGCCAGGGCAACGGCGGTGTTCGCCGCCATCACCGACACCCATAGCGGCGCCTCGGTGATCTGGAAGGCGTAGAGCCCGAACGCCGCCAGCGTCAGCAGGTTGGCGCGTATCGTCTCCTTGATGCCGGCCATGCCGCTGCGGGCCAGCGACCCCAGCACGCACAGCGCAAGCACTCCCGCCAATGCTGCTATCAAAAGCAAGTTAACGGGAGCGATCATCGTCAGGCGCCGCCGGGCGCGGTTATCAGCTGTTGCGAGTGGACTTCACGATGGTCATGGCGGAGGCGATCATGCCGCCCACGTCCGCCAGGTTCGCCGGCAGGATCAAGGTGTTGCCTTCCTTGGCGACATTGCCGAAGGCCTCGACGTAGCGCTCGGCGACCTTCAGGTTCACCGCTTCCATGCCGCCCGGCTGGCGCACGGAGTCCGCCACCTGGGTGATGGCCTTGGCGGTGGCCTCGGCGATCGCCAGCACCGCGGCGGCCTCGCCCTGGGCCTGGTTGATCTGAGCCTGCTTCTCGCCTTCGGAACGGGCGATGGCGGCTTCGCGCTCGCCGGTAGCGATGTTGATCTGTTCCTGGCGACGGCCTTCCGAGGCCGCGATCAGCGCGCGCTTCTCACGCTCGGCGGTGATCTGCGCCTGCATCGCGCGCAGGATCTCGTTGGGCGGGGTCAAGTCCTTGATCTCGTAGCGCAGCACCTTCACGCCCCAGTTCAGCGCCGCCTCGTCCAGCGAAGAAACGATGTTGCTGTTGATGGAGTCGCGCTCTTCAAAGGTGCGGTCCAGTTCCATCTTGCCGATGACCGAACGCAGGGTCGTCTGCGCCAGCTGCGTGATGGCCGAGATGTAATTGGACGAACCATAAGACGCGCGCATCGGATCGGTCACCTGGAAATACAACACGCCGTCGACCTGCAGCTGCGTGTTGTCGCGCGTGATGCAGACCTGGCTGGGCACGTCCAGCGGGATTTCCTTGAGCGAGTGCTTGTACGACACGCGTTCGATGAACGGAATGACGAAGCCCGCGCCGGGCGACAGGACCCGGTCGAACTTGCCCAGCCGTTCGACCACCCAGGCGTGCTGCTGAGGCACGATGGCGATCGACTTGATGACTATCAGTATCGCCAGCGCGACGATGACGAGCAGGACGATGGTGGATGTATCGATCATCATGATTCGGAGCCTCTCCTTCTGGTAAATAGGTGCACGGGCGCCGCGCGGAACTGGCGCGGGCGCTGCTTAGGCCGAGCCGGGCTTGCCCTTGGGGGTCAGAACCAGAGTCGAACCGCGCATTTCCGTAATGGTCTGTTCGCCCGCGACCGGCGCATGCCCCCGCGCCAGTTCCGCGTGCCAATGCGCGCCGCGATACCAGACGCGCGCGGTCCCCTGGCCGGACCAGGCCTCGACCGACACCGTCTGGCCGATGTCCAGATTGACGTCGGCATTGCGGGCGGAATTGACCTCGCGCTTTTTCAACACGCGGGTCTTGCGCAGCACCAGCAGCCCCAGCAGCAATACGATGCCGCAGCCCAGCAATTGCCACTCCAGGCCGGCGCCGAACCAGGCGGCCACGCCCCCGGCAGCCAGCCCCAGGGCCACCAGCAGCAGATAGAAAGTGCCGGTCGCCAATTCCCCGATCAGGGCCAGCGCGGCCAGTCCCAGCCAAATCCACATAGTCTTCGTTCGCCCGAAAGGATGAGTCTCTGAGCGCGATTGTACGTATTTCCGGGACGGAACGGAAAAGCGGCTTTCATCATGGATCCGGGCGCTGGATTATGATGTGCGCTGGCGGTGGATCCCCCCCTGGAACCCGGCGCCCGCATCCTTTACGCACTAGCCCCCAATGACCGCTGCAATACCCACCGTTCTCCCCGTTCTGATCCTGCACACCGGCGATCCGGACGACACGCTCAAAAGCCAGTTCGGCGGCTATGCCGAACAACTCGCGCAGGCCGCCGGCCTGACCGCCGAGGCCATGGAAATCGTGCCCGTCCACGAGGGCAAGCGGCCGCAGGCTCCCGCCCGCTATCGCGCCGCGCTGATCACGGGTTCGCCTGCCATGGTGACCGACAAGGAACCCTGGAGCGAGGACACCGCCGCCTGGCTGCGCGAAGCCGCCGCAACCGGCCTGCCCATGTTCGGCGTCTGCTACGGCCATCAGTTGCTGGCCTACGCGCTGGGCGGCAAGGTCGGCTACAACCCCGCCGGGCGCGAAGTCGGCACCCAGACCGTTGAGCTGCTGCCGCCCGCCGCTGGCGACAAGCTGCTGGCCGGACTGCCGTCCACCTTCCCCGCCCAGATGCTGCATGCGCAGACCGTGCTGCAACCCCCGCCCGGCGCCGCCGTGCTGGCGCGCTCGGATCTGGACGAACATCAGATGATCCGCATCGGCCGCAACGTGTTCTCGACCCAGTTCCATCCCGAATTCGGCCCTGACTTCATCCGCGCCCATCTGGAACGCTTCGGCCGTCGCTACGCGGCTGAAAACCTGGACGTCCCGGGGCTGTCCGCCAACGTCCGCGCCACGCCCGTCGCGGGCGGCCTGCTGCGGCGCTTTCTGGACGCCTACGCCCCCGCGTAGCGCCCTGCGCGGCCCCCGCGCAATATACGGAGTGCGGCGGCGGCAGGCTTTTGAGACGATGGGTCCAAGCGCGCGAATCCACGCGCAACAGGAGCTTTTTCATGAACCAAGCCGCCGCCCTGAGCAAACAGCACGCCGCCGCCGTCGAACGCGCCTGCCGCGCCCTGGAAGCCGAGCAGCCGCCGGATCTGTCCACCCTGGCCGAACAGGCCGGCATGAGCCGCTTCCATTTCCACCGCGTCTTCAAGGCGGCCACCGGCATCACCCCCAAGGCCTACGCCGACGCCCTGCGCGCCAGCCGCGCCCGCCAGCATCTCAAGCAAAGCGCCAGCGTCACGGACGCCATGTACGACGCCGGCTTCAATTCCAGCGGCCGCTTCTACGAAGCCGCCCCCGCCATCCTGGGCATGACGCCCACCGCCTTTCGCAAGAGCGGCGAGGGGGTGGATATCCGCTTCGCGGTGGCGCAATGCTCCCTGGGCGCGCTGCTGGTGGCGGCCAGCGACACCGGCATCTGCGAGATCGCGCTGCACGAAGACCCGGAACAACTGGTGCGCAACCTGCAGGACCGCTTCAAGGCCGCCCGCCTGATCGGCGCGGACTCGCAGTTCGAAGGCTGGGTGGCGGCCGTGGTGGGCTTCGTCGAAGACCCCTCCCGCGGCCTGGACCTGCCCTTGGACGTACGCGGCACGGCCTTCCAGCGCCAGGTATGGCAAGCCCTGCGCGAGATCCCCGTGGGTGAAACCGCCACCTACACCGATATCGCCGAACGCATAGGCTCGCCGCGAGCCGTGCGCGCCGTGGCCCGCGCCTGCGCCACCAACAACATCGCGCTGGCCATCCCCTGCCACCGGGTGGTGCGCACCGACGGCTCGCTGGCCGGCTACCGCTGGGGCATAGACCGCAAGCGCGAATTGATTGCGCGCGAAGCGCTGGCGGCATAGTCCTTTCCCGCTTGCACGCGTAAAAAAACCCCGCGCCCTTGCAGGCGCGGGGTTTTCACATCAGCAAGCCGATCAGTTCTTGGCCAGACGCTGCCAGGTATCGACAACGGTATCCGGGTTGAGCGACATCGACAGGATGCCCTCTTCCTTCAGCCATTGTGCGAAGTCCGGGTGGTCGCTGGGGCCTTGGCCGCAGATGCCCACGTACTTGTTGGCGGCCAGGCAAGCCTTGATCGCGCGGCGCAGCATGAACTTCACGGCCTCGTCGCGTTCGTCGAAATCGGCAGCCAGCAGTTCCATGCCCGAATCGCGGTCCAGGCCCAGCGTCAGCTGGGTCATGTCGTTCGAACCGATCGAGAAGCCGTCGAAGTACTGCAGGAACTCGTCGGCCAGGATGGCGTTGGACGGCACTTCGCACATCATGATGAGCTTCAGGCCGTTTTCGCCACGCGCCAGGCCGTGCTTGGCGAGCAGGTCCACCACCTTGGCCGCCTGGCCCAGGGTGCGCACGAAGGGCACCATGATCTCGACGTTGGTCAGGCCCATTTCATCGCGCACCTTCTTCAGCGCTTCGCATTCCATGCGGAAGCACTCGGCGAAGTCCTCGGCGATGTAGCGCGACGCGCCGCGGAAGCCCAGCATGGGGTTCTCTTCCTCGGGCTCGTAGCGCGAACCGCCGACCAGCTTGCGGTACTCGTTGGACTTGAAGTCCGACATGCGCACGATGACGGGCTTGGGGTAGAAGGCAGCGGCGATGGTCGCCACGCCTTCTGCCATCTTCTCGACGAAGAAGGCGCGCGGGCTGGCGTGGCCGCGAGCGGCCGATTCCACGGCTTTCTTCAGTTCGCCATCGACGTTCGGATAGTCCAGCACCGCCTTGGGGTGGATGCCGATGTTGTTGTTGATGATGAATTCCAGGCGGGCCAGACCCACGCCGCCGTTGGGGATCTGGGCGAAGTCGAAAGCCAGCTGCGGGTTGCCCACGTTCATCATGATCTTCAGATCGATGGGGGGCATGTCGCCGCGGCGCACTTCTTCCACTTCGGTTTCGATCAGGCCGTCATAGATGCGGCCTTCGTCGCCCTCGGCGCAAGACACGGTCACGGCTTGGCCTTCCTTCAGGAGGTCGGTCGCGTTGCCGCAGCCCACGACTGCCGGAATGCCCAGCTCGCGCGCGATGATCGCCGCGTGGCAGGTGCGGCCGCCGCGGTTGGTGACGATGGCGGAAGCGCGCTTCATCACGGGTTCCCAGTTGGGATCCGTCATGTCGGTGACCAGCACGTCGCCCGGCTGGACCTTGTCCATGTCGGAGATGTCGCCGACCACGCGCACCGGACCCGCGCCGATCTTCTGGCCGATCGCGCGGCCGGTGATCAGGACCTGGCCGGTGGCCTTCAGGCGGTAGCGCTGCTGCACGTCGTTGACGCCCTGCTGCGACTTCACGGTTTCCGGGCGCGCCTGCAGGATGTAGATCTTGCCGTCGATGCCGTCGCGGCCCCACTCGATGTCCATCGGGCGGCCGTAGTGCTTTTCAATGATGACGGCGTAGCGGGCCAGTTCGTTGACCTCGTCGTCGGTCAGCGAGTAGCGGTTGCGCTCGGACACCGGCACGTCGACCGTGCGCACGGCGCGGCCTTCGGGACGCTCGGGGTCGAACTCCATCTTGATCAGCTTGGAGCCGATGCGGCGGCCCACGATCGGGTAGTGGCCCTGGGCCAGCGTCGGCTTGAAGACGTAGAACTCGTCGGGGTTGACCGCGCCCTGCACCACGGTTTCGCCCAGACCGTAGGACGAGGTGATGAACACCACATCCTGGAAGCCCGATTCGGTATCGATGGTGAACATGACGCCGGCGCTGCCCTTGTCGGAACGCACCATGCGCTGGATGCCGGCCGACAGCGCGACGTCGGCGTGGGCGTAGCCCTTGTGCACGCGATAGGAAATGGCGCGGTCGTTGTACAGCGACGCGAACACGTGGCGGATCTTGTCCAGCACGTCGTCGATGCCGACGACGTTCAGGAAGGTTTCCTGCTGGCCGGCGAACGAGGCGTCGGGCAGGTCTTCGGCGGTGGCGGAGGAGCGCACGGCGAACGAACCCTTGCCATCAGCGTCGAGCTTGGCAAAGGCGGTACGGATCTGCGATTCGAACTCGGGCGAGAACGGCGCGTCGATGATCCATTGACGGATCTGCGAGCCGGCGTTGGCCAGTTCGCGCACGTCTTCGGGGTTCAGCGTGGTCAGACGTTCGGCGATGCGCTTGTCCAGGCCGGAGGCCTTGAGGAAGTCGCGGAAAGCATCAGCGGTCGTGGCAAAGCCGCCCGGCACGCGGACACCCGCGCCAGACAGCTGGCTGATCATTTCGCCTAGTGATGCGTTCTTGCCTCCTACCGAGTCCACGTCCGTCATGCGGAGCTGCTCGAACAAAACAACGTACGACATTGAAGTCACCTTTTACAATGGAATGAAAGCGAGTTTGGTCAATGCATCAGGAAGCTGGATCACAGTCGGATCGCAGCCCCAATTTACGCGCTGACCAAACTGGCCTTGGACCGCCCTTGGGGTGACTTATAGGGGCCTGATTGTACTCGGTGGAGTGCGTCCGGCCATCTGCCTGGTTGGAATTTTTTACACATGACATCTACCCCGATCATACGCACGGTATACATCGTTTCCGACAGTACCGGCATCACCGCAGAAACCTTCAGCCAGTCAGTGCTCTCACAGTTTGAAGAGGTCAATTTCAAGCCTGTCCGCCTGCCCTTCGTCGACACGCTGGAAAAGGCCGCGGAAGTGGCCATGCGGATCGACCGCAGCGCCCTGGAGGCCGGCGTTCCCCCGATCGTGTTCAGCACCCTGGTCAATCCGGACATCCTGGCGCGCGTTCGCCAGGCGAACGGAGTTTTCCTGGACCTGTTCGGCACCTTCGTCAGCCATATCGAGCAGGCGCTGGGCCTGAAGTCCAGCCATTCCATCGGCCGCTCGCACATGCAGGCCAACTCGGAAAAGTACCGCAACCGCATCGACGCCATCAACTTCAGCCTGGCGCATGACGACGGCCAGTTCGTGAACCAGCTGGACCAGGCGGACGTGATCCTGGTCGGCGTGTCGCGCTGCGGCAAGACGCCCACCAGCCTGTATCTGGCCATGCAATACGCCATCAAGGCGGCCAATTTCCCCCTGACGCCGGACGATTTCGAGCGCGGCACCCTGCCCTCCACCATCGCCCCGCACCGCGGCAAGCTGTTCGGCCTGTCGATCCAGCCCGAACGCCTGGCCGAAGTCCGCAACGAGCGCCGCCCCAACAGCCGCTATGCGCAACTGGAGCAATGCCGCTACGAAGTGGCCGAGGCCGAACGCATGATGCGCCGCGAGGGCATTTCCTGGCTGTCCAGCACCACCAAATCGATCGAGGAGATCGCCACGACGGTGTTGCAGGAAGTGGGCCTGGACCGGGGCTGAAAACGACAAGGGCGCGCCCATGGCGCGCCCTTCCTTGCAGCGTAGTCCGGATCAGGGACGCAGCTTGACGCGTTCGCGCGAGCCGGCGCCCCAGTACTTCAGCGGCCCCATCTCCTGCTGGGCGGTCGCCTCCGAGTCTTCCAGGCGCATATCCTGGCGGCCCATGTTGGACGAATTGCCGCTCACGCCCTCGATGCTCAAGCGCACGTAACGGGTCTGGCCCGGGGCCAGCGTGAACGACAGTTGCTCGTCGTCGCGCAACGTGTCGACCACGTACTTGCCGGCAGGCCGGTTCACATAGAAGAAGCTGCCCGGCTTGGAACGGCCGACCTTCAGACCGTTCACGCGCAGGTACGGCTGGGCCGACACCACGCCAACCGGCGCCGGCGGCTGATAGAAATAGATGCGCCCGGTTTCCGGCACCATCATGGGGATGGTGCTGGCAACGTCCTTGTACCGGGGACCGCCGCAACCCGCCAACAAGGCCGCGCCCAGCACGGCGGCAGCCACCATCTTGAACCTGCGCTTCATTCCGTCTTCTCCGATGTGCCAGCCCCACAGGCCATCAGCTCGATGGATCCCGCGAGAACGTATATGGATGAGTCTAAAACCTACACATTGTAATTTTACTCATAGCGCAGCGGCTCTCGCTCGCGCCGTCCGGCGCCCCAGTAGCGCAGGTCCGACATCGCCTGCACGGCGACGTCAGCAGAGGCCTCCAGCCGCAGAACCTGCCTGCCGCCCGCAACATCCACGCGCACGTATTGGGTCTGCCCGCCAGCCAGCGGAACCTTGAGCGCGTCCTTGCGCTCCTTGCGGTCGGTGGCGGTGATGACTTCCACCTCGCCGGGCGCGCGGTCCACGAAGAAGAAACGGCCGGATTTGGAGCGGCCGACCTTGCGGCCGTCGACCAGGATCGCGGGCTGCGCGACCTTGTCGCCATTGGGCGTTGCGGGCTGGTAGAAGTAAATCCGGCCTTCGGCAGCCTCCAGCGCCGGGATGCGGTCCGCCACATCGCCATACCGGGGGCCGGCGCAAGCGGAAAGCAACACCGCCGCGCCCAGCGCGGCAAGACTCGATTTGATCCAGCTTTTCATGTCCCGTCCTTGATCGGATCCTGGCCTCGAGGCGCGGCTCAAGACCGCCCGGCTCGGGCAAACGGGGCAGTATAAACAGGGGACGGTGCCTGCAATCGGCGGAAAAGCGGCGAAACGATGGCCAGATCGGCGTTCAGTCCAGCTTGCCGCGCAAGGCTTGGCGCCGCTGCTCGAACAGGCAGATCGCGGCTGCGGCGCCCACATTGAGCGATTCCACCGCCGCCATGTCGTGCGGTATGCGCACCTTGAGGCGCGCCGCGGAAAGCAGTTCCGCGGCCACGCCCTGGCCTTCGTGACCGAATACCCAGGCGCAGCGTTGCGGCAACGCGTCCTCGTACAGGTCGCGCGCGCCATCCAGCGCGGTCGCCACCAGCGGCACCCTCAATCTGGGCAGCAAGGCAGCCAGATCGACGTGTTCGTGGATGGCCAAGGCGAAATGGGCGCCCTGGCCGCTGCGCAACACCTTGGGCGACCAGGCCGCGGCCGTGCCCGTCGCCAGAAAGACGCGCTTCACGCCCGCCGCCGCGCAGGTGCGCAGCAGCGTACCGACATTGCCGGGATCCTGGATGCGGTCGAACAGCACGCAGTTTTCGTCCACCGCATCCGGCAGGTCCAGGACGGGCGGCGTCACCTGAAAAGCCACGCCCTGCCCGCTTTCCACGGCCACCAGGGACTGCATCAGCCGCGCGTCCAAGGCCAGGCAGTCGCGGTCCGGCACGGCGGCTGCCAGCGCCGCGATGTCGGGCTGGGACAGGCGCTCCACGTCGAAGATCGCCTGATCGGGCGCGCCGTGATGCTGCAGCCACGCCTGGCACAGGTGCACGCCGTCCAGCAGCACCGGCGCGCCGCGCTTGCCCGCCGTGCCGGCCAGCTTGGCCAGCGCCTTGACTGCGGGATTGTCGCGAGAACTGATGTGCTTCATGGATTCAGGCCGAAGGCCTTGATGGGTGCGAAGCTGCGCCGGTGCTCGGCGCATGGGCCGTGCTCGCGCAGCATCTCCAGATGCAGCGGGGTGCCGTAACCCTTGTGCTGATCGAAGGCATATTGGGGATACAGGGCATGCAGGCGCAGCAGGTCCGCGTCGCGCGCGGTCTTGGCAAGAATGGAAGCCGCGGAAATCGCGGGCACCAGCGCATCGCCCTTGATGACGGTCTGCACGGTGCAGCCCAGTTTGGGAGCCTGGTTGCCGTCCACCAGCGCCAACTGCGGCATGGTGGCGAGGCCCTGTACCGCACGCTGCATCGCCAGCATCGTGGCGCGCAGGATGTTCATGCTGTCGATCTCGGCCACGCTGGCGCTGGCGATGCACCAGGCCAGCGCGAATTCCTGGATTTCGAGCGCCAGCGCCTCGCGCGTGGCAGCCTTGAGCACCTTGGAATCCGCCAGCCCGGCGATCGGTCGGGCGGGATTCAGAATGACGGCCGCGGCGTACACGGCGCCCGCCAGCGGGCCGCGGCCCGCCTCGTCCACGCCTGCCGTAATCATGGCAGGCTGCTCAGGCGCCGCGAACAGGTCAGGCTGCTCCACCGGCCACCTCCAGGATCGCCTGCGCAGCCAGCGCGGGCGTGTCGCGCAGCAGCTCCTGATGCAGGGCGGTAAAGCGGGCTTCGATGCGCGCCCTGCCCGCGTCGTCGGTCAGGGACGTCCAGGTCGCCTCCGCGAGTTTCTCGGGCGTGGCATCGTCCTGCAGCAGCTCAGGCACGGCGAAATCGCGCAGCAGCACGTTCGGCAGGCCCACCCAGGGCAGATAGGGACGCTGCTGGCCGGACTTCCAGGCCATGATGCGGCGCATCCAGGGCGACAGCACGTAGGAAATCACCATGGGCCGCTTGTACAGCGCCGTTTCCAGCGTGGCCGTGCCGCTGGCCACCAGCACCGCCGTGGCCGCTTCCATGACGGACCAGGCGACGGGCGCCTGGCGCTCTCCGCCCTCGCCGTGCAGATCATTCGCGGTGACGCAGCGCAGCCCCGGTACGGGGTACTGGGCCAGAATGGACTGGAACTCCGCGCGCCGCTGGTCGTTGACCATGGGGACGACGCATTGCAGGGCCGGGTCCTTTTTCTGCAGGATCTGCGCGGCTTGCAGGAAGCGCGGCGCCAGCAGACGAATCTCGGACGAGCGGCTGCCCGGCAGGATCGCCAGCACGCGCGCATTCTGGTCGATGTCCAGGCGCGCGCGCGCCGCGGCGCGGTCCGGCTGCATGGGCACGGCCCCGGCCAGCGGATGGCCCACATAAGTGACCGGAATCCCTTCCTTGCGGTAGATCTCTTCCTCGAACGGGAACAGCACCAGCATGTGCGATACCGACTCGCGGATCTTGTGGATGCGCTCATAGCGCCAGGCCCAGATCGACGGCCCAACGAAGTGCACCGTGGGCGTGCCTGCCTGGCGTAGCTGGTGCTCCAGCCGCAGATTGAAGTCCGGCGCGTCGATGCCGACGAACACGGCGGGCGGCTCCGCCAGCCAGCGCCGCTTGACGTCGCGATAGGTGCCAAGCAGGCTGGGCAGGCGCTTGAGCGCGTCGACATAGCCGAACACGGTCAAGGCATGCATGGGGTGCCAGGTATCGAAACCATGGGCCTGCATCTGCGGCCCGCCGATACCCTCGCAGCGTACGCTGGCGTCGCGCGCTTGCAGACCGGCAATGATGCGACCAGCCAGCAGGTCGCCCGAAGGCTCGCCGGCCACCATGCCGATCCGAGCGTTCATGGGCGGATGATGCCGCGGCTTGCGACGTCCAGGAAGTCGAGCAGGGTCTGCAGGTGCGGGGCCACCTCGGGCTCCGCCTCTTGGCGGGCGCGCAGTTCGGCCCGCGCCGCGTCCAGGGACAGGCCACGGCGGTAGATGATCTTGTAGGCGTCGCGCAGCGCCGAAATGTCGGCGGCCGTAAAGCCGCGGCGCTTCAGCCCTTCGACGTTGACGCCCACCGGACGGCACGGATTGCCCGCGGCCAGCACGAACGGCGGCGTGTCCTGCATCAGGGAGCTGTTGCCGCCCGTCATGCTGTGCGCGCCGATGCGCGAAAACTGGTGCACGCCGGTCAGGCCGCCCACGATGGCCCAATCGCCAACATGGACGTGGCCGCCCAGCTGCACCGAATTGGCCAGGATGGTGTTGCTGCCGATGTGGCAATCGTGTGCAACGTGCACGTACGCCATGACCCAGTTGTCGTCGGCAATCGTCGTGACGCCGCCGTCCTGCACGGTGCCCGTGTTGAGCGTGACGAATTCCCGGAACGTATTGCGGTCGCCGATTTCCAGGCGCGTAGGCTCGCCCTGGTACTTCTTGTCCTGCGGCATGCCGCCAATCGAGCAGTACCGATAGAAACGGTTGTCGCGCCCGATGGTCGTCACCCCGTCCACCATGCAGTACGGGCCGATCTCGGTGCCCGCGCCTATGGTCACGTTGGGACCGATGGTCGCGAACGGACCGACCACGACGGTCGGGTCGAGCTTTGCCGCCGGATCAACGACGGCGGAGGGGTGAATGTTTCCTGCCATTTACTCTTCCAGGCTGCGAATCGCGCACATCAGCTTGGCCGAAGCGACTTCCTGGCCATCCACCGTCGCGCGCGCTTGGTACTTACAGATGCTGCGGCTCAGGCGTTCGGCTTCGACCTCGATGCGCAACTGGTCGCCCGGCACCACGGGGCGGCGGAAACGCGCGCCGTCGATGCCGACCAGGTAATACGCGGTCTTGGAACCTTCGCACTTCAGCCCGCCATTTTCGTCGGTGAACGAGAACAGGGCGGAGGCCTGAGCCATGGCTTCCACGATGAGCACACCCGGCATCACCGGGTGGTGCGGGAAATGGCCGTTGAAAAACGGTTCATTGATCGAGACGTTCTTGATGGCCACGATGGACTTGCCAGGCACCATTTCGACGACGCGGTCAATCAGCAGCATCGGATAACGATGCGGCAGTCTCTCCATGATCCCCTTGATGTCGAGTTCCATTTTTCTATGCTTTCCTGCGAAGTAAAGTAATCATGCGGCGCGGACGCGCCAGGGGCGGCAGTGCGCCGCCCTAGTCTTTTTCCAGCGTCCGCACGCGCCGGCGCAATTGCGCCAACTGTT
This sequence comes from Achromobacter sp. GD03932, assembly GCF_029839485.1. Classification (NCBI taxonomy): domain Bacteria; kingdom Pseudomonadati; phylum Pseudomonadota; class Betaproteobacteria; order Burkholderiales; family Alcaligenaceae; genus Achromobacter; species Achromobacter sp. GD03932. The sequence goes on from NZ_JAOCAT010000030.1 coordinate 45,128, forward strand.
GTATCACGGCGGCGTTGCGCTGCCATTCGCCATGTTCCGCGTACGGGAAGACCCCGGTATAGCGGCCAGGCTTCGAAATGCTGGACGTCACCGCGGTGCCGCCGGAAACATGCACATCGTCGCCCAGCGTGAGGTGCCCGGACAGCATGGCGGCGCCGCCTATGGTGCAGCGCTCACCGATAGTGGTCGAGCCGGCCACGCCCACGCAGGCCGCAATCGCGGTATGCGCGCCGATCCGGCAGTTGTGCGCCACCATGATCTGGTTGTCCAGCTTCACCCCGTCGGCCAGGACGGTGTCTTCCAGCGCGCCCCGGTCAACGGTGGTGTTGGCGCCGATTTCGACGTCGTCACCGACGGTCACGCCGCCGAGCTGCGGAATCTTGCCCCAGGCGCCCTTGCCCAGCGTGGGATCGGGCGCGAAGCCGAAGCCGTCCGCGCCCAGCACCGCGCCGCTATGGATGATGGCGCGCGCGCCCACCTTGACCCCGTCATACAAGGTGACGTGGGCGTACAGGCGGCTGCCGGGACCGACGGACGAGCCTGCGCCGATGACGCAGCCAGGTCCGAGCACGGTATCGCGGCCAATGCGGGCGCCGGATTCGACGACGCAATTCGGGCCGATGCGCACGCCTTCTTCGATGATGGCGTCAGCAGCGACCACGGCGGAAGGATGCGTGGATGCGGGCAGCTCGGGCCGTCTCGCGGCATCGAACCATTGCGCCACGCGGGCATAAAGCAGATAGGGATGCTGACAGACGACCAGCGCGAATGGCGGCCGGGCGTTGCCCTCGGCCTCCAGAGCCTGCGCCACGTCCGGCGAGACGATGACCGCCCCCGCCTGCGTGGCGCCTAACTGGCTCTGGTAGCGGGGGTTGGCCAGGAAAGCGATTTCCTGCCGACCCGCCGATGACAGGGTTCCGATGCCGCAGACCCGCATGGGGTCCGCGCCGGGAACCGCGCTGATACGCCAGTCCATCCCCTGGGTGTTGGCGGCGCTCAACAGTGTTTCCAGCGTTGGCGCGCGGGCAAGATCCAGTAGAACCGGCATAACGTGACGGGTGCTGCTTACTTGCCCAGGCTCTGGATCACCTTGTCGGTGATGTCGATGCGCGGGTTGACGGTCACTGCGTCCTGGATGATCAGGTCGTAGCTTTCCTGTTCGGCGATGCGCTTGATGGCGTCGTTGGCCTTCGTCACGATGCCCGAGAACTCTTCGTTGCGGCGGCGGTTGAAGTCTTCCTGGAACTCGCGGCGCTTGCGCTGCAGGTCGGTATCCAGGTTGGACAGTTCACGCTGGCGCTTGACGCGATCGGACTCCGACAGGACAGGCGCGTCCTTGTCGAACTTCTCGGCTTGCGAACGCAGGCTGTTGTTCAGGCGCTGAAGCTCATCGTCGCGCTTCTTGAATTCGGCTTCGATCTTGCTTTGCGCAGCCTTGGCCGGACCCGACTCGCGCAGGATCCGCTCGGTATTGACGAAACCGATCTTCGTGCCTTGGGCCTGCGCGGGAATCGCAGCAGCCGAACCGAGAATGAGCGCACCTACCAGGGCAATGGAGCCGCCCAGTTTGCCGCGGCGCATGGTGCGCAGCGATTTCGAGGTTTTAAGTGCGGAATCAGACATCATGAAAATCTCACCTTCCAGTAAGGCAAAGCCAAAGTGTGTATTGTGCCACTAAACAGCAAGGGAGCCGGCCGTACGCCCTTCTCCCTTGTTTTCAAGCGTAACGAGGCGCTTAGAAACCGGTCCCGATCTGGAACTGGAAGCTTTGCTTGTCGTCGCCAGGCTTCGAATTGAGCGGACGCGCATAAGACAACTGCAGCGGCCCCATCGGCGACTGCCACGACAGCCCGATACCTGCCGAGAACCTCCAGCCGCAAGGATCCTCGACCTCGCTGCCAGGCTTGCCGCCGGTGCATTGCAAGCCGCTGCCCGACGAAACCTGGCCGGCATCCGAGAAGATGAACCAGCGCAAGGTGCGGTCCTTCGAGGCGCCAGGGAACGGCAGGTAAAGCTGCGCGTTGGCGATGACGCGCCGCGTACCGCCCAGGTAGTCGCCCGTCTTCGTGTCGCGCGGACCCAGCGACGAGCCCTCGTAGCCGCGAACCGTGCCGATACCGCCGGCATAGACGTTCTTGATGACCGGGTAGTCCTTGCCGCCGTAGCTCTGGCCCCAATCGACCATGCCGTTCAAGGCCAGGGTGTAGGAGCCGCCCAGCGGCACAAAGTACTGTTGCTGAGCCGTCAACATCGTGTACTTCAGGTCCACGGTCGACAGGTCCGCCTTCAGGCGGGTGTAGCCGCCCTTGGTCGGCGCCAGGCCGCTGTCGCGGGTATCCTTGGTCCAGCCGGTGGTGAAGATCACCGAGTTGGTCGAATCGCCGTAATCGTTGACGAATTTCTCGTAGGCTGCCGGCGAGTTGTTGAACAGATCGATCTGGTTGCGTTCGAAGTTCGCGCCCAGCATGATGCGGTCATACTCGGAAATCGGCACGCCGAAGTTCATGCCCAGGCCCATGGCCTTGACACGGTAGTCGCCGTCGTTGTTGTTCCAGGGCTCGGTCACGCGGTAGTAGGCGGACGTGGTGCGGCTGATGCCGTCCTTGGTCCAGTACGGGTCGGTGTGCGACAGCACCACGGCGCGGTTGGTCTTGCTGGTGTTCAGCTGCAGGGTCAGGTTGGTGCCGCTGCCAAAGACGTTGTCTTCGCTGATACCGGCCGACAGAATGGCCTTTTCGGACGAGCCGTACCCCACGCCCAGGTTGATCATGCCGGTGGGCTTTTCCTTGACGTCGACGTTGACGTCGACCTGGTCGGGCGAACCCGGGACCGGATCGGTCTTGACGTTGACGTCGCTGAAATAGCCCAGGCGGTCGACGCGGTCGCGCGAGGTCTTGATGTCCTTGGCGTCGTACCAGGCGGCTTCCTGCTGGCGCATTTCGCGGCGCACGACTTCGTCGCGGGTGCGGGTATTGCCGCCGATCTGGATACGGCGCACGTACACGCGGCGGCTGGGGTCGACGTAGAACGTCAGGTCGGCCTCATGCTTGGCGCGATCCAGCTGCGGGTTCGGGTTGACGTTGGCAAACGCGTAGCCCAGTTCGCCCAGGTAGTCGGTGATGGCCTTGGCCGAGCCGTTGGCCTTGGCGGCCGAGAACGTCTCTTCCGGCTTGATTTCCAGCAGCGCGTTGATTTCCTTGTCCAGGCCCAGCAGATTGCCGGCCAGCTTCACGCTGCGCACCTTGTAAGGCTCGCCTTCGTGCACGGTAATCGTGATGCGGATGTCCTTGCGGTCCGGCGAAATCGTGACCTGCGGCGGCTCGACCGAGAACTCGAGATAGCCGCGATCCAGGTAGAACGAGCGCAGGCGCTCCAGATCGCCCTCGAGCTTTTCGCGCGAGTACTTGTCGGTATCCGTATACCAGGTCAGCCAGCCCGGCGTGGTCAGCTTGAACTCGTCGAGCAGATCGCTTTCGGAGAAAGCCTTGTTGCCCACGAAGCGGATTTCCTGGATGCGCGCGACCGAGCCTTCGAACACGTCAAAGCTCACGCCCACGCGGTTGCGCGGCAGCGGGGTCACGGTGGAAGTCACTTCGATGCCGTACTTGCCCTTGGACAGGTACTGCTGCTTCAGTTCGTATTCGGCGCGCTCGAGCATGGAGCGGTCGAAGATGCGGCCTTCGGCGAAGCCGACCTGCGCCAGCGACGTGGTGATCGCCTTGGAGTCGAACTCGCGCATGCCGTTGAAGTTCACCGACGCAATCGTGGGGCGTTCCTGCACGACCACCACGACGACGTTGTTGTCCGTCTGGATCTGTACGTCGGTGAAAAAGCCTGTGCCGTACAAGCGGCGGATGGCTTCAGTGGCTTCTTCTTCGGTGAACTTTTCGCCCACTTTGACGGGGAGATAGCCGAAGACGGTGCCGGCGTCAGTTCGTTGAATACCCTCTACGCGGATATCCCGCACGACAAAAGGGTCGAAGGCGTGGGCGATGGCCGGAACCAGCAGTGCGGCGATCAAACCCGGCAGTACACCCTTTTTGTGATGAAACATCCGGCGAAAAGACATCCTTGAGTATCCTCGGTCGTGCAAATGGCGGGGGATTTTATGCTAAATCGCGTTCAAGTGAACAAACGCGTGAAATCATTGAACAGCGCAAGCCCCATCAGGCTTGCCAATAAACCTATGCCGGCGCGCTGTCCGATATCGATCCACCTTGCTGGCGGCGGGCTACCCCGCACAATTTCGACGAGATAGTACAGCAGATGGCCACCGTCCAGCATGGGAATGGGCAGCAAATTTAGTACGCCCAGGCTGATACTGATCAAGGCGATATAAGCGATGTACGCAACAATTCCGATTCTGGCGGTCTGGCCGGCGTAATCCGCGATGGTCACGGGACCGCTGACATTGCGCCAGGAAACGTCGCCCGTGACCATGCGCCCCATCATGCGCAGGGAGAACCAGGCGGTGTCCCAGGTGCGCACGGCGCCCTTCCACAGGCTTTCGAATACGCCGTAGCGCACGGTCACCATGGGAATGTCGCCGCCCAGCTGGACGCCCAGGCGGCCTATTACCTGGCCGTTGACCGTCTCGGCACGGGGCGTGACGTTCAGGGAAACATTGGCGCCGTCGCGCGCCAGGGTCATGGCCAGGGTCTTGCCGGCGCTTTCCTGGATCTGCCGGACCAGCGCGCTGGTGTCCGGGGTGGGAACGCCGTTCACGGCCAGCACCAGGTCACCCGCCCGCAGGCCGGCCGCCTGCCCTTCGCCGCCGTCGTTGACGACGCGCACAGCGGGCTTGGGCTGGGCCAGGCGCACGCCGGCTGCGGCCAGCGGGTCGCCGCCAGCCGGATCCATCGTGTTCGACGGCAGCACCAGTTCGCGCTGCTGGACCGCGCCCGCAGGCGTCTTGACCTCGATCCTGGCGCTGCCGCCGGTAGCCATGACGTCCATCAGGCGCCAGCGCGCGTCGGACCAGGAGGCCACCTCTTCGCCGTCGATGGCCAGGATGCGGTCGCCCGACAAAAGGCCGGCGCGCGCGGCCGGCGTGTCGGCCGCGGGCTGGGCGATGACGGCCACGGGCTCTTCGGTGCCGGCCATGTTCAGGCCGGCGTAGAGGAAGACCGCGAGTATCAGGTTGAAAATGGGGCCGGCGGCGACGATGGCGATACGCTGGCCGACGGGCTTGCTGTTGAAGGCCCCTGCCACTTCCGCCGGGCTCGCGCCGGCGGGAGGATCGTCCTGCATCTTGACGTAGCCGCCCAGCGGCAGGGCCGAAACAGCCCATTCCGTGCCGTGGCGGTCGGTGCGGCGCAGGATGACCTTGCCGAATCCCACCGAGAAGCGCAGCACCTTCACGCCGCACAGACGGGCCACCCAATAGTGCCCCAGTTCATGGAAGATGATCAGGGAGCCAAGCGCAACCGCAAAGGCCAGCAGGGTGAAAAGCATCGGAATCGGAGAAATCTAGGAAATCAGAGGCAGGCGAACGGTGGCGACCGAGCCTGCGTCAGGCCAGGCCCAGGTTGCCCGCGAAGACGCGCGCGTCGGAATCAAGCGCGAGCACGTCGTCAAGACTGTTGAGCGTAACAGATGCTTGCCGCGCCTGCCACTCCAGGGAAGCCTCGATTACCCGCGGAATCCAGGTATAGGGCAGCCGACCGCTCAGGAAGGCCTCCACGGCGATCTCGTTGGCGGCGTTCAGCGCCACGCAGGCTCCCTGCCCGGCGCGCAGCGCCGCGAACGACAGGGCCAGGCACGGAAAGCGGGCCAGATCCGGCTTTTCGAAGTCCAGCCGCCCCAGGCGCGTCAGGTCCAGCGGACCGACGCCGCTGTCCAGGCGTTCGGGAAAGCCCAGGCCGTAGGCGATGGGCGTGCGCATGTCGGGCTGGCCAAGCTGAGCCAGCACCGAGCCGTCGTCGTACTCGACCATGGAATGCACCACGCTCTGGGGATGCACCACCACCTCGATGCGGTCAGCAGGCATCGCGAACAGCCAATGCGCCTCGATCACCTCCAGGCCCTTGTTGAGCATGGTGGCGGAATCGACCGAGATCTTGCGGCCCATGCTCCAGTTGGGATGAGCGCAAGCCTGGGCCGGCGTCACATCGTGCAGGTCTTCCAGGTCGCGTCCGCGGAAAGGGCCGCCGGAGGCGGTCAGCAGCAGACGGCGCACGCCGGGCGCCGGGCGATCCGGCGCGACGGCTCGCCCGCCATGAGGCAGGCATTGGAAAATGGCGTTATGTTCGCTGTCGATAGGCAGCAGTTCGGCGCCGTTGTCGCGTACGGCCTGCATGAAGAGCGAGCCCGCGGCAACCAGCGCTTCCTTGTTGGCCAGCAATACGCGCTTGCCGCTGCGGGCGGCCGCCAGGGCAGCGGGCAGTCCCGCAGCCCCCACGATGGCCGCCATGACGGAGTCGCATTGGGGATCGGCGGCGGTATCGGCCAACGCCTGAGCGCCGACCCGGATTTCCGGCATGGGCTGGCCGTCCGCCCATGCGGCAATGAATTTCTCGCGGGCCGCCGAGTCCGGCACCACCACCACGGCAGCGCGGCTGGCCTGCGCCTGCTCCGCCAAGCGCGCCATCCGGCTGTACGCCGACAGCGCGTAAACCGCCAGGCGCTCGGGGTGGCGGGCGATCACATCCAGCGTGCTTTCACCGATCGAACCGGTCGATCCCAGCACGACGACGCGTTGAAAAGCCGTCAAAACAACACTCCAGACAAAAGTAGCGCAAACGGCGCGACCGGGAGAATCGCGTCGATGCGGTCATAGACCCCGCCGTGGCCAGGCAGCAGCGTGCTGGAATCCTTGCGGCCGGCGCGCCGCTTGAGCAGCGATTCGAACAGGTCGCCCACGATCGACAGCACGCCGAGCACGGCGGCAATGGGCAGCGCCAGCCAGAAGCTCCAGCGCTCGACCAGCGCATGGCCGTAAGTGCCTTCCCACAGGCTGGAAAGACCGATCCAGACCACCGCGCCCAGGACGCCGGCGACCGCGCCCGCGACCGTCTTGCCCGGGCTGACCCGCGGGGCCAGTTTACGCTTGCCAAAGGCTCTGCCGGCAAAATAGGCGGCAATGTCGGCGACCCAGACCAGCGCCAGCAGCGACACCACGAAACCGGCGCCATGCGCCACGAACATCTGCGCCAGCACGGCCCAGGCGGCAAACGCCGCGGGCACGGAAAAAACCGACCAGCCCAAGCTGGCGGGAGGCGCATCGGAGCGCCCGCGCACCACCGCCGTCAGACCGCCGAACAGCCAAACCGCGGCCACCGCCGGCACCACGTAACGCAGCACCCAGACGGGATCCGCGATGCCGGCATTCTGCCCCGCGAGCCAGGCGGACGCCAACGCCAGCATGCCCCCGAACAGCAGGACGGCGACGCCGACGGCAATGAGAGGGGAAGGCGGTTGCGGCAGGGTCAGGCGCAGCCACTCCCAATTGGCGCAGGCGGCAGCCAGGGCCAGAAGCGCAACGAACCACCAGGGGTTCGCGCTGACCATCGCGGCGGCCAGAACGGCCAACAGAACGACTGCGGTAACGATACGCTGGCCCAACATTTGACGGTCTCCTCGTGTACAGCCCTGGAAAGACGCGCTAGTCGCCGTCCGTTTTATTACGCGCCGTTTTCGCTGACTTGCGCGCTGGTACGGCCAAAGCGGCGTTCGCGCGTGCGGTACCAGTCAAAGGCGGCCGCGAGCTCGGCGGCGCCGAAATCCGGCCAGTAGCGATCCGTGAAGTAGAACTCCGCGTAAGCCATCTGCCAGATCAGGAAATTGGAAATGCGCTGTTCGCCGCCGGTGCGGATGAACAGATCGGGTTCTGGCGCCCAGGACATGGACAGATGGCGCGCCAGGCGCTCCTCGTCCACCAGCTGGGGCTGGGTGGCCAGTGCGGGCTCGGCGGCCAGCATGGCGCGGGTCGCCTGCAGGATGTCCCAGCGACCGCCATAGTTGGCGGCGACCGTCAGGTGCAGGCGGTCGTTGTGGGCCGTGCGCTCCTGGGCCGCGAAGATCAGCTCCTGCAAACGGGGCTCGAAGGCCGACAGGTCGCCGATGACGTGCAGGCGCACGCCCTGCTCTTCCAGCTTGCCGATCTCGCGCTCCAGCGCCTGCACGAACAGGCGCATGAGCAGCGACACTTCCTCGGCCGGACGGCGCCAGTTCTCGGAACTGAAGGCGAACAGGGTCAGATAGCGCACGCCGGCGCGGCCGCAGGCCTCGACCACGCGCCGCACCGCCTGCACGCCCTTGGCGTGGCCCGCGGTGCGCGGCAGCAGCCGCCTAGTCGCCCACCGGCCATTGCCATCCATGATGATGGCCACGTGCTCGGGAATGTCGCGGGTAGCGGGAACCGCCTGGGTCGAACTGGTTGCCATTGGTCTGGGGCTGCGCGCGGTGAAACGGCGAAAACGGAATTACGTGAAGAAAAGCCTGCGCCGTCGTTCCACCGCTAGGCAGCAAGGCTGCGAATCAATGGACAGGACGGCGCTCAGGCAGGATATCCCGGTCGCCAGGGAGATAGGGGCTAGCCTGTCACCCTGACGGCATCCAGGAATTATACGGTCATGATTTCCGCTTCTTTCTGCGTGACCATCTTGTCGATGTCAGCCACGCTGCGGTCGGTCAGCTTCTGGACGTCGTCCTGCGAACGGCGTTCGTCGTCCTCGGAGATTTCCTTGTCCTTGACCAGCTTCTTCAGCGCTTCGTTGGCTTCGCGGCGCAGGTTGCGCACGGCCACCTTGGCGTCCTCGCCTTCGCTGCGGACCACCTTGGTCAGGTCGCGGCGGCGCTCTTCGGTCAGCGCAGGCATCGGCACGCGGATCGTGTCGCCCATCGACATGGGGTTCAGACCCAGATCCGATTCGCGGATCGCCTTTTCGATCGCGGAGGCCATGCTCTTCTCGTAGGGCTGCACGCTGATGGTGCGGGCGTCCACGAGGTTCACGTTGCCAACCTGGCTGATCGGCACGGGCGAGCCGTAGTACTCGACCTGCACGTGGTCCAGGATGCCGGTGTGGGCGCGGCCCGTACGGATCTTGGCCAGGTTGGTCTTGAGCGTGTCAAGCGACTTGGCCATCCTGGCTTCGGCGGATTTGCGGATTTCTGCGACGCTCATGGAATTTCCTTTTCTTTAGACGTGTACCAAGGTGCCTTCGTCTTCGCCGCTGACGACCCGCTTGAGGGCGCCGGACTTATTGATCGAAAACACTTTGATCGGCAGCTTCTGGTCACGGCACAGCGCGAAGGCGGTGGCATCCATGACTTCCAGCCGGCGGACGATCGCTTCGTCGAAGCTGATGCGCGAGTAACGCGTGGCGGTGGGATCCTTGTTGGGATCCGCGCTGTAGATGCCGTCGACCTTGGTGGCCTTCAGCACGATCTCCGCCCCGATCTCGGCGCCGCGCAACGCAGCAGCCGTGTCCGTGGTGAAGAAGGGATTGCCGGTACCTGCCGCGAAGATGACGACCTTGCCCTCTTCGAGGTAGCGCAGCGCCTTCGGGCGGATGTACGGTTCGACGACCTGATCGATATTCAAGGCCGATTGCACGCGGGTGTCGACACCCTTGTGCTTGAGCGCGTCTTGCAGCGCAAGCGCGTTCATGATGGTGGCCATCATGCCCATGTAGTCGGCGGTCGCGCGGTCCATGCCCTGCGCGCCCGGGGCGACGCCACGGAAAATATTGCCCCCGCCGATGACGATGGCCAGCTCGACGCCCGTGGCGGCGACTTCAGCGACCTCATCGGTCATGCGGACGATGGTGGAGCGGTTGATGCCGAATGCATCGTCGCCCATCAGCGCCTCGCCGGAAAGTTTGAGAAGAACCCGTTTGTATGCTCTGCTGCTCATAGGTGATATCCCGAAGAACAATCCGACGAAAGTGTAAGACAAGAAATAGGCCGGACTAGAATTTAATCTAGCGCCGGCCCTTAAGCACTACCCTGGGTCAGGCGCGGCCGGCGGCGGCAGCGGCGACCTCAGCGGCGAAATCGCTGGTCTTCTTCTCGATACCTTCGCCGACAACGAACAGCACGAACTTGCTGATCGAAGCGCCCTTTTCCTTGAGCATCTGCTCAACGCTGTGCTTGTCGCTCTTGACGAACGGCTGCGACAGCAGGGTGACTTCCTTCAGGAACTTCGCGACCGAGCCTTCGACCATCTTGGCGACGATGTCAGCCGGCTTGCCCGATTCGGCGGCCTTCTGTTCGGCGACCGAGCGTTCGGCGGCGATGTCGGCGGGGTTCACGCCGTCGGCGTTCAGAGCCTTGGGCTTGGTGGCGGCGATGTGCATCGCCAGATCCTTGCCCACTTCTTCCGCGCCGGTGTATTCAACCAGCACGCCGATCTTGCCGCCGTGCACGTAGCTGGCCAGCGCATTCGGGGTCTCGATGCGCTCGAAGCGGCGGATCGAGATGTTTTCGCCGATCTTGCCGATCAGGGCGGTGCGGGTGCTTTCAACCGTGCCGTCGCCGTAGGGCAGCGCCGACAGGGCTTCCACCGTGGCGGGGTTCTGCGTGGCGACCAGTTCGGCCAGCTTGTTCACGAAGCCGACGAAGTCGTCGTTCTTGGCGACGAAGTCGGTTTCGCAGTTGATTTCGATGACGGCGCCCTTCTTGGCGTCGGCGGAGATGAACAGACCGATCAGGCCTTCAGCGGTGACGCGAGCGGCAGCCTTGCTGGCCTTGTTGCCCAGCTTGACGCGCAGGATTTCCTCGGCGCGGGCCAGGTCGCCCTCGGCTTCCGTCAAGGCCTTCTTGCACTCCATCATGGGCGCGTCGGTCTTTTCGCGCAGTTCCTTGACCAGGGCAGCGGTAATTTCAGCCATGTTTGCTCCAATTTGCTAGAACATGCCCCGGCGCACCGGGACAGTGGTTTGATTCGATGGGACATCCGCGACTAGCGGATCAGGAAGATGGGAGCCCACCTTCGCATTGCCGGCGAGGCGGGAGCGGACCGATTTCGGCACCGCTCCCAGACGCTAACCGCCGGACATGACAACAGGCTTAGGCCTGGTTGTCCTGCACTTCGACGAACTCTTCCTGGCCTTCGCCCAGTTCTTCGACCAGACCGTTCAGGTTCTGTTCGCGGCCTTCCAGCACGGCGTCGGCGATGCCCTTGGCGTACAGCGCGATGGCCTTGGCCGAGTCGTCGTTGCCGGGGATGACGTAGTCGATGCCTTCGGGCGAGTGGTTGGTGTCAACCACGGCGACCACGGGGATACCCAGGGTCTTGGCTTCGGCGATGGCGATCTTGTGGTAGCCGACGTCGATCACGAAAATGGCGTCAGGCAGACCGTTCATGTCCTTGATGCCGCCGATCGACTTGTTCAGCTTTTCCAGTTCGCGCTGGAACAGCAGGCCTTCCTTCTTGATCATGCGCTCGGCGCCGCCTTCGGCGACAACGGCTTCCATGTCCTTCAGGCGCTTGACCGAGGTCTTGACCGTCTTGAAGTTGGTCAGCATGCCGCCGAGCCAGCGGGCGTCGACGAAGGGCATGCCGCAACGGGAGGCTTCAGCGGCGACCAGCTCGCGGGCAGCGCGCTTGGTGCCGACGAACAGGATGTTGCCGCCGCGAGCAGCCAGCTGCTTCACGAACTTGGTGGCTTCCTGGTACTTATCAACCGTCTTTTCCAGGTTGATGATGTGAATCTTGTTGCGATGGCCGAAGATGAAGGGGGCCATCTTGGGGTTCCAGTAGCGGGTCTGGTGACCAAAGTGGACACCCGCTTCCAGCATTTCGCGCATCAAAGACATAACTTTCTCCAAGGGTTGATTTCTTGCGCCGCACCTGCATCAGCCTTTGACTGACACCCTGGGTGGTGTTGCGCGCGATTTCCCGCAAATGCGGGATGACAAAATTTTAACCGGGCCGACCGATCACTGCCGCAATAACTACGACGCCCTGGGGCGCCTTCTACTACGCTGCCGCGATAAACCCAGACGGCCGCCACGACCAAGAGCCTTGCACCGCTTGCTTGCAGGCGCTTTTCCAGACCCACCAGGAATTTCCTGGAAGTTTCCGGCGGTTTCCCGAAAGCGCACCCGGACCTGTTTTGTTGGCGGCGAAATCCAGCTCTGGAAAATCCAGCTCTTCGCGTTCAAGCAAGGGTTTTTTACACCCAGACTTCAGTTCGACCGCGCATCAGACCATCGGGGCATTTCTTAAGAAAACACGAACGTTTTCAAGAACTTAAGCCGACATCCACACCGAGTCCAAACCCTGAGCCTGCATCGCCGCTCTAAAACATGACCGGGCTTACAAGCACGCCGCGTCCCCAGCCTGGCGCCTGCTCCGGATTTGCCGCTATCCCCGCCCGCCCGACTGGTTTCCTGTTCGCGTATCCACCCACGGAATCAACGGCCTGCCCGATTTCGCTCCACAACCTTCGCTTGCGGTGAAACTTCAGGGCGCGCCGCCGATCACTATGAAAGGACCCGCTGCCAGAACAACTGCCGGGTTTGCGAGGCATCGGTTCCGCTGCCTGCACCCGCCGGGTTCAGCCTTTGCCGTAACCCGATTGCTCCCCAAAATTTTAGGGAAGCCTATAATTCTACTATTCTTTCAAGCAGACATTCAAGCGAGACATCGCCAAGCTATTCCATGGGCACTATCACCAATCAAGCCGACCTGGCCAAGATGCGCGCCGCCTGCCAGGATGCGGCCAAAGTCCTCGATTTCATCACGCCTTACGTCAAGCCTGGGGTCACCACCGGGGAGCTGGACCGCCTCTGCCTGGAGTACCTGACCGATGAACTGGGCGTGAAATCCGCCACGGTGGGCTATGCGCCCCCGGGCTATCCGCCCTTCCCCGGCGCCATCTGCACCTCGGTCAACCACCAAGTCTGCCATGGCATCCCGGGCGATAAGGTGCTGAAAAACGGCGACTCGCTGAATATCGACGTCACCATCATCAAGGATGGCTGGTTCGGTGACACCAGCCGCATGTACGCGGTAGGCGAACAGTCCATATTGTCGCGCCGCCTGACCGAGATCACCTTCGAATGCATGTGGAAGGGCATCCAGCAGGTGAAAAACGGGGCCACGCTGGGCGACATCGGCAACGCGATCCAGAAGCACGCCGAGGCCAACGGCTTTTCAGTGGTGCGCGAGTTCTGCGGCCACGGCATCGGCCAGCGCTTCCACGAAGACCCGCAGGTGCTGCACTATGGCAAACCAGGTACGGGCGTGAAGCTGACGACGGGCATGCTGTTCACCATCGAACCCATGATCAATGCCGGACGCCGCGAGATCCGCCAGCTGTCCGACGGCTGGACGGTCGTCACCCGCGACCACAGCCTGTCGGCCCAATGGGAGCATGCTGTCTGTGTCACCGAGACCGGCTACGAAGTATTGACCCTGTCGCCAGGAATGCCCAAGCCGCCCGCCTTCGTCACCGAACCCCTGGTCATCCCAGCCGTCTGATACACAAGCTTAGCCACCATGACCGCCGCCATACTCAGCGCCCTGCGCGAACGCATCCAGGAAGCCCGGCGGACCGCGGTGGCGCAATTCCGCACGCACCTGCGGCCGGACACCCTGCTGTCCGAGCTGCGCCGCATCGTCGACGCCGCGCTGCGCGACCTGATCAAGCATTGCCCGCTGCCCGCCGGCGCCACGCTGGCGGCCGTGGGCGGCTATGGCCGGGGCGAGCTTTACCCGCACTCCGACGTGGACCTGCTGATTCTGCTGCCGCACGCGCCCACGCCCGAGGACGAGTCGGCCATCGAGAAGCTGGTGGCCTCGCTGTGGGACCTGGGCCTGGAGCCCGGCCATAGCGTACGCACCATCGAGGACTGCGAACGCGAGGCGGATGCCGATATCACCGTGGAAACGGCTCTGCTGGAATCCCGCTGGCTGGCCGGCAGCCGCACGCTGATGAAGGCCTTCGAAGCCGCGACCAAGTCGCGCCTGGACCCGCGCGCTTTTTTTCGCGCCAAACGCGTCGAAATGCAGCAGCGCCACGCGCGCTACCAAGACACGCCCTATGCGCTGGAGCCGAACTGCAAGGAGTCGCCGGGCGGACTGCGCGACCTGCAGGTCATCCTGTGGATGGCCCGGGCGGCCGGCTTTGGCAACAGCTGGCGCTCCGTGGCGCAGGCCGGCCTGCTTACTTCGTCCGAGGCGCGCGACCTGCGCAAGGCCGAACAAGCCTTCAAGCGCCTGCGCATCGAATTGCACCTGCTGGCGAACCGGCGCGAAGACCGCGTGCTGTTCGACCTGCAGCCCGCCCTGGCCGAGGTCTACGGCATCCACGCCACCGCCACCCGCCGCGGCAGCGAACTGCTGATGCAGCGCTACTATTGGGCGGCGCGTCTGGTGACGCAGCTAAACGGCATCCTGGTGCAGAACATCGAGGAACGGCTGTTCCCGCGCCCGGATAGCGACGCGCGCGACATCGACGACGACTTCCGCAATCTGCGGGACCGCCTGGACATCATTCGCGACGACGGTTTCGAGCGCAATCCCACCCTGCTGCTGCGCGCCTTCCTGGTGATGCAGCAGCACCCGGAACTGACCGGCATGTCGGCGCGCACGCTGCGCGCCATCTGGCATTCGCGCCACCGCATCGACGCGCAGTTCCGCCGCAACCCGGTCAACCGCAAGCTGTTCCTGCAAATCCTGCAGCAGCCGCGCGGCATCGTGCACGAGCTGCGGCGCATGACCATGCTGAACATCCTGCCGCGCTATCTGCCGGTATTCCGCCGCATCGTCGGCCAGATGCAGCATGACCTGTTCCACGCCTACACCGTGGACCAGCACACGCTGGCGGTGGTGCGCAACCTGCGCCGCTTCACCATGCCGGAGCACGCCCAGGAATATCCGCTGGCCAGCCAGCTGATCGCCGGCCTGGACCGGCACTGGCTGCTGTACGTGGCCGCGCTGTTCCACGACATCGCCAAGGGCCGCGGCGGCGACCACTCCGAGCTGGGCGCGCGCGAAGTGCGCAAGTTTGCCCAAGACCACGGCATGGAGCCCGAGGACACCAAGCTGGTCGAGTTCCTGGTCCGCCAGCATCTGCTGATGTCGGCCGTGGCGCAAAAGCGCGACCTGTCCGATCCGACCGTGGTGCAGGACTTCGCCGCCACCGTGAAGGACGAGCGCCATCTGACAGCGCTGTATCTGCTGACGGTGGCCGATATCCGCGGCACCAGCCCCAAGGTCTGGAACGCCTGGAAGGGCAAGCTGCTGGAAGATCTTTACAAGCTGACGCTGGCCGCCCTGGGCGGCGCCCATGCCGACGCCCACACTGTCCTGACCGAACGCAAGGAAGAAGCCGCCCGCCTGACCCGCTTGGCGGGCCTGCGCGACGACGCCCGTGAGGCCTTCTGGAACCAGCTCGACGTGGCGTACTTCCTGCGCCACGACGCCTCGGACATCGCCTGGCACACCCGCCACCTATACCACCAGGTCGCGCCGGCGCAGGCGGTGGTCAAGGCCCGCCCGACCGAACACGGCGAAGGCCTGCAGATCATGGTGTACACCCGCGATGCGCCCGACCTGTTCGTGGCGATCTGCGGCTATTTCGACGCCAAGTCGCTTTCCATTCAGGATGCCCGCATCCACACCACGCGCCACGGCTGGGCGCTGGACAGCTTCATCGTGCTGCTGCCGGAAGGCGCCAGCGACCTGCGCGCCCAGGCCACCCTGGTCGAACACGAACTGGCCGAACGCCTCAAGGACCCGCACGCCGCCGCCTTGCAGCAGCCCGCTCGCGGCGGCTACTACAGCCGCGGCCGCCAGTCCCGCGTGTCGCGGGTGTTCCCGGTCATGCCGCAGGCCGAACTGCAGCCCGACGAGCGCAGCACCTCCTGGCGCCTGTCCGTGACTGCCACCGACCGGCCCGGCCTGCTGCACGCCCTGGCCCGCGTCTTTGCCAGCCACGAGGTGAACCTGCTGATGGCCAAGATCATGACGCTGGGCGACCGGGTCGAAGACGTCTTCATCGTCGACGGCACCGCGCTGACGCGCCCGCGCAGCCAGATGCAGTTCGAGCGCGACGTCCTGGACGCCCTGGCGGGCGAGGAAGCCCAGCAGCGCGCCGCCTGACCGCGGGCGCCCGGCATCGCCAGCGCCGCCGGGACCGCATACAATCCCGGTTTTCGGCCAGGCGATGCCCTCCCCATGGAGCTAAACGATTATCTGCGCGTTTTCGGTACCAGCTTCTTTTTCGCGCTGGCTACCCTGTTGCCGTTCCTCAACCCGCCCGCGATCGCGCCGATCTTCCTGTCGCTGACCGAGGGCGCGTCGTCGTCCACCCGGATGGTGCTGGCCAAGCGCGTGGCCATCAATGTCTGCCTGATGCTGATCGTCGCCATGGTCGCGGGCAACGTGCTGCTCAGCTTCTTCGGCATTTCGCTGTCCATCGTGCGAGTCGGCGGCGGCATGCTCGTGATCGCCAGCGCCTGGCGGCTGGTGAATTCACCCGACGCCGACACCGAACGCGTGGCGCGCATGGCCGAGTCCTTCACTCCGGAAATGGCCAAGGCCCGCGCGTTCTATCCCCTGACCTTCCCCATCAGCTGCGGCCCCGGATCCATCGCCGCGGCCATCACCGTGGGGGTGTCGCTGCGCGACCAGAACCACGTGCTGAGCCTGCTGCGGCTGGGCGGATCGATTCCGGGCATCATCGTCGTGTCGGTCACGCTCTACATCTGCCTGCGCTTTGCGGCGCAGATGCTGCACCGCCTGGGCGACAATGGCACCGCCGTGTTCATGCGCCTGTCGGCCTTCATCATGCTGTGCCTGGGCGTGCAGATCTTCTGGGAAGGTTCGCGCGAACTACTGCTGGGCGTGTTGCAGCAAGTGATGCAACCAATTCCGATTCCCAAGGCCTAAGCCTGGCTCGGGGCCGAGTCCGCCCCCTTTTCCAACCCTTGCAAAGCAACAATGACCTCTCGCTCAGAACGCCTGCTCCGCCTGATCGCCCTCTTCTGCTTCGGCGCCGTCGGCCTCGCCCTGGTTTCCCAGCATGTCTTCGACATGCCTCCCTGCGCCTGGTGCGTCATGCAGCGCCTGATCTACCTGGTGATCGGCCTCATCGCGCTGGTGGGCGGATTCGGCGGCGGACGCGCGCTGACGCGCCTGTGCGGCGCACTCGCCGCGCTGCTGTCCCTGGGCGGCATCGCGGCCGCCTGGTATCAGTACAGCGTAGCGGCCAACATGCTGTCCTGCGACCAGACCTTCGCCGACCGCTTCATGACGGGCATCGGCCTGGAAAGCGCCGTGCCGTGGCTGTTCGGCATCTATGCCACCTGCATGGACGCCAAGGTGCCGGTGCTGGGCATCGAATACGCACTGTGGAGCCTGGCGCTCTTCGTCATCATCTTTTTCATGGCGCTGCCGGTCGTATTCCGGCGCGGCGGGTCGCAGTAACCTCCTCTTCCCGATGCCGCCTGCAGTCTTGCGGGCGGCAGCCAAACGCCGGGCTGCCTGACCACGCCCGCCTCGATCATGTCCACCCTGAAATACCTGACCGGATACCCGGAATCCCTGCTCGCCCAGGCCCAAAAGCTGCTCGACCAAGACAAGCTGGGTCCGGCGCTGCTGGCGCGCTATCCCGCCGGCCCTCATGGCGTGCGCACCGACCGGGCGCTCTATCAGTACGTGACGGACCTGAAGAACACTTATATGCGCAACGGCGACCAGATCAACAAGGTCGCCTTCGACAGCAAGATCCATGTGATCCAGCATGCGCTCGGCCAGCACACCTACATCTCGCGCGTGCAGGGCGGCAAGCTCAAGGCCAAGCATGAAATCCGGGTGGCGACGCTGTTCAAGACCGTGCCGGCAGAGTTCCTGAAGATGATCACGGTGCATGAGCTGGCGCACCTGAAGGAAAAGGACCACAACAAGGCCTTCTACAACCTGTGCCTGCGCATGGAACCGCAGTACCACCAGTACGAGTTCGACTTGCGGTTGTATCTGACGCACCTGGAGGCGACACGCGAAACCTTGTGGAAGGCGGCGGCCTGATATCCCTGGGCAAGCGCTCGGTACCCCGCAATAAAAAATGCCGTCCCGAAGGACGGCATTTTTCTTGCCACCAGACAGACGCGTCAGGCGTCGCTGGCGGCGTAGCCCATGTTGAACTGCAGGCCGCTGGCCCCGCCTTCCTCGCCCGGTTCGCCACGGGACTGGCCCAGGCGAGCCAAGTACTCGGGGGTGATGTCGCCCGTAACATACTGGCCGTCGAAGCAGGACGCCTCGAAGCGCGACAGCTTGGGATTGATATCCCGGACCGCCTGCTGCATGTCGTGCAGGTCCTGGTAGACCAGCGAGTCGGCGCCGATCGCGCGGGCGATTTCCTCGTCGGTGCGGCCGGTGGCGATGAGTTCGCTCTGCGTGGGCATGTCGATGCCGTAGACGTTCGGGAAGCGCACCGGAGGCGCCGCCGAGGCGAAGTAGACCTTGTTGGCGCCGGCGGCGCGGGCCATGTCCACGATCTCGCGGCTGGTCGTGCCGCGCACGATGGAGTCGTCCACCAGCAGCACGTTCTTGCCCTTGAACTCCATGCCGATGGCATTGAGCTTCTGGCGCACGGACTTACGGCGCACGGCCTGGCCCGGCATGATGAAGGTGCGGCCCACGTAGCGGTTCTTGATCAGGCCTTCGCGATAGTCCAGGTTCAGCCGCGCGGCCAGCTGCATGGCGGCGGGACGCGAGGAATCCGGAATCGGCATGACCACGTCGATATCGCCCAGGCGCATGTTGCGCGCCACCTTGTCGGCCAGGTACTCGCCCATGCGCAGACGGGCGTCGTATACCGACACGCCGTCGATCAGCGAATCCGGACGCGCGAAATACACGTATTCGAAAATGCAGGGGACCAGTTGTGGATTGTCGGCGCACTGGCGGCTGACGAAGCGGCCGTCCAGGTCGATGAACACGGCTTCGCCGGGCTCGACGTCGCGCACGAAGGCAAAGCCGCTGCCTTCCAGCGCCACGGATTCCGACGCGACCATCCACTCCACGCCCTCTTCGGTTTCCTGACGGCCGATGCACAGCGGACGAATGCCGTTGGGATCGCGGAAGGCCAGCAGGCCGTAACCGGAGATCTGCGCCACCACGGCATAGGCGCCGCGCACGCGCTTGTGCAGGGCCGACACGGCGCGGAAGATCGCGTCGTCGTCCAGCGACACGCCGCTAGCCGCCGATTGCAGCTCGTGCGCCAGCACGTTCAGCAGGACTTCGGAATCGGAGTTGGTGTTGATGTGGCGGCGGTCGACGCGGTAGAGCGATTCGCGCAGCTCGCGCCAGTTGGTCAGGTTGCCGTTGTGGGACAACATGATGCCGAACGGCGCGTTGACGTAGAACGGCTGGGCCTCTTCCTCGCTGGCGCTGGAGCCCGCGGTGGGATAGCGGACCTGGCCGACGCCCGACGTACCCGGCAGCGCGCGCATGTTGCGCGTACGGAAGACGTCGCGCACCAGGCCGTGCGCCTTGTACATATTGAATTGGTTGCCTTGCGATGTCGCGATGCCCGCGGCGTCCTGCCCGCGATGCTGCAACAGCAGCAAGCTGTCATAGAGCAGCTGGTTGACCGGCCCGCGCCCGATGACCCCTACGATTCCACACATGGTGAGAGTTCCTGGTTGATTTAAAGCTAATCAATACGGCAGCCACGTCGCCAGGGACGGCGGCAGCCACGTCTTGATATGTTTGATGGCCTCGATGGCCGAATGCGAAAACATGGCGTCCTTCCACCACGGCTCCTGCGGCAGCGGCGTGTAGCCTGCGGCGGCGACCAGCGCCAGCACGATCAACAGGCCACGGGCCAGCCCGAACATCCCGCCCAGGCCGTGGTCGGCGGGACTCAGTCCGGTGCTGCGGATCAGGGCGGCAAGCGTCATGTTGACCAAGCCCACGCCGAGCAGCACGATGATGAACACTGCAGCGTACGAGACTCCCATGCGCAGCAGCGTCGTTTCAATATAGGGCTCCAGCCAGGCATAGACCGTGGGCCCCCACCATATCGCGGCCACGAAGGCCAGCAGATAGGCGACCAGCGACAGCACCTCTTTGAGCAGGCCGCGCACCAGGCCCAGCACACCCGAAACCACCAGGATGGCCAGCACGACGAAGTCGAAGCCGGTCACTATTGGGCGGCGATGAAACCATTGTCATAGCCCAGGGTGCGCAACCGCGCCTGGGCCGCCTGCGCCGCCTCGCGCGAGGGGAACGGCCCCACCCGCAGACGGTACTGCTGTTTGCCATTGATGGTGGCTTGTTCCACGAATGCGTTGGTGACGCCAGCCTGGTGCAGCTTGCTGCGCCGCGACTGGGCGTCCTCGGATGTGGTGTAGGCGGCGATCTGCAACACGAAATTGCCCTTGGCGGCCGGCTTGGGCGCGGGCGCCGACGCGGCGGGCGCCGGACGCCCTTCCAGCAAGGCCAGTGCGCGCGCGCCGTCATCCGAACGGTTATCGGGCTTGGCCGGCGTCGCGGGCTTGGGTTCGGGCTTGGGCGGCGTGGCCGGCTTGGGCTCGGGCTTGGGCGGCGTGACGGCAGCGGTCGCGGGCGGCGTCGCGGGCTGAGCGGCCGGAGGCGTCGTCGTTGCCGGCGGCGGCACGGAGGTGACCGGAGGCGGCGTGGGAATGGCCGAAGGATCCGTCGGCGTGGCGCTGCCCGGCGCGGGCGTCTGCGGCGCGGCGACTTGCGGTTCGGTCACTTGCGGCTGGAACGGCGTATTGCGGTCCGGCACCCTGATGGGAATGTTGTCGTCCACAGGCGTGGGCTGCGAATCGAGCACCATGGGCAGGATGATGACGGCTGCCAGCACCAGCGCGACAGCGCCTGCCAGCCTGCGCCGCGCGCGGCCGCGCAGCTCCGCAGCCTGCACCTCGCTGGGCACAGCCGCCCGTTTGGAGGACTGCGCCTGGTCGGCAGGATCTTTGCGTTTGAAAAAACCCATGGAGGAGAATTCCTTGCGGCGATATGGCGGCGGGCCGCCTGGACGCGACTGACCCGCTGCTGCCTATGCCTTGCGACCCAGAGCCTGCAAAACCGAGGCTACGGTGAGAAACGAGCCGAACACCACGATTCTATCATTCTCCCCTGCCCGTTCGCGCGCTGCCGCAAAGGCCTGGGCGGGATCCGGGTAAGCGGAGATGCCTGGTTTTTCGCCATCCGCCGGCGCAGGCGGCAGCGCGGCGGCGACCTGCTCCACCAGCGCGTCTCCAGAGGTGCCGCGCGGACCCGGCAGGCCGGCGCAGTACCAGTTGTCGATGCGCGTGCCGAGCTTGGCGATGACGCCGGCCAGATCCTTGTCGTTGAGCATGCCGAACACCGCGTGGGTGTAGGGATGGAAGCCCATGTTGTCCAGGTTCTGCGCCAGCACCGCCGCGGCATGCGGATTGTGCGCCACGTCCAGGATCACCGCGGGCTGGCCCGGCAGGATCTGGAAACGGCCAGGCAGGGAAGCCTGCAGCAAGCCCAGGCGCACGGCCTGCTGCGGCACCGGCAGGCGGTCGCGCACCGATTCCAGCGCGGCCAGCGCGGCCGAGGCGTTCAGCAATTGGTTGGCGCCGCGCAGTGCCGGATAGGCCAGTGAATTGCGCCGCTGCTCGCGGCCGCCGTAGGCCCATTGCTGGCGGTCGCCGGAATAGTTGAAGTCGCGCCCGAACAGCCACAGGTCCGCGCCGATTTCCTGGACGTGGTCCAGCAACGATTGCGGCGGCATCGGATCGCTGCAGATGGCCGGCCGGCCGCTGCGGTAGATGTGAGCTTTCTCGAAGCCGATCTTCTCGCGCGTGTCGCCCAGCCAGTCGGTGTGGTCCAGGTCCACGCTGGTGACGATGGAGCAATCGGCATCGACGATATTGACCGCATCCAACCGTCCGCCCAAGCCGACCTCCAGCACCACGGCGTCCAGCTTCGACTGCGAGAACAGCCGCAGGATCGCCAGCGTGGTGAACTCGAAATAGGTCAGCGACACGTCGCCGCGCGCGGCTTCGACCGCCTGGAACTGGGCGATCAGGGCCTCGTCCGTGGCGATCTGGCCGTTGATGCGGGCGCGTTCGTTGAAATTGATCAGGTGCGGGGATGTATACAGCCCGACCTTGTAGCCGGCCGCAAGCAGGATTGCCTCCAGCATGGCACAGGTGGAACCCTTGCCGTTGGTGCCGCCGACCACGAACTTCACGCCAGAAAGCTCCAGCCCCAGGCGCCCCGCCACTTCGCGCACCCGGTCCAGACCCATGTCGATGGCGGTGGCGTGGATCGATTCCAGGTACTGCAGCCAATCGGACAGGGTGGCGGAAACGTCGGGCGTGCGGGCAGAAGACATGACAAAGCCGGTAGTGAGGTCAGCCTTCGATTTTAGCAGTCCGCGCCCGGTGTTTTCCCTAATCCCCCAGGGAGCGGCAAGGTATCCGCAGCGAAAAACTGCTTGCCACTATTTTTCTCATACATAAAAATAATTTCACGTATGAAAACTTAAACGGATCAACCATGACGCAAGGCAAGACCCCCGCCTGGCTGGTGCGCGAGGCCGATGTGCCCGGCTACCACCCCGCCAATCACACCGGCACCCTGAACCGGCGCCTGATCGGCCCGGACACCGTCGGCTCCCGGGGCGTCGAAGTGCTGCTGGGCGTGATCGACAAGGGCAAGGGCGCCCTGCCGCACGCCCACCCCGGCATCGAGCAGGTCTGCTACCTGCTGTCCGGCACGGCGCGCGCCCAGGTGCAGGACGAATGGGCCGACATGGGACCCGGCGACTGCTGCTACTTCCCTCCGGACATTCCGCACGTCTTCACCGTCACCAGCGACGAGCCCGCCCGCCTGTTGGTGATCTACACGCCCCCTTATGAAGAATCCCCAGACCGCGTGATACGCGGCTTTCCGGCGCCATCCCCAGCCGCTTGACGCGGCGCAGCCCCGGGCAGCGGACGCAGAAACCGCGCCTGGACCCGAAGCACACAGGAGACAAACCCATGAGACCACTAAGCCTGCTGGGCGCCGCCCTCATCGGCGGCGCGGCGCTGTTCGCCGGCCCCGTCGCCCACGCCACCGACTACCCAGCCAAACCCATTACCCTGATCGTCCCCTTTCCCGCCGGGTCCGGCACCGACGCCGTGGGCCGCATCTTCGGCGCCGAATTGGGCAACATCCTCGGCCAGCAGGTCGTGGTGGAGAACAAGCCCGGGGCCAACGCCACCATCGCCGCCAACTACGTGGCGCGCGCCAAGCCCGACGGCTACACGCTTTTCGTCACCACCAATACCTCGCATTCGGCCGCGCCCTGGCTGATGAAGAACGTGCCCTACGATCCGGTCAAGGATTTCACCCCCATCGCGCGCGGCGGCAACCTGCCCTTCATCCTGGTAGTGAACCCGAAACGCCCCTGGAAAACCGTGGGCGAACTGGTCGCCGACGCGCGCCAGCGTCCCGGCCGCATCACCTACGCCAGCGGCAACAGCACGGGCATCGTCGCCGGCGCCACGCTGGCGAACCGCGCCAAGATCGACATCCTGCACGTACCTTATAAAGGCACGCCGCAAGGGTTGACCGACGTGGTCGGCGGGCAGGTCGATTTCATGTTCACCGACCTGGCTTCCGGCCTGCCCTTCGTGCAATCGGGCCAGTTGCGCGCCCTGGCGGTATCGACCGCCGAACGCAGCGCCATCGTCCCGGACCTGCCGTCCATGGCCGAATCCGGCGTGCAGGATTTCGACCTGAACTCCTGGAACGGCTACTTCGGCCCGGCGGGCATGCCCCCGGAGATCGTGGCCAAGCTGAATGCCGCGATCAACCAGGTGGTCGCCAAGCCTGATGTGAAAAAGCGCTTGGCCGGCCTGGGATTCGACGCCTTCTCCAGCACGCCCGAGGCCTTTTCCCAGTTCGTCGGCGCCCAGCTGGACCTGTGGGGCAAGCTGATCCGCGACGCGGGAATCGAACAGCAATGAACGAGCGGCCGCAATCCGAAACCCCCGGCGGCCCGCTGGCGGGCGTGCGCATCCTGGACCTGAGCACCGTCGTGATGGGCCCCTATGCCACCCAGGTTCTCGCCGACCTGGGCGCCGACGTCATCAAGGTCGAGCCGCCGGCGGGCGACAACATGCGGGCCGTCGGCCCCATGCGCAACCCCGGCATGGGCCATATCTATCTGCACCTGAACCGCAACAAGCGATCGGTCGTGCTGGA
This sequence comes from Achromobacter sp. GD03932, assembly GCF_029839485.1. NCBI lineage: Bacteria > Pseudomonadati > Pseudomonadota > Betaproteobacteria > Burkholderiales > Alcaligenaceae > Achromobacter > Achromobacter sp. GD03932. Next base: position 69,279 of record NZ_JAOCAT010000030.1, read on the forward strand.
CCTGAAGACGCCGGAGGGACTGGAGGCCTGCCTGAAGCTGGCCGAAAGCTGCGACGCCCTGCTCTACAACATCCGCCCGCAGGCGATGGCCCGGCTGGGCCTGTCCTACGAGACGGTCGCGGCGCGCAATCCGCGCATCGTCTACCTGGGCGCCTACGGCTATGGCGAGGCCGGCCCGTACGCCGGGCGTCCCGCCTACGACGACCTGATCCAGGGCCAGACCGGCATCGCCGCCCTCTCTGCCCAGCACAGTGGAGACGTGCCGCGCTACGCGCCGCTGACCCTGGCCGACCGCGCGGTCGGGTTGCACGTCGGCATCGCGCTGGTGTCAGCGGTGCTGCATGCGCGCGGCACGGGGCAAGGCCAGCAGGTGGAAATCCCCATGTTCGAGGGCATGGCCCACCTCGTGCTGGGAGACCATCTCGGCGGCGCCACCTTCGATCCCCCGCTCGGCCCCACTGGTTACGCACGCCTGCTGGCGCCGCATCGCCGCCCCTACGCCACGGCCGATGGCTACATCAGCCTGCTGATCTATAACGACAAGCACTGGCGCAACTTCTTCGACCTGATCGACCGGCCCGAATTGTCGCGGGACCCGCGCTTCAGCACTCACGGCGCACGCGCCGCCCATATCGGCGAGGTCTACGCCTTCGTCGCCGACGTCATCGCCACCCGGGGCAGCCAGGACTGGCTGGAAGGCCTGGCGCAGGCGGACATTCCCGCCTCGCCGCTCTATTCCGTGGACGACCTGCTGCAGGACGAGCATCTGGCCGCGACCGGCTTCATCCGGACCATGGACCACCCCAGCGAGGGCCCGATGCGCACGACCGCGCCGCTGGGCAGATACGAATGCACCCCCACCTCGATACGCCGCCCCGCTCCCAGGCTGGGCCAGCACAGCCGCGAGGTGCTGGCCGAAGCCGGCTATGACCCCGCCCGGATCGACGCCATGGCGGCCCGCGGCATCACCCTGAATGGAAACGACTGATGGACTTTGAATTCACCCCCGACCAGTTGGCGCTGCGGGACGCCGTGTCCCGCATCTGCGAACGCTATCCGGACGAATATTGGCTGGAACGCGACCGCGAAGGCGGCTTTCCGGAACCCCTGCATGCCGATCTGGCGCGCGACGGCTGGCTGGGCATCGCCATGCCGCAGGAATATGGCGGCGCAGGCTTGGGCATGACCGAAGCGGCGTTGATGATGCAGACCATCGCGGCCTCCGGCGCAGGCTTCACCGGCGCCTCGGCGGTCCATATGAATATCTTCGGCCTGAACCCGGTGGTGGTCTTCGGCAGCGACGAGCAGCGCCAGCGCTGGCTCGGGCCCCTGATCGCCGGCCGCGAAAAGGCCTGCTTCGCCGTCACCGAGCCCGACGCCGGGCTAGACACCACCAAGCTCAGCACCCGCGCCGTGCGCCAGGGCGACGAGTACGTGGTGCATGGCCGCAAGATCTGGATCTCGACCGCCCAGGTCGCCCACAAGATGCTGCTGCTGGCCCGCACCACACCGCTGCCAGACGTCGACAAGCCCACCCAGGGCTTGTCGCTGTTCTATACGGATCTGGACCGCAGCAAGATAGAAGTGCGTGAAATCGAGAAGATGGGCCGCAAGGCGGTGGACTCGAACATGCTGTTCATCGATGGCCTGCGCATCCCCGTGGCCGACCGCATCGGCGAGGAAGGCCGCGGCTTCGAATACATCCTGCACGGCTTGAACCCCGAACGCATCCTGATCGCGGCCGAGGCCGTGGGCATCGGTCGCGCCGCATTGGACCGAGCGGTGAAATACGCCGGCGAGCGTACCGTGTTCGGACGCCCCATCGGGCAGAACCAGGGCGTCCAGCACCCCCTGGCGCAAGCCTGGATGCAGCTCGAAGCCGCCGACCTGATGGTATTCAAGGCCGCCAGCCTGTATGACGCCGGCAAGCCCTGCGGCCCCTACGCCAACTCGGCCAAGTACCTGGCGGCCGAGGCCGGCTACAACGCCTGCCAGACCGCGGTCATGACCCTGGGCGGCATGGGCTACGCCAAGGAATACCACGTGGAGCGCCTGCTGCGCGAAAGCTTCATTCCTCGCATCGCGCCGGTCAGCCCGCAGCTGATCATGTGCTTCATCGCGGAAAAAGTGCTGGGGCTGCCCAAGTCCTACTGAGTAGCGGCGCTCGATAAGCGCCCAGGCCTGCCCGTCAGGCCTGCTGCTCCAGCGCGGTGCAGGCCGAGCGCAGGATACGCGCGTAGGCCTCCTGCTGCGGCTCGATCCGGTAGATCGGCCCGCCCACCGAAATTGCATAGTGTTCGCCGGACAGCGTAACGGGCCAGGCGATCGCACCCACGTCCGCAATGGATTCTCCGCTGTTCATGAACCAGCCGCGCTGACGCGACAGCTCCAGATCCGCCAGCAGCGCCTCGCGCGTGACCAGGGTGCGCTCGTTGTGGCGGGTCATGGTCATGTCCGCGAGCATGGCGTCGCGGGTCGGCGCGTCCAGCAGCGACAGCAGCGCCTTTCCCAGCGAATTCGCGTGTACGTCCTTGAATTCACCCGCAACCGGCGCGTATCTGATCGTATGCGGGGAGTCCAGCACATCCAGGTAGACCACCCGCCCGTCCTGGCTCAGCTTGGCGAAAACAATCGTTTCGCGCGTAGCGTCCCTTAATTCCGTGAGGCTGGGATAGACCCGGTCCAGCACCGGGTCGGCGCGGGCGATGCGCTGCGCCATGGCCAGCAACCTGCCGGTCGGGTAGTAGCCCTGGCGCCGGCCGGTTTCATACAGATAGCCTAGCCCCGTCAGGGTACGGATCAGGGCCAGGCAGCTGGACACCGGCACATCCAGCAGCCGGGCCAGTTCCGATAGCGGCAGCGCGCGCTTTTCGCGGGCATAGGTTTCGATGATTTCGATGACTCGCAGCGCCGTCTTGACACTCATTACCCGATCCGAACTATTTAGCACGTGAAACATCTGGACCGCCGGTGGCTAAAGTTCCCTACGGGCCTGCCGTTATCGTAGCTGAGAATTCCCTGAAAACAGCGCGTTCCTCCGAGACGCCCACATCGCCGTTGGAGTGATCATGGCCGTAACCCCCCTAGCCCCCGCATCGTTTGCACCAGCGCCGGTCGCGACCCCGCCGGTTGCTCCAGACCCCGCCGTGAGCGTCGCGCCCGCGGTCGCCGCAACGAACAGCGGGGCTTCGGACAGCGCGACATCGGATCAATCCGATTCGCAGAAGCTCCCCCTGGACAAGGCCCTGGATGAAATCAATGATCAGATGAAGGCCTGGTCCACCCAGCTCCAGTTCGAAATCGACCCCAACGTGCACCAGGTAGTGGTTTCGGTGATCGACGCGGAATCGGGTGACGTCATACGCACGATCCCCAGCGAAACACTGCTGAAAATCGCCAAAATGATCGTGAACATGCAAGGAAATGGCATTAAAACGACGGCTTGATTCGACCCTGATTTCCTGCGCCGTCCGCCGCCATCGAGCGGGCCAACCATGGAAGCGTCGAATTAGGCCCGCCTAATGCCCTTACCCGGCCAATCGCTGACACCGTATTTTTGACAAAATCGCATCGCTAGGAAGGAATTTCACATGGCCTCTATCACCAACCTCGGCTCGGTTTCCGGCTTGCCTCTGGAAGAAACCCTGAAGAAATTGCAGGACGCCGAGGACAAAAAGCTCTCGATCTACGACACGCGCACGGCAAGCTACAAGACCCGCATCGATGCATATTCGAAGCTGCAGAGCGCGTTGGAAGCGGTCCAGAAGGCCGCCGGGGTCCTGGGTAAGGCCGAAACCTTGGCGGCGATCAAGGGCAGCGTCACCGGCGGAACCGCGTTGACGGCCACCGTGGCCGCCGAGGGCGTCGTCGCGGGCCAATACACCATCGCGGTCAACAAGCTGGCCAAGTCCCAGACCCTCCAATCCAGCAGCGTCAGTGACCGCACCGCCAAGAACGGCGATGCGGGTTCCTTCGAAATCGAGCTGAGCAACGGTACCAAACAGACCATAGACCTCAAGGGCGACACCTCGCTCAACGGTATCGTCAAGGCCATCAACGCCGATGACAAGGCAGGCGTGCGCGCCACGGTCATCAACGACGGTAACGGCAACAACTACCTGATGCTGACCGCCAAGGACACCGGCGTCCAGGCTTCCGTCAAGTCCATCACCGTCACGGGCGACCAGTCGCTCAAGGACATCCTGAGCTTCAGCACCGATGCCGGCGGCGTAACCACCGGCATGGCAAACACGAAGGCGCAGGACGCGGAGGTCGTGATCAACGGCATCACCGTGAAGAGCGGCTCGAACAACATCGACAAGGCAATCGACGGCGTGACGCTGAACCTGTCCGAGGAAACCCCGGCGGACAAACCCATCACGCTCAAGCTGGAAGCGGACCCGACCGTGGCGACCAAGGCCGTGAAGGACTTCGTCACCGTCTACAACACGCTGCAGTCCACCATCAAGGACCTGACCGCATTCGACGCCAAGGCGGCGACCAATCAGCCCCTGACGGGCGATGGCACGACCCGCTCGATCCAATGGGCCCTGAGCAATGCACTGCAGGGCGTCCTGGGCGGAAACGTCGTGAAATCCCTGGCGGATCTGGGCATCACGACCGACCCGATGAACCGTCAGCTGAAGCTGGACCAGACCAAGCTCGACAAGGCGCTCAAGGAAAACTCTGCCGACGTCACCAAACTGTTGACGGGCGAAAACGGCCTGGCCAAGCAGATGGAAGCCGCCTTCAAGGACGTGCTCGGCGCCAATGGCTCGCTGAAAACCCGTCAAGACGGACTGACCAAGACCATCGACGACCTCGCGGCCCAGAAAGCCCGCGCCAAAGCCAGCAGCGATGCCGAAATGGACCAGCTGCGCACGCGCTTTGTTCAGCTGGATAAGTTCGTCTCGCAGCTGGGCGTCACCGGCAACTACCTGACTCAGCAATTTGCGGCGATGAACAAATCGTCCAAGTAAACCTAGAAGATGCATTAAATGACTTATGCCGCCCGCCGCCCCCTAGGGTCCCAATCTGTCCGCTCCTACGCCGATATCGGCCTGGAAACCCAGATTCTGGGCGCAAGCCCCGAGCGGCTGATCACCCTGCTCTACATGGGCGCGCGCGCGGCCATCGGACAGGCGCGCCTACACCTGCAGGAAGGGCGGATCGCCGAACGCGGCGCGGCAATCTCGAAAGCGATCAAGATCGTTGACGAAGGCCTGAAGATGGGCCTGAACATGGAGGCGGGCGGCGATATCGCTACCAATCTTTCGCTGCTTTACGACTACATCGTCCGCACTCTTTTGATGGCCAATCTCAAGGCTGACGTCGAACAGTTGGACATAGCCGACCGTCTGCTGGCGGATCTGGCCGAAGCTTGGCAGACCTCCATAGATCGGCCAGCCGGCGGGATGCAGCCCTGATGGCCCGGAATACAAATTTAGCCAGCCATCGACCGCCCGAGATTTCCATGACGTCCCTGACCCAGTACACCCACCCCATCCTGGAGCACTACCAGGAGATCGCCCATATCACGAACGACATGCTGTCTGCTGCGCAAGCGGGTGACTGGGATGCCGCGATGGTTCTTGGGCAGCAATACTGCGAACAAGTCGAGCGCCTGCGGCTGACCGACAGCAGCATGCCTCTGGACGAAGCCGGGCGCGCCATGAAGTACGACCTGCTGGTCCGGATACTGGAAAACGACGCGCTCACCCGCGACCTGGCGCTGCCGCAACTGGCCCGCCTGGGCGACCTGCTGGGACGCATGAAGCGCCAGCAAACCCTGCTGTCCGCCTACGGCTACCAGGCGCCTGAAGAATGAGCGTAGGTCCTGCCGCACTCGGCAACGTCCTGGTGCAGCGGCTGGACGCCGTGCTGGGCACGACGATGTCCGCCGCCAGCGCCAACCAGGTCTCCGGCGCCCGCCCCGACGCAGTCAGCCAGCCTGGCAGCCTGGAAAAACCCGGCGCTTCGGACGGATCGACACGCGATCCGCGGCAAGGCATACAGCCCGGCGGCGCCCGCGGCGACCGCCCCAATACTGTGGTCGACCCCAAAATCGCCGCGGCGCTGGCGCTGGCCGCGCGTGGCCTGGTCACCAGCAGCGACACCACCGCCTCGGCCCCAACCACGCTGGGCACGACGGCGCGCACGATTCTTGCCTTGCTCGCCCAATTTCCGGAGGCCGCGCCAGCGGTACAGGGCCGCGCGCCCTTGTGGACCACCGATGCGCAGCCGGGCCAATCCGCCGCCAGCGCCAACCCCACGCCCGCACCGCAAGCAGGCCAACAAACAGCGCAAACCGCTACGCAAACCCTCCAGCCGATGCCTGGCCAGGCATCGGCACAGGCTCCCTCCCAGCAAGCCTCCGCGCTCGCCGCCTCGGCCGCGGCAACCCTTGACGGCGACACGCCGGCGACCGGCGCCAAACAGGATCGGCCCGCACCCGGCGTAAATCCCGGCGCAGCCAAAGGACCCGACGCCGCAGCGCATACCGCCCTGGCGGCTGGCGGACCTTCCGCGCGCGCGCTGGGACAGGCTCTGCGCCAGGCGCTGCAAGGCAGCGGCCTGTTTTACGAATCCCATCTGACCGACATGGTCTTCGGTCGCGCCAACCCTGAGCAATTGCGCAACGAACCGCAGGCCGTGCTCGGCAAGAATCCGCCAGCGCAAGATGCCGCGCCCTCGCGGCCGCGGGCGGGCAACACCCCCAGCGGCCGCGCAGGCGCCGACCCCGCGCCGGGTGGCGCAGCCTCCTCTACCTCATCGGCCCCCGGCACGCCCATCACCGGCATACACCAGGACCTGACCGTACTCGTCCGCCAGCAACTGGACGTGCTGGCCAACCAGGCGCTGACCTGGCAAGGCGAAGCCTGGCCCGGCGCGCCCATGGAATGGGAAGTCGAGCGCGACCCCTACGGCGGCGACCCCGAGTCGACAGTTTCCACCTGGGCCACGCGCCTGAAGCTGGACCTGCCCCGCCTGGGCCTGGTCGATGCCCGACTGAACCTGGCCGGCGATCAGATCGTCCTGCAACTCGTCGCGCCGCACAGCGCGGCCGAGATCAATGACTCCTCGGACGCGCTGCGTTCGCGCCTGCTGGCAGCCGGCCTGACCTTGAGCAATCTGTCGGTAAGCGTGGTCGAACCGCGCCTCGACATTCCCGCCGATATCTGATGAGCCGCCTCACCCCCCATCCGGAATCGGACCCGAACGCCGGCCGCAACGCGGCGGTCGCCATTTCCTACGAAGAAAAGGACGGCGCTCCGCGCGTAGTCGCCAAGGGCTACGGCCAGCTCGCGGACACCATCGTCCGCGCCGCGCAGGAAAACGGCCTCTACGTCCACGAGTCGCGCGAACTGGTCGGCCTGCTGATGCAGGTGGACCTGGACGCACATATTCCTCCCCAACTCTATGTAGCGGTGGCAGAATTGCTGGCCTGGCTCTACCGCCTGGAATCGCGCGAGTTCCCCGAACCCGCCCCACCCGCCTGACCCTATTACCTGAGGAAGACCAAAGTGTTGGATGCCAGCGACCCGGAGTTCCTGCTGACCCGGCCTGACGAGATGCGTTCGGCCCTGTTCGAACTCACCCACCCCGACAGCCACATCCTGGTACGCGACGCCGCGGACCGGGAGATGGCCGTGCTGATCCTCGGCGTGGACAAGCAGGCCGGCGAATTCTTCTGGAGGCCGCGCGATTACGCCGGCGCGGACTTCGAGCAGTCCGACTCCATGGGCTTGCTGAGCGGCACCACCTTCCACTTCCATGCCACCGCCTATGGCGGCGTGCAGATCCGCTTTCGCGTGCAGCGGCCCCAGATCATTCATTTCGACGACGGCAGCGCCGCGCTGGTATCGCCGTTCCCGGAACGCCTGGCCCGCATCCAGCGCCGCAAGATGTTCCGCGCGTCCCTGATCGCGGCCGCCAACGTATGCCGCGCCAGTTGGCAAGCCACGCCCAACGACAAGCCCTACGCGTTCACGATACGCGACATCTCGGTCGACGGCGTAGGCCTGCGCGCAGGACTCGCGGTCTCCGCCCTGCCGGAACGCGGCACCGTGCTGGAAAATGTGCAACTGGATTTTGGCGACCAGGGCAAGCTCAACGCCAGCCTGGAAGTGCGCAATGTATACCCGGTTTCCGGGCAGCCCATGGTCTCATCCGCCGATCCGGACGAACCGGCGGCAAGGCATGTTTCGCTGACTGGCGAACCGCCCGTCAGCCACCTGGGAGCCGTCTTCCTGAATCTGGATGCGCGCCAGGAAAACTGGCTGCAGCAGGTAGTCTGGCGCCTGGAAAGAGGCGCCCAGCGCAATTGATACCTGGTTTGGCGGGGCCATGCGCCGCAAGCGCCCCGCCCCTGATGCCTGCTGCGCTTGCGGCGTACGCGCAAGCGCTGTTCCCGCGACGGGACTCAGACCGCCATCGAGGAAATTTCCTTGTAGGCGGCAACCAGCTTGTTGCGCACCTGCACCGCCGTCTGGAAGCCGATGCTGGCCTTCTGCATGTCGATCATGACGTCGTTGAGGGAAATATCGGGCGCTCCCAGCTCGAACGCCTTGGCCTGGGCCGTGGCGGCATTCTGGGCGGAAGTGACGCGACGGATGGAGCGTTGCAGCTCCGCGGCGAAGCCGTCCGGCTGACCGACCATTTCACCCGCGCTGAGATTACCGGTCTCCGCCTTGCTCACTACCGCGCGCATCTGCTGAAGCATGCTTTCGATGCCGGACAAGCCTGATACAGCCATTACCTGATTCCTTGCTGGTTGGGATTACACCAATTGTGCGCACAGCGTAACGCCAACTCCGTCGGTTCATAGCCGACAAGAACCGCCAAAAAACCCGACATTTCCACGAATGCGGCCGCTTGCCGTCAGGGCGGCCGCGGCTTTGTCCGCCTTGTCGGGGACATAGGAGATAAGTAACGCCAAAAACCGGCCGTTTTCAACGATTGGGATGGACGTCTCAGGGGCAATAATCCACGCTCTCCCCAGACCAGAAGCACGTTGCATGTGTAATCTGCCCTACCCAGACATGAAGTCCCAATTCCAGCTCCGCGTGGCCAGCGGGGGCCGCCAATGAACCAGCAGGCCACCCTGAGTTCGTCGCTGCTGACGAAGTTCCCCGTGCTGGAGAAGGTGCGCGCGCTGCCCAAGCCTGTCCTGCTGGGCGCGGCGGCGGCTCTCGTCGCGGTCATCGTCGCCGTGGCGATGTGGAGCAGCGAGCCCAAGTACAAGGTGCTCTTCTCGAACCTGGACGACCGCGATGGCGGCGCCATCGTGGCGGCGCTCGGCACGATGAACGTGCCCTACCGCTACAACGAAACCGGCACCGCCGTGCTGGTTCCGGCCGACCGCGTGTACGACGCCCGTCTGCAACTGGCGTCCCAGGGGCTGCCGCGCGGCGGCTCCGTCGGTTTCGAACTGATGGACAACGCCCGCTTCGGCGCCAGCCAGTTCACGGAACAGATCAACTACCAGCGCGGCCTGGAAGGCGAGCTGGCGCGTTCGATCGAAGCCATGCACACCGTGCAGCACGCCCGCGTGCATCTGGCCATGCCGCGCCAGTCGCTGTTCGTGCGCGAACGCCAGGCGCCCACCGCCTCGGTGCTGCTGAACATGCATCCGGGGCGCAGCCTGAGCGACGCCCAGGTCTCCGCGATTTCCTGGCTGGTGGCCTCGAGCGTTCCCGAACTCACCGCCGAAAACGTATCCATCGTGGACCAGAACGGCCGCCTGCTGTCGGCGCCGATGGGCGAAGGCCGCGGCATGGACGCCGACCAGATGCGTTTCGTGCGCGAAATGGAACAGCGCACGGTCGAACGCATCCTCACCATCCTCAATCCGCTGGTCGGCCCGGGCAATGTGCACGCCCAGGCCAGCGCCGACGTCGACTTCGCCCGCCGCGAAGAAACCTCCGAGGTCTACCGTCCGAACCAGGAGCCCGGCCAGGCCGCCGTGCGCAGCCAGCAAACCAGCGACTCGACCCAGCGCGGCATCAATCCCGCGCAAGGCGTGCCTGGCGCGCTGTCGAACCAGGCGCCGGCCAATCCGCAGGCTCCCATCGCCAACCCGCCGCAACCCCAGCCGCCCCGCCCCGGCCAGCCGCAGCAACCGGCCAATGCCCAGCAGCAGACCGGCACGCAGGCGGTCACCGGCAACCTCAATGAACGCCGCGACGCCACCACCAACTACGAAGTAGACCGCACGATCAGCCACATCAAGCAGCCGGTGGGCAACCTCAAGCGCCTGTCGGTCGCCGTGGTCGTCAACTACATGCGCGACAAGGACGGCGAACTGCAGCCCCTGCCGCCTGAAGAACTGAACAAGCTGACCAACCTCGTGCGCGAAGCCATGGGCTACTCCGAGACCCGCGGCGATTCGCTCAACCTGGTCAACAGCCAATTCAACGACGGCCCGCCGCCGGTGCCGATGTGGCGCGATCCGGAAATGATCTCGCTGTTCAAGACGATCCTGGCCTGGCTGATCGGTGGCGTGCTGGCGCTGTGGCTGTATCGCCTGCTGCGCCGCACGGTGGGCGACTACCTCTACCCGCCGGTCGATCCGGAACAGGCTGAAGCCGAACGCATCGAAGCCGCACGCGAGGCCCAGGACGCGGCCCGCGCCAAGGAAGTGGACCGCTACCAAGACAACCTGGAACGCGCCCGCACGATGGCCACCAAGGATCCGCGCGCCGTCGCGATGGTTCTGCGCACCTGGATGAACAAAGATGAAAAATGATTCCACCCCGCTGGACGGCATGACGCGCAGCGCCGTGCTGATGATGTCGCTGGGCGAAGATGCGGCAGCCGAGGTCTTCAAGTACCTCGGCGCCCGTGAAGTCCAGCAGGTCGGCGCCGCCATGGCCAGCCTGAAACAGGTCACGCGCAGCGACGTTGCGGTGGTGCTGGAAGAGTTCCGCCAGGAGGCCGACCAGTTCATGGCTGTAACGCTGGGTTCGGACGACTACATCCGCACCGTGCTGACCAAGGCCCTGGGCAGCGACCGCGCGGCCGGCCTGATCGAGGACATCCTCGAAGCCGGCGAAGGCGGCAGCGGCATCGATGCGCTGAACTGGCTCGATCCGAACACCGTCGCAGAACTGATCGGCGACGAACACCCGCAGATCATCGCGACCATCCTGGTGCATCTGGAGCGCGACCGCGCCGCCGGCGTGCTGGCGCTCCTGACGGACCGTCTGCGCAACGACGTGATGCTGCGCATCGCCACTTTCGGCGGCGTGCAGCCAGCAGCGCTGTCCGAGCTCACGGAAGTCCTGAATTCGGTCCTGGCCGGCCAGGGCGCAAAGCGCAGCAAGATGGGCGGCGTGCGCACCGCGGCCGAGATCCTCAACATGATGAACTCGACCCAGGAAGAAACCGTGGTCGCCAGCCTGCGCGAGCGCGACAACGACCTGGCGCAGAAGATCATCGACGAGATGTTCGTCTTCGACAACCTGCTCGACGTCGAGGATCGCGCCATCCAGCTCATCCTCAAGGAAATCGACAACGACACGCTTATGGTTGCGCTCAAGGGCGCCCCGGAAGAGCTGCGCGCCAAGTTCCTGCGCAACATGTCCAGCCGCGCCGCCGAAATGCTGCGCGAAGACCTGGACGCGCAAGGTCCGATCCGCATGTCCAAGGTCGAGACCGAGCAGAAGAAGATCCTGCAGATCGCGCGCCGCCTGGCCGAGAGCGGCCAGATCGTCCTGGGCAACCAGGGAGACGACACCTATGTCTGAGGTCGACAGCGGCGCCACGGCGCTCATCTCGCGCAGCGCCGCCTGGCGGCGTTGGCAGATGCTGTCGTTCGACGAGCCCGCGGTCGTCGAAGCCGAGCCGGAACCCGAACCCGACCCCGGGCCGGATCCCGAAGTGGTGATGGCCCAGCTGCGCGCCCAGGCGCTTGCCGAAGGCCGCGAGGAAGGCCACGCGCTGGGCCACGCCGCCGGCCTCGAAGTCGGCCAACAGGCTGGCTATGAGGCCGGGCTCGCCGCCGGCCGCGAACAAGGCTACGCAGAAGGCCTCGTCCAGGCCCGCGAACAGGGCGCCGCGGAAGCGCAGCGCCTGCATGCGCTGGTAGAGGCTTGCGCCGCGTCCCTAGGCTCGCTCGAAGAAAAAATGGGCCAAGGCCTGCTGACCCTGGCTCTCGACATCGCCCAGCAGGTCGTGCGCACCACGCTCGCCGACCAGCCGGAAACCGTTGTCAACGCGGTGCGCGAAGTGCTGCACATCAATCCCACCGCCGGCGGCCAGATGCGCCTGTGGGCCAACCCCGACGACATCGAACTGATCCGCCTGCATCTGGCGGACGAGCTCAAGGAAGGCCACTGGCGCGTTCTGGCCGATGAGTCCATCTCGCGCGGCGGCTGCCGCGCCGAAACGCCCTTCGGCGACATCGACGCCACCTTGCAGACGCGCTGGCGCCGGGTCGCGGCCTCGCTGGGCCGCAACGTCTCCTGGGAGGAGCCGGTGTGAGCGCCAATCCGGCTCCCGCCCTGCCCGGCCAGCCGGCCGCGCCCGCTACCGCGGTGCCGGTCATCGACCGCTGGCAGACTCAGCTACAGATCGGCTCGATCCGCGCGGCCTCGACCGACCCGTGGCTCGTCAGCGGCAGGATCACGCGCGCCACCGGCCTGGTGCTGCACGCCACCGGCCTGCGTCTGCCCGTCGGGGCGGCCGCCCGCATCGAAATCGCCCGCGGCCACGACCACTGGGCGGATGCAGAAGTCGTAGGCTTCGACGGCCACACCCTCTATCTGATGCCGCAGGCGGATATTTCCGGCTTGCCGCCCGGCGCGCGCGTCGTGCCCGGCGAGCCTCCCGTGCAACGCCAGATCCCGCTGCCGCGCAAGGCCGAACTGAACGGCAACGCCAAGCCGCAGCTGGGCCGCCACCTGCCGGTCGGCAACGCCCTGCTGGGCCGGGTGCTGGACGGCGCCGGCCGGCCGCTGGACGGACTGGGTCCGCTCAATGGCGCCGAACTCGCCCCCCTGTCCGCCCAGCCGATCAACCCGCTGTCGCGCGCACCCATCGATACGGTGCTCGACACCGGCGTGCGCGCCATCAACGGCCTGCTCACCGTGGGCCGGGGGCAGCGCATGGGCCTGTTCGCCGGTTCCGGCGTCGGCAAGAGCGTGTTGCTCGGCATGATGGCCCGCTACACCAAGGCCGACGTGATCGTCGTCGGGCTGATCGGCGAACGCGGCCGCGAAGTCAAGGAATTCATCGAGCACAACCTCGGCCCCGAAGGCCTGGCGCGCTCGGTCGTGGTGGCTGCGCCGGCCGACGTGTCGGCGCTGTTGCGCCTGCAAGGCGCCGCCTACGCCACGCGCCTGGCCGAACACTTCCGCGATCAGGGCCTGGACGTGCTCCTGATCATGGATTCGCTGACCCGCTACGCCATGGCGCAGCGCGAAATCGCGCTGGCCATCGGCGAGCCGCCTGCCACCAAGGGCTATCCGCCCTCCGTCTTCGCCAAGCTGCCGACGCTGGTCGAACGCGCGGGCATGGGCGCGCCCGGACCGTCCGGCAAAGCCGGCTCGATCACTGCGTTCTACACCGTGCTGGCCGAAGGCGACGACCAACAGGATCCGATCGCGGATTCGGCCCGCGCCATCCTGGACGGCCACGTCGTGCTGTCGCGCCACCTGGCCGAAGCCGGCCACTACCCGGCCATCGACATCGAAGCGTCGATCTCGCGCGCCATGACCTCGCTGATCACGCCCGAGCAGTTCGCCGTGGTGCGACGCTTCAAGCAAAGCCTGTCGCGCTACCAGCGCAACCGCGATCTGATCGCGGTGGGCGCCTACGCCGCCGGCAATGACCCGCAGCTGGACGACGCCATCGCCCGCTATCCGCGCCTGGAAGCCTTCCTGCAGCAAGACATAGGCGAAAACGTCGGCTATGAAGCCGCCGTCAACCAACTGCAGGCCAGTTTCGAATTGAGGAACGCTTATGCCTAGCCAATTGCCTTTGGACATGCTGATCAACCTGGCCAAAGAGAGCACGGACGAAGCCGCCCGCCTGCTCGGCAGGCTCAGCGCCGAACGCACCAACGCCGAACGCCAGCTATCCATGCTGCACGACTACCGCCAGGACTACCTGGAACGGCTGCAACAGGCGATGACCAGCGGAATGTCGGCCAGCGACTGCCATAACTACCAGCGCTTCATCAGCACGCTGGACGACGCCATCAGCCAGCAACAAGGCGTGTTGCGCCAGGCGGACGACAACCTCGCCAAGGGCCGGCTTTACTGGCAACAGGAAAAACGCAAGCTCAACTCCTACGACGCCCTGGCGCAGCGCGAACTGCGCGCCCAGGCCGTCGTGGAATCCCGCCGCGAACAGCGCGCCAACGATGAATACTCCGCCCGCCTGGTCCAACGCCAGACCGGCATGCATTAAGCAATACCTCACAGGAAGCCCCAGATGAACGCTCCCCTGCCCCTGCCCTCCATCGCGCCCGCCGCGCCCTCGTCGATCGCCGACGCGCTCGGCGCCAAGAGCGCGCCTGTAAACAAGAAGGGCCCCAGCTTCTCCGACGTGCTGGCCCAGCAGCGCCCCGCGCAACAACGCCCCAGCCAGGCCGCCGATTCGCGGCCCGCGAACAACGGCGCCAAGACGTCCGCTGATGGCAAGACTTCCAGCGACCCGGCCGCCCGCGCCGAAGGCGCCGCCGCCGGCGCCATCGACGAGGCGGTGCAAACCGCCGCGCAGGCCGAGGCAGGCGCGCTGGCCGTCGCGGCCGCGCAACCCGCGGTCATTCTCCCGCAGCAAGCCCTGGAAATCGCGGCCCAGGCCGCAGAACAAGTGCAGCTCGCACGCGGCAACGCCGCCGCTGCCGCCGCAGCGATGAGCAGCGGCGCCGCCGTTCTGACCGCCGCGCTGAATGCCGCCGACGCCGCGCCCGCAACGCAGGCGCAGGCCGCTGCCATCGCCGCCTCTGGCGCTGTCGGCCTGACCGCTCCGCAAGCAGAGGCTGCCGCCGCGCTTGCCGCCCGCGAGGCCGAAATCGCCGTGCCGGTCGTCACCGCGGCAGCCAAGCCCGGCACTGACGCGGCGGCAGTCGCGCAAGCGCCGATCCGCACCCCGGCCGCTGCCGCGCCCGTCAAGGCCGAAACGCCGCGACTCGCCGCGGAAGTCGCGCTGCCCCGTCCCGCGCGCGATGCGCGCCCGGCTGCGGACCACGCCGCCATGCCTGAACAGACCGACGAAACGCCGGCCCTGGCCAGCGCCCAACAGCAATTCCAGGCGCCGCAACATGGCGCCTCGGCCCAGGACCACCTGGCCCAGGCGCTTGCCGCAGCCGCGCAGCGTCCTGCCGCCGCTCCGGTTGCAAATCCGGCAGCTGTCGCCGCACCCGTCGTACCGGTGGTGCTTCAAGTCGCCACTCCCGTGGGCGGCACCCATTGGGGCACAGAGCTCGGCCAACAAGTCGTCATGATGAGCCACAGCGCACGCCAGGGCATGCAAACTGCCGAACTGCGCCTCGATCCGCCCGATCTGGGTCCGCTGCGCGTCAGCCTGAACCTGACGGACGGCGTAGCCAGCGCTTCGTTCGTGTCGGCCCACGCCTCGGTCCGCCAGGCGATCGAAACCGCGATCCCGCAACTGCAGCAGGCGCTGGCCCAGGCTGGCATCTCGCTGGGTCAGACCAGCGTGGGTGAACAAGCCGCCCAACAGGAGTTCGCGCAGCAAGGCGGCAACGGCTCGCAGCGCCATGCCGGCGGCAGCCAGACTGGCGCCGAAGCCGTAGCTGAAGCACCCGCTGCAGTGACGGCCCCGCGCAACGCCAACGCGCTGGTGGACACCTTCGCCTGACAAAGCAACGCATCGCCTCTGGCCACGGCTGCGGGCGGTGCAGCAATAGCTTGAGATACGCGGCTTTCGCCCTGTTTTTCGCCTCCAAGCGGAAGCGGCATTTGGGGCAGAATGCTTTCATCCACTAAGAACCCGTTTTCATCAGCGGCAAAACACGCATCGACACCGAGATGGCGACTTCCAAACCTTCACCCATGCCTGCGCGCGGCGCGCCTTCTTCCCGCTCCGGCGGCATGGGCCGTATTCTTCGCCCCTTGCTGGCAATCCTGGTCCTGCTCATCGTTGCCGCGGCCAGCGCCGGCGCCACCTGGTTCATCACCCAACGGATGCAGCCGCAGAACAGCGCAACCGTGCAGCTCGGCGTCGGTCAAGTGCCCGCCGGACAGCCTGGCCAACCCGGCCAGCCGGGTCAGCCGGAACAAGGCCCGCAAGCCACCCCGACCACCTTTGTCGCGCCGCCGGCCAACCCGGTCGCCGTGCCCGCTCCGATCTTCGTGCCGATCGAACCCTTTACCGTCACGCTGCAAAATCCGGATACGGAACGCATCATGCATGTGGGCCTGACGCTGCGCGTCAGCGACGAGCAGACCCGTACGCGCCTCGAAAAGTACATGCCTGAAGTGCGCAGCCGCATCCTGATGGTGCTGTCGTCGCAATCGCCCACCGGCGTGCAGACTCAGCAAGGCAAGACCGACATGGCCAACGCGATCAAGCAGGCCGTGAATCGCCCCTTCTCGCCCCTGCCGGACGGCCAGTATGTCACCGACGTACTGTACACGGCGTTCGTGGTGCAATAAGCATGGCCTACGAGGCATTTCTTTCGCAGGACGAGGTTGATGCGCTGTTGGCGGGCGTCACCGGCGAAAGCGACAGCAAAACTACCGCCGCGGACCCGAACGCCGGCGCCCGCGCTTACGACCTGAGTTCGCCGGACCGCGTCGTGCGGCGCCGCATGCAGACGCTGGAGCTCATCAACGAGCGTTTCGCCCGGCAGATGCGCCATGTGCTGCTGAACTTCATGCGCCGCAGCGCCGACATTACCGTAGGTTCGATCAAGATCCAGAAGTACGCGGATTTCGAACGCAACCTGCCCGTGCCGAGCAATCTGAACATGATTCAGATGAAGCCCCTGCGCGGCACGGCCCTCTTCACCTATGATCCGAACCTGGTGTTCCTGGTCATCGACAGCCTGTTCGGCGGCGATGGCCGCTACCACACGCGCGTCGAGGGCCGGGACTTCACCACGACCGAACAGCGCATCATCCGGCGCCTGCTCAACCTGACCCTGGAAAGCTACGGCAAGTCCTGGGATCCCGTCTACCCGATCGAATTCGAGTACGTGCGCTCGGAGATGCACACCAAGTTCGCCAGCATCACCGGCAACAATGAAGTGGTGGTCGTCACCTCGTTCCACATCGAATTCGGCGCGACCGGCGGCGACCTGAACATCTGCCTGCCCTATTCCATGATCGAACCGGTGCGCGATCTGCTGACGCGCCCGCTGCAGGAAACCACACTCGAAGAAGTGGACCAGCGCTGGGCGCAGCAGCTCTCGCGCCAGGTGCGCAGCGCCGATATCGACGTGGTTGCGGAATTTGCCCGCATTCCCTCGTCGATCCGCGAACTGATGAGCCTGAAAGTCGGCGACGTCCTTCCCGTGACCGTACCCGAAACCATAGTCGCCAGCGTCGACGGCGTGCCGTTGATGGAATGCGGCTACGGCGTCTTCAATGGCCAGTACGCCTTGCGCGTACAGAACATGTTTACCCACGATACAGAATCCAACGAGGCCTCTGACCATGACTGACAAGAACGAGCCCGGTACCGGCTCGTCCCCGGCCGACGACTGGGCCGACGCGCTCGCCGAACAATCCCGCGCCAATCCGCCCACCCAGGCCGACGGCCTGAAGCCCCAGGACGACTGGGCCGCAGCCATGGCCGAGCAGACCAGTGCGGCGGCGCCCGCTGCCGCGCCGGCTCCCGCAGCGGCGGCGCCTGCCGCTCCTGCCGCAGCCGCCCAACCTGCCGCGCAATCCGTATTCAAACCCCTGGCCGGCGCCACCGGCGGCGCGGGCGCGGATATCGACCTGATCATGGACGTACCCGTCCAGTTGACGGTCGAGCTGGGCCGCACCCGTCTGACCATCAAGAACCTGCTCCAGCTGGGCCAGGGTTCCGTGGTCGAGCTGGACGGCCTGGCAGGCGAGCCGATGGACATCTTCGTCAACGGCTACCTGATCGCCCAGGGCGAAGTCGTGGTCGTGGAAGACAAGTACGGTATCCGCCTGACCGACATCATCACGCCGTCCGAGCGGATCAACCGCTTGAACAACCGCCGCTGATCCTGGCGTCATGGACGATTCCGCCCTCCTGCGCGTCTTTGCCGGCCTGATCCTGGTCGTGGCCGCCATCCTGGCCTCGGCCTGGCTGGCGCGCCGCGCCGGGCTGACACAGCGCGGCGGCGGCAGCCTGTTGCGGCAGGTCGCAAGCCTGCCCGTCGGTCCGCGCCAGAGCATCGTGGTGGTGGAAGTCGAGAACACCTGGCTGGTGGTGGGCGTCGGCCCGAACCAGCTCAATACCCTGCATACCCTGCCCGCCGGCCAACTGCCGGAGGCTTCGACCTTGCCCGCGGCCGCCTTCGCGGCCAAGCTGGGCCAGGCGCTCAAGCGCCGCTAGCGCTGCCGCGCCCTCCAAGCGACACCCATGAGTTTGCTCACCAGCACGACACCCGTCCGCGCCCGGCCCGGCGCGCTACACCTGCTCGGCGCCGCCGCCCTGCTAGGCCTGGCCCTGTTTCCCGCGGGTGTCGTCGCACAGGCCACCTTGCCCGCGCTGACCGCAACGCCGGGTCCGAACGGTTCCGAAACCTATTCGCTCAGCATGCAGACCCTGCTGCTGATGACCTCGCTGTCGTTCCTGCCCGCCGCGCTGCTCATGATGACGGGCTTCACCCGCATCATCATCGTGCTGGGCCTGCTGCGCAGCGCCATGGGAACGGCCATGTCGCCGCCCAACCACGTGCTGATCGGCCTGGCGCTGTTCCTGACCTTCTATACGATGTCGCCGGTATTCGACAAGATATACACCGACGCCTACAAGCCGCTGTCCGAAGGCTCGATCCAGTTCGAGGCAGCCGTCGAGCGCGCCGCCGCGCCGCTGCGCACCTTCATGCTGCACCAGACGCGCGAGAACGATCTGTCGCTGTTCGCCAACCTGGCCAAGCAGCCCGCCCTGGAAGACCCTACCCAGGTGCCTCTGCGCATCCTGGTGCCGGCGTTCATCACCAGCGAACTCAAGACCGCCTTCCAGATCGGCTTCACCATCTTCATTCCCTTCCTCATCATCGACCTGGTCGTCGCCAGCGTGCTGATGGCGCTGGGCATGATGATGGTTCCTCCGGTGACGGTGGCCCTGCCCTTCAAGCTGATGCTTTTCGTGCTGGCCGACGGCTGGAACCTGCTCATGGGCTCCCTGGCCCAGAGCTTCTATCAATAACGCCTGGAGGAGAATCGCCATGACCGCCGAAACCGTCATGACCATGACCTACCAGGCAATGAAGATCGTGCTTGCGATGGCTGGGCCCTTGCTGCTCGTGACACTGGTGGTGGGCCTGGTCATCAGCATCTTCCAGGCCGCCACGCAGATCAACGAAATGACGTTGTCGTTCATTCCGAAGCTGTTGGCCATGTGCGGCGTGCTGGTGCTGCTCGGTCCCTGGCTTATCGGCGTCATGGTCGACTACATACGGCAGCTGATCGGCCAGATCCCCATGCTGGTGTCCTGAGCGGCGCCTGCCGCCGGACACCGGACCTTTCCCCATGATCGCCTTCACGCTCGAGCAGCTCAACGGCTGGATCGGCCAGTTTCTCTGGCCGTTCGTGCGCATTCTGGCGCTCGTGGGCACCGCCCCGCTGTTCTCGGAATCGCTGATTCCCATCAAGGTCAAGGTCGGGCTGTCCTTCGTCCTGGCCGTTGCGATCAGTCCGGCGCTCGATCCCGTGCCGCCCATTGCGCCCGGTTCGTTTGCCGGATTGTGGATGGTGATGCAGCAGGTGCTGATCGGCATCGCGCTGGGATTCACCATGCGCCTGGTGTTCGCCGCCGTGCAGACCGCCGGTGAATTCGTCGGCCTGCAGATGGGCCTGTCGTTCGCGTCGTTCTTCGACCCGAGCTCCGGCGCCAATACCGCGGTGCTGTCGCGCCTGTTCAACATCATTGCGATGCTGACATTCCTGGCATTGGACGGCCATCTGCTGGTCCTGGCGGCGCTGGTCCGCTCCTTCGACACCTTGCCCGTCGCCATGATCCAGTTGCATCAGAACGGCTTTGGCGTGGTGGTGGAATGGGGCAAGACCATATTCGTATCGGGTCTGCTGCTGGCCCTGCCCCTGATCTGCGCGCTGCTGACCATCAACCTGGCCATGGGCATCCTGAACCGTGCGGCGCAGCAGCTATCCGTGTTCTCGATCGGATTTCCCGTGACGCTCATCATCGGCGTCACCATTCTGGCGGTCGTCCTGCCGCACGCCGGGCCCTTCCTGGAATCGCTGTTCGAATCCGGCCTCACCGCGATGAGCCGCGTCGCCGACGCCCTGGCGGGCAAGTAGGACTGGACTCATGGGGACCGCCGGGGCGGTGTGTGACACCGCCCCGCGCCCGATCACTGCTGCCCGGTAAGACGGAACACCCGGATCGTCTCGCGCAGCGCGCCGGATTGGTTGCCCAGTTGGACCACCGCGCCGCCCAGGTCCTGGACCAGCGCGGTGTTCTGCACCGTCATCACGTCCATCTGCGACACCGCCGTATCCACCTGCTCGATGCCGCTGGACTGTTCCTGCGAGGCCTGCGAAATCTCGCCAATGATGTCGGTGACACGATGCACGGCGGCCACGATGTCCTGCATCGTCGCGCCCGCCTGCTCGGCCTGCAGGGAGCCTTCGGTCACGCGTTCCACCGAGTCTTCGATCAGGCCCTTGATCTCCTTGGCTGCCTGGGCGCTCTTCTGCGCCAGGCTGCGCACCTCGCCCGCCACCACCGCGAAGCCCTTGCCCGACTCTCCGGCGCGAGCCGCTTCCACGGCAGCGTTCAACGCCAGGATGTTGGTCTGGAATGCAATGCCTTCGATGATGCTGACGATGTCGGCAATTTTGCGGGAACTGTCCGAAATGCCGTGCATGGTGCTCACCACCTGCCCGACCGCCACACCGCCCTTGCGCGCCACTTCCATGCTGCTGGCGGCCAGCTGATTGGCCTGTCGCGCATTGTCCGCGTTCTGCCGCACCGTGGAGGTCAGCTGTTCCATGCTGGCCGCGGTCTGCTGCAAGGACGCCGCCTGGCCTTCGGTACGGCCCGCGAGTTCCTGGTTGCCGCGCGCGATATGCGCCGCGGCATGGGTCGTACCCTCGATGCCGCGATACACATCCTGCGCGATCCCGATCAGGCTCTTGCGCATTACATCGAGCGAAAATTTCAAGCTTCCGACTTCATCATCGGAATCCGCCACGATCTGCGTGGTCAGATTGCCTGCGGCGACCTGACGCGCCATATTGGCGGCATCCACCATCGGATCCAGCAGCGAGCGCGACAGGCGCCAGCCCATGCCAAAGATGGCGATAACGCCCAGCGCGATGGCCGCGCAGCCGACGCTCGCGCCCAAGCTGCCCAGTTCCGCCCAGTTGGCCCGCAGGCCGTAAATACCGGCGCCGGCCATGATTGCAGATGACAGCAGCGCGTGGCGCAGCATGCGGCTGCGGACATTGCGCCGGAACGGAAATGCCAGCACGTCCACGCCGCGGCGCCAGCCTGCCCGCACGGGACGCCCGCGCAGGATGCGCACGCCCTTGGCCGTGCCCTCGCGAATGCGGGCATACAAATCCTCAGCCATTTCGATCTGTTCTTCGGAGGGGCGCACCCGCACCGAGGAATACGCCACGACCTCGCCGTTTTCGACGATGGGCGTCGCGTTGGCCAGCACCCAGTAGTAACCGCCGTCCTTGCGCCGGTTCTTCACCAGCCCCAGCCAGGACTCTCCGGCCTGCAGCGTTTCCCACAGATCTTCGTAGGCTTCGGGCGGCATGTCGGGATGACGCACGATATTGTGCGGCTTGCCGATGAGCTCTTCTCGGGAAAAACCGCTGACTTCGACAAAGGCCGGGTTCGCATAGACGATCCGGCCCTTGGTATCAGTACGCGAGATCAGGTATTGATCCTCGCGCAGCTTGGTTTCTACATTGTGGACAGGTAGGTTGACGCGCACAGCTTGTCTCCGGATACATCATGTCGAGCAGCGAATGAATATCGGCGAGCAAACCGGATCTGACGCCCCGCATAGACGTGTTCCCCCGCCAGGTTCGTCAGGCTCCGGGACGACATGGCCCCCGCGTTTTCGAACACTGTTCACCGCCCTTTTCAGGCGTTATTGTTGTTAACGACCAAATTTTCGAAAACTTA
>NZ_JAOCAT010000031.1:0-85370 GCF_029839485.1 Achromobacter sp. GD03932
ATTGCGGGTGGGGCCGGGCAAAGCCATCCAGTCGTTGAGCCTGCGCGCCGACAGCGCTTGGCGTGCGACCGGGTCCAGTCCGTCCAGCAGGCCCAGTTCCACGGCGGCCTGGACATCCAGCACCTGTTCGCCGATGGCGACGCCGATTCGTGGTGCGCCGCCATCGCGGCGGAACACGCCCATCGGCAGGTTCTGCACCGGGAAATCCGGATGGCCGTCGGCGCCGTCGACCCAGCTCTGGGCGGTGGGCGCGTGGGTGTGGTCCAGCATCGTGTACTCCTCGCGGGCATTGTCGGTATGGCTGCGCGCCGCTGCCCGGCCTGCGCGCATGTTCGTGAGGTCTTCGTCGCCGCTTCAGGCCGCGGTCGTGCCGCCGTCCATGGCCCAGGCCACGCCACGGACTTCGTCGGCGTCGGGCGAACAGAAGAACTCGCACAGCCCGGCGATCTGCTCCAGGGTGACGAACTTGCCCGAAGGCTGGCGCAGGCCCAACAGTTTGTTGGTGGCTGCGGCATTGTCCAGGCCGTCACGTTCGGCCAGTGCGTCGATCTGCTTCTGCACCAGCGGCGTGTGTACCCAGCCGGGGCAGATGGCGTTGCAGGTGATGGCGGTCTGCGCGGTTTCCAGCGCCACCGATTTGGTGAGGCCGATCAAGCCGTGCTTGGTGGCGTTGTAGCCGGTCTTGCCGGCGCGGCCGCGCAAGCCGCTGATGGATGCCATGTTGACGATGCGGCCCCAGTTGCGAGCGCGCATGGCAGGCAGTGCGGTGCGTATGGTGTGGAAGCTGGCGGACAGGTTGACCGCGATCATGTCGTCCCACTTGTCGACCGGAAAGGCTTCGATCTGGCTGACGTGCTGGATGCCGGCGTTGTTGACCAGGATGTCCAGCGCGCCGTAGGCCTGGTTCAACTCGGCCATCATGGCCTCGATCTCGGCCGGCTTGCGCAGGTCGCAGGGCTGGAAACGGACCGGCACGCCATAGGTATCGCGGAATTCGGCGCAGAGCGCGTCGGCCGCCGAAGCGTCGGCCAAGCCGTTGAGCACCAGGGTCGCGCCGGAGCGCGCCAGGCGCCGCGCTACCGCCAGGCCGATGCCGCTGGTCGAACCGGTTACCAGGGCCACCCGCCCCGAAAGATCAGCCATGCTTGTCTCCACGCTGTGTCGTTATGGAATGCGTGGCAGGTTAGGGCGTGGGGATTGAGTCGTCCAATTTATTATCGATGCATGATTTATATTCGTAGGATATTAATAACCGGCACCCTCAGAACCGCTCATGGAATTGCGCCATCTGCAGAGCTTCATGGTCCTCGCCACGGAGCTGAACTTCACGCGGGCCGCCTTGCGCCTGCACATCGCCCAACCGCCCTTGAGCCAGCGCATCCGCGAACTCGAAGACGAGCTGGGCGTGAAGCTGTTCGACCGCAGCACGCGCAAGGTGACGCTGACGGTGGCGGGCCGCGTGTTCCTGGACAGCATCCAGCCCATGTTCCGGCAGCTCGACGGCGCCGTGGAGGCTTGCCGCAAGGCTGGCCGGGGCGAGACCGGCAGCCTGCGGCTGGGCTATACCGGACGCGCCAGCCATGTGCGCCTGCCGGGGCTGGTGCGCGATTGCCGGCGCCATTACAGCGATATCGCGCTGGACATCCAGGGGCCGCTGCCCACGGGCGAGTTGCGCCTGAAGCTGCTGGACGGCACGCTGGATGCTGCGCTGTGCTTTCTGCCCCTGGAGGGCAAGCACATCGCGTCGCACGAGTTCATGCTCAGCGAGTTTTCCATTGCGCTGGCGGACGCGCATCCATTGGCCGCCAAGGCCGAATTGCGTGTCGCGGATCTGGCGCAAGAACCGTTCATCGCCTATCCCTCGGGCAAGGGCTTCCACTTGCGCGACGCCATGGATGCGATCTGCCTGGAGGCGGGTTTCCTGCCGCGCGTGCTGCGTGAAACGGAGGCTTCCCAAACCCTGCTGTGCCTGGTCGCGGCTGGCACCGGCGTGGCCATCATTCCGCGCGACATCGAATCCTTCAACATGGAGGGCGTGATGTTCCGCCCGTTGCCGGCGGACGCCCCTAAGCTGCAGCACGGCATTGCTTGGCTGGAGACCAACCAGAATCCGGCGTTAGGGCGTCTGTTGGCGTTGTGCGGCGTCGGGGGCGTGGCGGGATAGGGGGCCTGTCCGCGCTTGCTCCCGGCCGTCCGCAAACGGCACAATCGCAGCGCGCGGCCCTGTTTCCGCCGCCGGAGTCTCTTATCCATGCAGGTTCTATCCGTCCCGGCCACGCTGGACGCCAGCGAGCGCATCACCATCACCAGCGGCCCGCACCAGGCCGAATTCGCGCCGGGCGGCGGCGGCCGCCTGACCCGGTTGTCCACCGGCGCGCATGACTGGATCGTGCCCCTGACCGACACGCAGTGGCCCGCCGGACGCTGGCCGCGGGCGGGCTCCTATCCGCTGGCGCCTTACTCCAACCGCATCCGCGACGGCGTGTTCACCTTCAACGGCGCCAGGCACGCATTGCAGTCCGTACCCGGCCGGCCCCATGCGATCCATGGCGCAGGCCTGTATCAGCCGTGGCGCGTGCGCAGCCACAGTCCGGACAGCGTCGACCTGGTGCTGGAGCAGCCCGCCGGCGTGCTGGGCTGGCCCTGGCCCTTCGAATGCGTGCAGCGCTATCAGCTGGACGCGCGCGGCCTGAGCGTGGCGCTTGCCATCGTCAATCTCGGCGACACGCCCATGCCTTGCGGCCTGGGCCTGCATCCCTATTTCACGGCCGAGCGGGTCACGCTGCATGCGCGCCGCGAGTGGGCGGCGGACGCCGACGGCCTGCCCACCGGCAGCAAGGCCGTTCATGTGCGCGAACTGCGGCGTTCGGCCAGCGGCTGCGATACCTATCTGTCGCAGTGGGAAGGGCGAGCCACCCTGCATTGGCCCGACGGGCATCAGTTGTCGCTGCACGCCGACCCGGCGTTTGCGCATCTGGTGGTCTACACGGCGGGCGGTTCGGATTTTCTGTGCGTCGAGCCGGTCACCAACGTGGCCGATGCGTTCAACCTTGCGGCGGCGGGCGAAGCCCGTACCGGCATGCGGGCGCTCGAGCCCGGCGCGCGCTTTGCCGCGACCGCGCTGTTCGGCCTGGAGCCGCCGCGGGCTGCGCGTTCCTGATGCCTGCAAGCGGCGCTTTGAAAGCGCCGCCGCCTGCGGCGATAATCCGGGCAAACCAAGTCCAGGAGTCCTTCGATGAAAAAGCTCAGCACCGAACAATTGCAGGCTGCGGCCGAGACGCTGCGCCGCGTGCAGGCGAGGCTGGCGCGCGCCGGCAACTTGCCGCTTGAGCCCACCCTCTATGCCTGCGCGCAAGGATTCCGCCGCAATGTGCCCGACTATCTGTGGTCGTGGCTGTCAGGCCTGCTGGCGCCGCACAAAAGCCTGGGCGCGTGGATGGATGCGCACCAGCCTGGCTGGCGCACGGGCAAGACGCCCGCCGCGGTGGTCTACGCGCGCAGCGAAAACGGCTGGCTGGAATGGCTGATCGCCGAGCTGGAAGCCGAGATCAATGATCCCCACGCCCGCGCCAAGCGGGAAGGGCGCGCCTAGAACGGGCGCATTGCCGGCGCATCATGTGTCGCAGTTCGGACCGGATGCCGGCCCCACGCCTCAGGCCCGCTCGGCTCGCGAGCGGCGCACCAGAAGGAATAGCGCTTCCAAGACGGCGGCCGCCAGCAGGGCGGCCAGCACCGAACCCAGTACCTGCAAGTCCCATAGGCGCGGCGGACCCACGCGGAACTGCACGGTGTCGAAGACCAGTCCGGCCGTGATGCCGGCGACGATGGCGGCCTTCCATCCTTGCAAGGGAGCCAGCCGCAGCATCAGCAGGGTGAAGGCCACCATCCCCCAGAGCATGGGTTCAAGCGCCTGATTGAGAATGTGGTCGAGCAGAAGAGACTCCCGATGGTGTCGCGCATGCGTTTGCGCGCAGTCGAGTTTGTACTGCTTTCTGCCTGCAATTGCGAGACGCCCCGCCGCCGCGAGCGGCGAGGCATGGCCTACGCGCCTTAGAACCCTTCCAGCACGATCTTGCCCTGCGCCTTGCCGCTTTCAATGAAGGCGTGCGCCCGGCGCAGGTTTTCGGCGTTGATCTTGCCGTAGTGCGCGCCCAGGGTGGTGCGCAGGGCGCCTTCGTCGATCAGGCGGGCGGCCTGGTTCAGCAGTTCATGCTGCGCGATCATGTCGGGCGTGCCGTGCAGCGGACGCGCGAACATGAACTCCCAATGCAGCGAGGCCGACTTGGACTTGAGCAGGCGCACGTCGATGGCTGCGGGATCGTCGATCAGGGCGATCTTGCCTTGCGGCGCAATCGCTTCGGCCATCTGCGCGAAATGCTGGTCGGTCTGTGTCAGGCCGGCGATGTGGCTGACGTGTCCGAAGCCGATGCGCTTGAGTTCGGCGGCCAGCGGCTGGCTGTGGTCGATCACGTGATGCGCGCCCAGTTCCCGCACCCAGGCCTGGGTTTGCGGGCGCGAGGCGGTGCCGATCACCGTGAGTCCGGTCAACTGGCGCGCCAACTGCACCAGAATGGATCCCACGCCGCCCGCGGCGCCGATGACCAGCAGGCTGCCTTGGCTGGGGGCGGCGTTGTCCAGCACGCGCAGGCGGTCGAACAGCAGCTCCCAGGCGGTGATGGTGGTCAGCGGCAGCGCCGCGGCCTGGGCGTAGTCCAGGCTGGCCGGCATGCGGCCGACGATGCGCTCGTCCACCACGTGCAGCTCGCTGTTGGCGCCGGGGCGGTTCAGCGCGCCCGCATACCAGACGCGGTCGCCCGGCTTGAACAGGCTGGTCTTTGCACCCGCTGCGCGCACCACGCCGGCGGCGTCCCAGCCTATGACTTCGGGCTGGCCGTCTTTGGGCTTGCGATTGGCGCGGATCTTCACATCCACCGGGTTGACCGAAATGGCGCGGACCTCGACCAGCAGGTCGTGGTCGCCGGGCACCGGGTCGGCGATGTCGATGTCCTGCAGCGCCTCCGGGTGATCGGCGGGCAGGTTCTTGAAATAGGCGATGGCTTTCATGGTTGCTTGCCGGGATCAGATGATGGAACGCACCACGCCGCCGTCCACGCGCAGCGCCGCGCCGTTGGTGGCGGCGGCTTGCGTCGAGCTCGCGTAGACGACCATGTTGGCCACTTCTTCCACGGTGGCCAGGCGGCGCAGCAGCGAAGTGGGACGGTGCTGGGCGATGAAGTCGCGCTCCATCTGGTCCTGCGTGACGCCTTGTTCCTTGGCCATTTCGGCAAAGAAGTCCGACACGCCTTCCGAGCGCGTGGGGCCGGGCAGCACCGCGTTGACGGTGACGCCGGTGCCGGCGGTCAACTCGGCCAATCCGCGCGACACGCCCAGCAGGGCCGTCTTGCTGACGCCGTAGTGGATCATCTCCGCGGGGATCTGGACCCCGGATTCGCTGGATATGAACACGATGCGGCCCCAGCCGGCGGCCAGCATGCGCGGCAGGTAGTAGCGCGACAGGCGCACGCCGCTCATGACGTTGATGTCCAGCATGTACTGCCAGTCGTCGTCCGTGATTTCAGTGAAGGACTTGGGGGCGAAGTAGCCGGCGTTGTTGATCAGGATGTCGACGTCGGGATGGGCGGCCGAGATCGAGGCCGCGCCGTCGGCGGTGGCGAGATCGGCCTGCACGGTGCTCACGCGCGCGGCGGGAAACTGCTGGGCAAGCGAAGCGGCCGCCTGCGCCAGCTTGTCGGCGTTGCGGCCGTGCAGCACGACTTCGGCGCCGGCCTCGGCCAGGCCCGCGGCTATGGCCAGGCCGATGCCGCCGGACGATCCGGTGACCAGGGCCTTCTTGCCGTTCAGTTCGATTTTCATGGGGGACTCCTTGCGTGTCGGGGAATGGAGCCATGATTACCCAGTCCAAACCAGCGAAAAAGCGGCTAGCATCGCAGTCAGTTTCAATAATTTTTTGAAAATGAGGCCGGCATGGTGCGGTTCGAGGATCTGAGGATATTCATGGCGGCGGCGGACCAGGGCAGCTTTTCCGCCGCCGCGCGCGAGCTGGACCTGACGCCAGCGGTCGCCAGCGCCGCGCTCAAGCGGCTCGAGCAGGTCCTGGACGCGCGCCTCTTCGTGCGCACGACGCGCAGCCTCAGGCTGACGAGCGACGGCGCACGCTATCTGGAACATGCCCGCGCGGCGCTGTCGGCGCTGGACGCGGGCAGGAACGCCGTGGCGCGCAACAAGACGGAGATCTCCGGCACGCTGTCCTTGTCGATCCCGTCCGACCTGGGCCGGCACGTGCTGCTGCCATGGCTGGATGAGTTCCAGGAACGGCATCCACGCGTCAACTTCCAGGTGCGCATCAGCGACCGCCTGGCCGACCTGTACCGGCAGCCGGTGGATCTTGCGGTGCGTTATGGCACTCCGAACGACTCTGGACTGGTGGCCCTGCCGCTATCCGAGCACAACCGCCGCGTGGTGTGCGCCTCGCCCGCATACCTTGCGCGCCATGGCGTGCCGCAGGTGCCCGATGACCTGCGCCGCCACAACTGCCTGTCCTTCGTGCTGGGCGAAACCCTGCACGACCGCTGGGCCTTCCGGCACGAAGGCGCCGCGCTCACCATACCGGTCAAGGGCGACCGCGTCGGCGATGACGGCGAACTCGTGCGCCGTTGGGCCCTGGCTGGCCATGGCCTGGCCTACAAGTCGCGCTTTGACGTGCTGGCCGACCTGCGGGCGGGCAGGCTCATCGAAGTCCTGGCCGACTACACCAGCGAACCGTCGCCGCTATACCTGCTGTGCGTGCACCGCATGCTGCTGTCGCCGGCGGTAAAGCGGCTGCGCGAGTTCCTGCACGAACGCTTCAAGGCGTTCGAGGCGGGCTAGCCGGCCTTTGTGCGCTTCAATGCGCGTGGCTGGCCCGTTGGTTTGCCGCGCGCGTGCGGGCGGCTTTCTTCGCGGCTGCGGAACGGCCTGCGGCGCCCTTGGTGGCGGCAGCCTTCTTGGCCGCGGCCGAGCGGGCGGCGGCGCTGCGCTTGGAGGCCGATGCGCTGGCCTGCCGCGACAACGCGGTGCGTGTAGCGGGCTTGGCGCTTTCCTTCTTCAGGGCGGTGGTGGTGGCCTTGGCGCGTGTGGCGGACTTGGCATGCCCATCATGGGCTGCGTCGCTGTCCTGCTTTGCGCGGCGCTTGGTCGCCGCGCTGGCCTTCTTCGGCGCGGGCAGGGCCACGCCGGCGCGGCGCGCCTTGGACAGTCCGATCGCGATGGCCTGCTTGGTGGATCTCACGCCATGCTTGCCTTCGCGCACGTGTTCGATTTCCTCGCGCACGAATTCTCCGGCCTGCGTGGAAGCGGATTTTCCTTGCCGTTTGTCGTGCGCCGCTCGTTCCAGGGTTTTTCGTTCAGGCATGACGACACCTCCTTGCTTGCGTTGCGAAAACGCGCTCCGCCGCGCCGAGGCCGGTGCGACGGAACTCGTAACACCACTCTAGCGCCGTGGGCGTATGCTGTGTGTTCGAATGGATTGCCGGTCGTAAGCGCCGGAACACCGCCGCCAGACCGACGATGCACGACTCACCCCCTTAGCGGAGACGAGCTATGTCGAATCATGTCTACAAGCAAATCGAACTGGTGGGTTCATCCACCAAGTCCACCGACGACGCCATCAGCCAGGCCATCGCGCGCGCTTCCGAGACGCTGCGCAACCTCGATTGGTTCGAAGTGACCGAAGTGCGCGGCCACATCAAGGACGGCAAGGTGGCGTACTGGCAGGTCGGCTTGAAGATAGGCATGCGGCTGGAAGGGAACGAGTGAGTCCGCTTGCTGCTTCTTTATTGAGCACCCCTTCCAAGTGATTGTCGGATAAGGATTTTTCCCGCTTGTTATCCGACTGTTCAGAGGCTTGTCCACATTCGGTGGGGACAAGCTTGCTTGCCTTGCGCCTGCCGTCATCGCGATCCGCGTTGGCATCGTGAACCCGCCGGCATTGAGCTTTTCTTGAGCGGCTGCTTCAAGTGCTTGGTGCATAAGGCTTTTTGCATGCTGCCCTCATACTGTCCTCAGGCTTATCCACATTTGGCGGGGACAACCTGGGCGCTTCGATACGGCGTTTGAGCCATTCTTGACCACCCCTTGCAGGCGCTTGATATGCAAGGGAATTTTCGACCTGCCCTCATACTGTCCTCATGCTTCTCCACAGAACGCGGGGACAAATCCACATTTCGGCGCGGCTGCCGCGCAAGTCCGCGCGGTCATCCTGGTTTCAGTGGATAAGTGCGTCAAAATTCATCCAAAAGGATGATTGCGCAATTTTTGACCGGCCCTCGCAAGTGCTTGGCGGGACAGGGGAATTTCACTATGCCCCAAGGCTGTCCTCAACCTTCTCCACAGTTGGCGGGGATAAGTGAATGCCCCCACGCCGCGCACGCTGCGCGTGCTTGCTGCCCCCCCGAGGGGGCTGGCCCGCCTTGGGGCGGCCCGGCGGCGGGCCGGCGCTCGAGCTGCGCTGGCTGCGCTGGCTGCGCACAATGGCCGCCGCATTCTCCGGTCGAGGAAGGATGCGGGATTCATGGGAGGTCGCACGCAAAAAAAAGCCCCCCGACGTATCGGGAGGCTGGATCGCCCGGAGGTAGACGGGCGATCTCTGCCGGCCGGGAGGAGCCCGCGCCGGCAGCGGCGGCGATCAGGGGTTGAACTTCTTGATCCAGTCCACGTAGCGGTCCACCCAGCCTTGCAGGAACTTGCGGGTGCCTTCGTTGGTGATGTTGTACTGGTCGTCGACCAGGCCTTCGGTGTATTGCAGGAAGACTTCCGGCGTGGTCAGGGCGTTGGCGCCCTCGGCGGCCAGGATGTTGCGTAGGTGCTGCTGCATCAACGCGGTGCCGGCGGCGCTGGGCGAAGTGCCGACGATGCCGACGGCCTTGCCGGTCCAGGAGTTCTGGCCCCAGGGACGCGAACCCCAGTCGATGGCGTTCTTGATGGCGGCGGGCACGGAGCGGTTGTGCTCGGGCGACACGAACAGGATGCCCTGGGCGTCGGCGATCTGCTGCTTGAGCTTGGCGGCGGGGGCGGGCAGGTTGTTCTCGTTGTCCTGGTTGTAGAGCGGCACGTCGCCCAGGCTCACGTATTCGAACTTGAAGTCCGCGGGCACCAGCTTTTCCAGCGCGCGGGCCAGCCGCAGGTTGAACGAGGCAGCGCGCAGGCTTCCGACGAAAACGGCAATCTTGTAGGTGCTCATGGGGCGCAGGCTCCAAGGGGTGGACGGGATTGTCAGTGTAGACCTGTACGCAAGCCCGCTCAATCACGATCGCGGATATGTTTATTCATGATCATGACGCGCTGATGTCGGCGGCGCGCGGGTTGGCGCGTCAGCTCATCAGGCTGACATGGGCAGCGACCACGCGCCATCCTTCAGGCGTGCGCATCCAGGTTTGGCTTTGCCGGCCGATGCGGTCGCTGCCGTCGCGCTGGAATTCCAGATTGGCCGTTGCGAAATCCTGGCCATAGGTGGTGACGACCGCGCGCAATACGCGCCGGGCCAGCCCTTGCGGTGAACGCGCCGCGCGGAAGGCGCGGATGGCATCGTAGCCGTAGAGATTTTCGCCCGCGCCATAGCGCAGCGTGTGAGGGCTGTTCCAGAACAGCGCATCCAGAACCTCCACCTGGTTGTTCACCAGGGCGGTTTCGTAGCGGTCCAGGGCGGCGGTGACTTCCGCCACGACGTCGGGCAGATTGATATCCATGCGTGCTGCTCCAGTTGGCACCGTTATGGTGCGAAATCTAGGGGTAATCACCAATATGGTGTGTCCTGCGGTGCGGCGGCTCCGTCCCGTGAGCGGCGGTTTCTCGACCTCGTCGGGAGGAGCGCGGCGTGGCGATCCTGGCATGCCGCTTGCTAGGGTAAATACTGCATAGATGCTGCATAACAAGCTGCGCGCCGTCCCAGGAGTTCCGCCATGTCCAGTTCCGCCGTTTCCGCCCCGGTCACCATGTTGGTCACCCGGCACATCACCCCCGAACGCTATGGCGATTTCCTGTCCTGGATGCGCCAGGGGGAAATCCTCGCGGCAGGTTTCCCGGGCTTTCTCGGGTCCGGCGTGCTGCAACCCGCGGAAGGCGGCGACCAGTACCAGATCGTCCTGCGTTTTGCCGACGCGGCCAGCCTCGCCCGCTGGGAAAACTCCCTGCCGCGGCGCATGTGGCTGGAACGCGGCGCGTCGCTGGTGCGCGCCAGCCACGAGCGCCGCGTCAGCGGCACGGACGACTGGTTCGCGCCCAGAACCAGCGCGCCGCCGCGCTGGAAGCAGGCCGTCAGCATCTGGCTGGCCTACTTTCCGGTGCTGCTCGTTTTCTCCGTGTTGGCTAGCGAACCGCTGAGCCTCTTGCCGGTTTTCTGGCGTGTGCTGATCACCAGCGTAGCGCTCACGCCGGTGATGGTGTTCATCTGCATGCCCCTGGTGGCGCGCATGCTGCATCGCTGGCTGCGGGCGGGCTGAAGCAGGCAGGCGCGGCCGGTTCAGGCCGCGCGCGCGCCGCGGGAGGAATACAGCCGGTGCAGCGTGATCTTGCGCACCGCGGCCTGGCTGCCCTGGATATGCGCGTGCAGCAGCGCCACCGAGCGCGCCGCATCGCCGGCCAGCGCGGCTTCGAGTATGGCCGCGTGCTCTTCGTAGGTCTTGCCGATGCGCTCGGGCAGGGTAAAGTCCAGCCGCCGCACGATGCGGATGCGTTCGGTGGCTGCGCGGTGCACGCGGGCGATCTCCGGATTGCCAGCGGCGGTCACCAGATCGATGTGAAAGCGCTCGTCCAGATTCGCCAGCCGCTCGCAGTCGCCCGAACGTTCGCTTGGGTCCGCCAGCCAGATATCGGCCAGCGGGCGCAGCGCGCGCTGCCGCTCGGCGGCGCTGGCCGATGCGCACAGCGATTGCACCGCGGCTGCTTCCAGCACGCTGCGCAGTTCGTAGAAGTGGTCCAGCGTGTTGAAGTCCAGCGGCTTGACCAGCCAGCCATTGCGTTGCCGCACCTCCAGATAGCCTTCCCGCTCCAGGCGGAACAGGGCCTCGCGCACGGGCGTGCGGCTGACCTGCAGGCGGTCGGCGATCTCGGTTTCGGTGAAGCGGTCGCCCGGCGCCAGCCGGAAGTCCAGGATGTCGCGCTTCAGCGTGCCGTAGGCGGTGTCGGCGAGCGTGCGCGGTATGTCGATGACGGCGAAGGCGGTTTCCATGTGGTGGCCTCGGAGCGGTGGTTCAAAGGGGGCGCAGGCGGGCAATGCCGGCCTGCTGCAGCGCGTGCGCGGCGCGCAGGCAATCGGCTTCGCGCCATGGCGCGCCGATCAACTGCACGCCCAACGGCAGGTGATCGTCCTGTCCGGTTTCGGGCCAGACCGGCGCGGCGCAGACGGGCAGGCCGATGCATGACACCGGCTGCGTCAAGAGCCCCATGCTGGCGCGCGCCGGCAGCCGCTGGCCGGCCAACGTCAGCCAGTCCGAACCGATGGGCGTGGCCGGCACTGGCGTGGCAGGGGCGATCAGCACGTCGTAGTGTTCGAACAGCGTCAGCGCTTCGCGATAGACGCGGTGGCGGATGCGCTGCGCCTGCTGCGCCCACGCCGCGGGCACGAGGCTGCCTGCGACCAGCCGGTCGCGCGACAGCGGTTCGTAGTAGTCGTAGTGCGTGACGAGCCTGCGGCGATGCAGGGCGCCGCCTTCCGCCGCCGTGATGACGAAGGCCGCGGCGCGAGCTTGGGCGGCTCCCGCCAGTTCGACCACGGCCGTGGCGTCCAGCGCACGCGCCGCGATCTCGACGGCGCGGCGGGCCTGCGGTCCGGCCCATTCCGAAAAGTAGCCGCCCAGCACCGCCACCCGTAGTCCGCGCATGCCCGCGTTCAGCGCCGGCAACGCGGCTTCGGCGGGACGCCCGGCGCAGGCCACGTCCCCGGCGTCCGCGCCCTGCAGCGCGTCGTAGGCGGCGGCAAGGTCGCTGGCGCTGGCCGCGAACGGTCCCAGGTGGTCGAGGCTGCCGACGAACGGAAATGAGCCGGCGCGCGACAAGCGGCCGAAGGTAGGTTTCAGGCCGAACACGCCGCACAGCGATGCCGGCACGCGGATCGAACCGTTGGTGTCCGAGCCCAGCGTCAGCGGCACCAGGCCGCCCGCGACCGCGGCGGCGCTGCCGCCGGAAGAGCCGCCCGCGATGCGGGTGGTGTCGTGCGGGTTGCGGCAGGCGCCGTAGTGGCTGTTTTCCGTGGTGAAGCCGTAGGCGTGTTCGTCCATGTTCAGTGCGCCGACCAGCACCGCGCCGGCCTCGCGCATGCGCTCGACCAGCCTGGCGTCGCGCCGCGCGGGCGGGTTGGAGGCGTTGACCCGCGCGCCGGCCAGGGTGACTTCGTCGGCGATGTCGAACAGGTTCTTGACCGCATACGGCACGCCCGCCAGCGGCGGCAGCGGCTCGCCGCGGGCGCGGCGCGCGTCGATGGCCGCCGCTTCCTGCCGCGCTCGGCTTTCGGTGACGGCGGTAAAGCAGTTGTAGCGCGCGTCGCGTTCGCGCACGCGCGCCAGCGTGGCGTCCAGCACGGCCATGGCGCTGCGTTCGCCGGCGCGGACCTGGCGCGCGATATCCTGCGCGGGGCCGCTCACGGACGGAACACCGCGGCCGATTCCAGCTCCACGGCCAGCGGCTCGTCGACGAAGCCGGCCGCGATGTCCTGGATGCGCGCGAATTGCTGCGCGACGTCGGCCACCGTCTGCTCGCGCAAGGCATAGCCGGCCAGCGCCAGGGCGCTGCGTACGTATTGGTCGATGGTTTCCTGGGTCATGGCGGACTCTCCGGTACGGGTGATTTACTTGCGCACTTCGCGCTGGAAGATTTCCAGGCTGAGTTTCTTCATTTCGATGAAGCTGGGCTCCGATAGCGTCGCCACCGTGCGCGGACGCGCGTCGCGGTAATCCAGGATCTCGGCGACCCGGGTGGGCCGCTTGGTCAGCAGCAGCACCTGGTCGGCCAGGTACACGGCTTCCTCCAGGTCATGCGACACCAGCAGCATGGTGGTGCCGGTCTGCATGAAGACCTCCTGCAGCTTTTCGCGGATGAACAGCGTCATCTCGAAGTCCAGGGCGGAGAAGGGTTCGTCCAGGAACAGCACCTCGGGGCCAGGCGCCAGCGCGCGCATGATCGATGCGGTCTGCTGCTGTCCGCCGGACAGTTCGTAGGGGTAGCGGTTCAGGTCGAACTTGACGTCGAACGAGGCCACCAGCTCTGCGACCCGCGCATCCACCTCGGCCTTGCTGCGGCCTTCCAGGCGCAGCGGATAGGCGATGTTGTCGATGGTGCGCAGCCACGGGAACATGGCTTCGCGGTAGTTCTGGAAGACGTAGCCGATCTTGGTCTGCGCCAGCGACTTGCCGTCGAACAGGATCTCGCCCGAGTCGATGGGAACCAGGCCCGCGATCATGTTGATCAGCGTGGACTTGCCACAGCCGTTGGGACCGAAGACCGAGACGATCTTGCCCTTGGGAATGTCCAGGTTGAAGTCCTCGTACAACGGCCAGCCGGCGAAGTACTTGGTCAGCCCGCGTATGGTGATGTGGGTGCCCAGCGGACCGGGCTCGAACGGGGCGGCGGCGGGGCCGGGGGCGATGATGGGATTGAGGACGGTGGACATCAGCGGCCGCTCCAGTGGACCACGCGCTTTTCCAGCACGAGAAAAAGTATGTTCAACACATAGCCGAGCGCGCCGGCGGCAAGAATGGCCGCGTACATGTCGCGCACGTTCAGCACCTGCTGCGCGTTGATGATGCGATTGCCCAGGCCGCTGTCCGAACCGATGAACATCTCGGCCACGATCACGATGACCAGCGCCATCGACACGCCGCTGCGCAGGCCCACGAAGGTGGGCTGCAGGCTTTCCCAGATCAGCACGTCCTTGAAGATGCGCCAGCGCGACGCGCCCATCACGCGCGCCGCCATGACCCGCTGCTTGCGGGCGTTGATGACGCCATAGGCGCTGTTGAACAGGATCACCAGCACCGCCGCGAAGGCAGCAATGGCGATCTTGTTCATGTCGGTAACGCCGAAGATCATCAGGAACAGCGGGATCAGCGCGGAAGAGGGCGTGGAGCGGAAGAAGTCGATCAGAAACTCCACGCTGCGATACGCCTTTTCGTTGCTGCCCAGCAGCACGCCCAGCGGCACGCCGATCACGCCCGCGATGAGGAAGGCCTGCAGTGTGCGGTTCAGCGACGCCAGGAAGTCCGCCAGCAGCGGGCCGCCCGCCATGCCCTTGACCAGCGCCGCAAGCGCCGCGCTGGGCGTGGGCAGCAGCACGGGGCTGACCAGTTGCAGGCGCACCACCAGGTCCCACACCACGAAGAGCGCCAGCGGGCCGATCAGCGGCAGCAGGCGGCTTGTGTCGAATTTGCGTGGGGGCCGCGCTGTCGCGGCCGGGCCGGCCGTGGTTGTTGCAGTGGTTGCGGTCATGGCTCAGCCCTTGTAGAGCATGGTCGAGACATCGACCTTCTGGGCGAAGACGCCCTTGTCGGCGAACAGGTCGAAGAACTTCTGGAAGTGCTGGATATCGCCGGGCGTGAACTCGTTGTAGAGGGTGTAGGCGGCCAGCGGCACTTCCTCGGTCATCGGACCTTCGATGGCGGTGTAGCCCTTCAGGTAGGGACGCGCCTCTTCCGGCTTGCTGCGGATCAGTTCGATGCCGCGCGCATAGGCGGCGATGAATTTCCTGCTTTCCTCGGGATGCTTCTTCAGGAAGGCGGTGGTCAGCGATGCCGACCCGCCGAACCACGGCGCCATCGGATCGCCCAGCACGTACTTGGAGATGACGCCGGACTCCAGCACGCGGGTGGTGCCATTCAGCCTGCCTACCGTGCCCGTGGGCTCCAGCGTGTAGCAGGCGTCCAACTGGCCGGCGGCGACCGCGGCGACGTGCTGGCTTATCGCCAGCTCGACCACGGTCGCCCCGGTTGCGCCGGCGCGCTCCAGCACTGCTTTGGCCAGCGTGGCGTTCTGGATGCCGGGTCCAGATCCGACCTTTTTCCCCTTGAGGTCTGCGATGGATTTGATGGGACTGTCTTTCGCGACGATGAACTCGTCCAGCACGTGCTTGGCGTTGCTGGGATTGGACGCAAAAATCTTGAACAGGCCGGGCGAAGCGATCTCGCCGATGGCCAGATTGGCCGAGCCGGTGCCGTTGGCGCTGCCGTCCGCGCGGCCGGCCAGCATGGCTTCCATGACCTGCTGCGCGCCCGCGAATTTCAGCGGCTCGACGTTCAGCCCGGCCTCCTTGAAATAGCCTTTTTCCAGCGCCGCGTAGAACGGCAGGCCGGCCGCCACGGGCCAGAAGCCGATGCGGATCACGGGTCCCGCTTGCGCCCGAACCAGCGCCGGCGCGGCCAGCGTCGCGGCGCCCAGCGCGGCGCCCTGGATCAGCCGGCGGCGGGTGGCGTTGAAGGCATGGGGCGCGTTGCGGTAGATCATGGAGGAACTCCTGGTGTGCAAGGAAAGTGGCGCTTGTAGACAAGCTGGCATACCAGGCATCAAGCAAGAGCCGTGCCAACTTCTTCCGGGGCGGCATGCGCCCAGTGCGCCTGGCGGGCCGGCCTCGCGCTGGTGCCTCGCCTGAACCACATTGGTGCACGGCGCACCAATGAAGGGGACGTAACCGGCCCCCGTGTCGCGCTGCGCGCGATGGCGGTAGCATGTGGGCGGATCGGAGCGTGCCGCTCCGGACTTGTGAACCCTTGCGCGACGCCTGGCCGCGTCATACCGAGATGAATACGCGTTTTGTCGAAGCCTTTCTGTGGTCGGCGCGCCTGGGCAGTTTCCGGGCGGCGAGCGACCGCCTGCACATCACCCAGGCCGCCGTGGCCAATCGCATCGCCTCGCTGGAAGAGGACATAGGCGCGCGCCTGTTCGAGCGCGACGCCAAGGAGCTCAGGCTGACGGCCACCGGCACCCGGCTGCTGGACTATGGCGAACGGCTGCTGGAGATCCGCCAGCAGATCCTGTCGCTGGGCAAGGGCGGCGACGAGGTCTTCGGCCTGGTGCGTATCGGCGCCATCGAAACCGTGGTGCACACCTGGCTGATCGGCTTCCTGACCAATCTGCGCTCCACCTACCCGGGCATCGAGGTCCAGCTCACCTCCGAGACCACGCGCGCGCTGCACCGCGGCCTGCGCGAAGGCGCGCTGGACATCGCGCTGCAGACGGACCTGCTGAACGACAGCGGCATCATCAGCAACGCCTGCCTGCCCATGGAGATGGGCTGGGTCGGGCCGGCCGGCGACGAGGAGGCGCTGAGCGCGCAGCAACTGCTGAGCGAACCGGTGCTGACCATGAGCCCGGGATCGCAGCCTCACGAAGCGCTCAAGGCCCTGTACCGCGAAGTCGGCATGCCGCAAGGCAAGGTGCACTGCGTCAGCTCGATCTCCGCGCTGGCGCGGCTGGTGCGCAGCGGCTTTGGCCGGGCGCTGGTGCCGCTGCCGCCCATCTACGAATACGTGGCGCGCGGCGAGGTACAGATCATCCGCTGCGACATTCCGGTGCCGCCCCAGCTGCTGGTGGTGAGCTATCTGGAAAGCGCCGGCTCGGACGCGATCCGGCTGGTGGCCGAACTTGCCAGCCGCGCGTCGGACCAGTTCACGTCCTCGGTCGCTGCGCCGCGATTGGGTTCGGCGCAATAGTGTTATCCCTAGGGCGTCTTTCAGTAATTTTATTGCCGCGCAGAAGAATTACTCGTTTGTCCCGGGGCAACCGGCCGGCTGAAGATGGAGCCTTCCGTAATCGAAGGAATTTCCTGTCTTCCGCCCATGAGCACGCACACCGAATCCTCCCTCCCGCCGCACGGCCTGCTGTTCGTCGCCACTGACGCCGACCCCGCCCACGAAGCCGATTTCAACCGCTGGTACGACCGCGAGCACGTGGAAGAGCGCGTGCGCATTCCCGGCTTCCTGTCGGGCGCGCGCTACCTGTCGCGGGAAGGCGGCCGCAAGTATCTGGGCCTGTACCGCACCGAATCGCTGGCCGCCTTCACCACGGCGGACTATCGCAAGGCGTTCGAGCGCCAGACCGTATGGTCGGTGACCAACCTGGACCGCATGCGCGACCCGATGCGCCGCGTGTGCGCCGTGCGGGCCGTGACGGGCTTTGGCTCCGGCAGCGAGATCGCGGTCCTGCCTCTGCCGGCGACGAATGACAGCGAAGCGCTGGTGGCCCGGGCGCAGGCGCTGGGCGCTGAACTGGCGCAGGCGGACGGCTTCGTGCAGTCCTATCTGCTGGTGCCGGACGCGGGGCTCAGCACGCCGCTGCCGCGCGAGTCCGCCGACAACCGCGTGCTGGCGCCGCTGTTCGTGGTGGAAGCGAGTTCCGCGGCCGCCGCGCGCGTCCTGCGCGATCGGGCTTGCAGCGCATTCGATACCGATCCGTCACAGGCCTGGCTGCTGGAACTGGGCTGGAAACTGACGGCAGCCGACCTGCGCTGAGCCCATCGCGGCCAGTCACCAAACATCCAATTCAAGGGGAATCCCATGGCTGAAGAAACGCTATATGGCGCCGCGCCGGTGAAGACCGCGGCCGCGCCCAACAAGATGCGCAGGCTGGCCCTGGCCAGCTCGGTCGGCACCACGCTGGAGTGGTACGACTTCACCATCTACAACCTGATGGCGGCGTTGGTCTTCAATTCCATCTTCTTTCCGTCCTTCGACCCGCTGACGGGCACCATCCTGGCCTTCTCCACCTATGCCGTGGGCTATGTGTCGCGGCCGCTGGGCGGCTTCGTCTTCGGCCATCTGGGCGACCGGCTGGGGCGCAAGTTCGTCCTGGTCGCCACCCTGGTCATCATGGGCGTGTCCACCGGCCTGATGGGGCTGTTGCCGACCTACGCGTCCTGGGGTGTATGGGCGCCCGTGGCGCTGGTGGCCCTGCGCTTCGTGCAGGGCGTGGCCCTGGGCGGCGAATGGGCCGGCGCGGTGCTGCTGTCGATGGAGCACGGCAAGCCCGACCAGCGCGGGCGCAACGCCTCGTTCACGCAGATCGGTCCGTCCTGCGGCACGCTGATAGGCACGGGCTTCATCGCCGTGGTCTCGGCCTTTCTGAGCCCCGAGGACTTCCAGGCCTGGGGCTGGCGCGTGCCCTTCGTCTCCAGCGTGGCGCTGGTGCTGTTCGGCCTGTGGCTGCGCCGCGGCGTGGAGGAGACGCCCGTGTTCCTGGAAATGGAACAGAAGCGTGAAACCGCCGCCACGCCCATCAAGGAAGTGCTGGGCCAGTACTGGCGGCAGTTGCTGGTCGCGGGCGGCTCGCGCATCGGCTCCGACGTGCTCTATGCGCTGGTGGTCGTGTTCACGCTGACCTACGTCACCACGGTGCTGCACCTGTCGCGGCCCATGGCGCTCACCGCAACCATGCTGGGCGCCGCGCTGAATGCGATTGCGGTGCCGTTGTGCGGGCATCTGTCGGACAAGATCGGCCGCCGTCCGGTGTACCTGGCGGGCGCGGTGCTGGGCATGATCTGGGCCTTCGTTTTCTTCGTGCTGATGGACACCGCGCATCCCATCGCCATCTGCGCGGCCGTCGTGGTGGGCCTGCTGATCCACGCGCTGATGTACGGCCCGCAGGCCGCCTTCATCACCGAGCAGTTCCCGGGCCGCGTGCGCTATGCGGGTTCCTCGCTGGCCTACACGCTGGCCGGCATCGTCGGCGGCGGCTTCGCGCCGCTGATCATCGCCAGCCTGTTCAAGTCCTGGAATTCGACCTTCGCCATATCGCTGTACGTGGCGGCGGCTCTGGTCGTGACGGCGGTGGCGGTGCTGGCCGCCAGGGAAACGGCCAAGTCTCCGTTGCAGCGCTGAGGCGCGGCGCATGCCTGTCGCCGTCCGGCCTCGCGGCCGGGCGGCGACAGGCCATTCAGGCGATGCTGCGATTGGCCAGCGGCTCGCCGGCCAGCCAGCGGTTGAGGTTGTCGACGAACAGGGTCCGCACGCGCGCGGCATTGCCGTCCGAGAACCCGGCGCTGTGCGGCGTGACGATGACGTTGGGCAGGTCCCACAGCGCGGAATCCGGCGGTAGCGGCTCGTGCTGGAACACGTCCAGGAAGGCGCCGCCCAGGCGGCCGGCACGCAGCGCCGCGATCAGTTCGGGCTCATCGATCACGTGGCCGCGGGCCACGTTGACCACCATCGCATGCGCGGGCAGCGCGGCGAGCGCAGCGCGGCCGATCAGGTTGCGCGTGGCGGACGTGAGCGGGCAGGCCAATACCAGCCAGTCGGCCGCAGGCAGCAGGGACGGCAGTTCGCCGTAACCCACGGTGTGGCGGGCCTGCGGCACGGGCGCGCCGCTATGGCGCGCGACCGATATCTTCAGGCCGAGCGCGGCCAGCAGCGCGCCGATACGCTGTCCTATCCCGCCCCATCCCACCACCACGGCATGCTGGCCGGCCAGGTCCCTGGGCGTGCGCTCGTCCAGCAGCGGCCGCCAGGCGCGGTCGCGCTGATCGGCGGCCAGCAGCGGCAGGCGGCGCGCCAGCGCCAGCACGCCGGCGACGGCGCTCTGGGCTACCACCGGGTCGCTGGCGCCTTGCGAGGTCGTGACCGCGACGCCACGCGCGTGCAGGCGCTGGTAGATCTCGCGGTCGGCGCCGGCCGAGTGCACATGCACCCAGCGCAGCGCCGGCGCGTTCCGCATGGCCTCGTAGTACAGGGCGGTCGATGGCTGGATCTCGAACTTGGTCGAATGCCCCGTGATGTCGCGCGAGACGAACGCAGTCTCGGCCATCATGGGCTGGCCCGCAACGGGGTGGACCAGCGCATAGCGGCCCGCTGCCGGGCTGCGGTCCAGCGCCAGGCGCAGCGGCGCGGCTTCGGCGGGCGAGCACAGGATGCGGATGTCGGAGCCTTGCGTCATGGCGGCGGGTTCAATGGGCTTCGGGGGCGAACTTGCGCACCAGCAGCGCCCACTTGTCATGTTCGCGCTTGATGAAGGCGCCGAATTGCGCGGGCGTGCCGCCTACCGGTTCGGCGCCTTCGCGCAGCATCTGTTCATTGAGCCCCGGCAGTGCCGCGTTGACCTCGCGGTTGACGACGTCCACCACCTGCTGCGGCGTGCCCTTGGGCGCGAAGAAGCCGAACCAGGAACCCGCGTCAAACCCGGGGTAGCCGGATTCGGCGATGGTGGGCAGCTCGGGCAGGGTGGCGGAACGCTGCGACGTGCTGACCGCCAGCGCGCGCAGCTTGCCGGAACGGATGTGCCCGATCACGGAAGGGATGGTGGCGAACATGAAGTCGATGCGCCCGGCCAGCAGGTCGTTGACCGCGTCCGCGCCCTTGTACGGCACGTGCGTGGCGTTGACGCCCAGCTCGTCCATCAGCATGTAGCTGGACAGGTGGGAGGACGTGCCGACTCCAGTGGAACTGTAGTTGAGCTGGCGCGCGGTCTTGACGTACTTCAGGAATCCCTGGATGTCCTTGGCGGGCGAAGCCGGCGGCACTACCAGCACGTTGGGCACCGTGGCGATCTGCACCATGGGCACCAGATCGGTCAGCGGGCTATAGGGTAGCTTGTTCAGCGAGGGGTTGACGGCGATGGGCCCCACGGAGTTGACGATGAGCGTGTGGCCGTCGGCCGCCGCGCGCACGACGTACTCCGTGCCGATGTTGCCGCCCGCGCCCGGTTTGTTCTCGACCACGAAAGGCTGGCCCAGCTTTTGGGTCAGGGTATTGGTGACGCTGCGGGTGAGGGTGTCGGTGGTGCCGCCGGGCGAGAACGCCACGATGACCTTCACCGGCCGGTCGGGATAGTCCGCGGCCGCGGGCGGCGCCAGCGTACAGGCGCCAGCCAGCGCTGCGGAAGCGAGCAGGGCTCGTGCAGTGTTCATGATGTCTCCTCGCGTGGGCGTAGTGGTGTTTTCGATGGTGCCGTGCCGCCACGCCGGCCGGCGCCTGTTGAACCGAAAAACTCAGTCGCGGTAGCTCGGGTCCTGCCGGTCCAGCTTGCGCAGCAAGGCGGGCCACTCCATCACTCCATAGGGCCGGCGCGTGCCGGGCTGGTAGTTGTTCCAGGTTTCCTGCAAAACCGGCGCGGCCACGGCCTGCAGCGGCGATCCCGTCGCCATGGCCGCCAGCTGCGAACGGCAGGCCAGTTCCAGGCGGTGCATCCAGTTGAAGGCTTCGCCCACGCTGCGTCCCACGGTAAGGGCGCCGTGGTTGCGCAGGATGAGCGCTTCGCCCTGACCCAGGTCGGCCAGCAGCGAGGCCTGTTCCTCGACACCCAGCACAACGCCCTGGTAGTCGTGATAGCCGATCTTCAGGAAGCGCATGGCGGTCTGGGTCAGCGGCAGCAGCCCGCATTCCAGCGAGGACACGGCCATCGAGGCCCAGCTGTGGGTGTGGATCACGCAGTCCACTTCGTGGCGATGGGCGTGGACCGCGCTGTGGATGACATAGCCGGCCTTGTTGATGCCGTAGTCCAATTCGCCGAAGTCGGGCCGGGCCAGGATGGTGCCGTCCAGGTCCACCTTGATCAGG
This sequence comes from Achromobacter sp. GD03932, assembly GCF_029839485.1. Taxonomy (NCBI): domain Bacteria; kingdom Pseudomonadati; phylum Pseudomonadota; class Betaproteobacteria; order Burkholderiales; family Alcaligenaceae; genus Achromobacter; species Achromobacter sp. GD03932. The sequence goes on from NZ_JAOCAT010000031.1 coordinate 21,525, forward strand.
CTGGACGCCGTGATCTCCTCGTACATCATGCCGTAGGGGTTGATCAGGAAGGCGTTGTCTTCGCCGGGCACGCGCGCCGAGATGTGGTTGGCCATCATGTCGGCCATGCCGTAGATCTCGACCAGGCGGTAGCAGGCCGCCAGGTCGACGCGCGCCTTCCATTCCGCCTCGGTGCAATGCGGACGCATCGAGGCAATACGCAGGCGTCCCTCGGCGTGAGTGTCAGTGGTCATCGGAATTCGTGAAGCTCCATTGCCGCCGCACCATGCCGCAGCATCCATGCCTGGCAATTTATCGGCGGGATGGAGGCGGGCCTAGCCCCGGCCCAGGCATGGGGGCATCACGAATCGAGAAGGGTTGCCCCCGGCCAGCCGCCGTTGCGCACCAGGGCGCGCATCACGTCCAGCAGCACCACCCGCGCGGCCAGTGCCGCCGGCGAAAGTTCCTCGTCGTTGATGCAATACACCAGGTTGCGGCGGAACAGGAAGGGATCGTCGATGGGGTGCATGCTCAGCAGTCCGGACTCCACCCGGGCCACCGCCGCGCCGGGCTGGATGGTGGCCAGCGCGTTGGCCTGCACCAGATCCATCAGCGTGGTCAGGCCGTCGACCTCGACGCCGATCCAGGGTTCGACGCCGGCCCGTTCGAAGGCGGCCTCGACCCAGGCCCGCAGGCCGTGGGCCTTGCTGGTCACGGCTTGCGGCAGGCTGCCCAGTTGCGCCATGGTGATGGGCTCGCCGTCGGGCAGGGCGACCATGCCGCGGCGCGCCAGCAGGAACAGCCGTTCGTCCAGCACCGGGATGGCGCTGCGGCCCTGGCTGCTGTCGTTCTGGAACAGCACGGCCAGGTCGAGGCGCCGCCCCGTCAGCAGTTCGCCCAGGTTGCCCGACAAGCCCTCGACCAGATGCAGCCGCACGTTCGGATAGCGTTCGGCCATGGCCGCGTAGAAGGGCCTGGCCAGCACCGATGCGGTGGTCGGTGCGAAGCCGACGCTGACCATGCCGGCCAGCCGCGCCTCGCGCGCGGCCGTCACTGCGTTTTCCGCGTGCCGCAAGGTCAGTTGCGCCTGCCGCAGGAATGCCGTGCCCGCCGGCGTCGGCACCACGCCAGTGGGCGTGCGCACCAGCAGCCGCGTGGCCAGCTCGCTTTCCAGACGGCTGATCTGCTGGCTGAGCGCCGAGGCGACCACCTCCAGCTCGCGCGCGGCGCGGCCGATGCTGCCCAGTTCAGCGACGCGGACGAAGTAGCGGAGTTGGCGGAGTTCCATGGCGCATGACGGGAGGGGAGTAGGGGATAGTAGTCGCAGCGGCGCGCGCATGCGGCCTTGCCGCCTCCGGGAAAACGGGGCTGGCGGTTCAAAGAAATGTCAGGTATCTGACTTTATTCTGAATGACAAACGAAAATTGTTTACACTCTCATCCTCAAAATTCGAGGTTGAGCGGACCGCCGTGGGGGCGGGTGCCGTTCGAGTTACGGGAGAAAGTCGATGCGCAAGTTGCTGTTGGGAGCGGTTTTGGCCGCTGCGGTGTTCGGGGGGACGGCCCAGGCTGCGGCCGAGCCCAAGGCCGTGGTCGCCACGTATTCGGATCTGGCGCTGGCTGGCTACGAAGACTCGCTGACTTCCGCCCGGGCCCTGCGCACCGCCATCGACGCCCTGATCGCCAAGCCCAGCGCCGACACGCTGAAGGCCGCGCGCGAGGCCTGGCTGGCGGCGCGCGTGCCTTACCAGCAGACCGAGGCCTACCGCTTCGGCAACCCCATCGTCGACGACTGGGAAGGCCGCGTGAACGCCTGGCCGCTGGACGAAGGCCTGATCGACTACGTCGACGCGTCCTATGGCACGGAAAACGACGAGAACGCCTACTACGCGGTCAACGTCATCGCCAATTCCAAGATCTCGGTGGGCGGCAAGACCGTCGACGTCAGCAAGATCACGCCCCAGCTGCTGTCTGAAGTGCTGCACGAAGCCGACGGCAACGAAGCCAACGTGGCCACGGGCTACCACGCCATCGAATTCCTGCTGTGGGGCCAGGACCTGAACGGCACCGGCCCCGCGCCCGCCGACCGCAAGGGCACGCCGCAGGAACGCCACGCCGGCAACCGTCCGCACACCGATTTCGATCCCAAGCAGTGCACGGGCGGCCATTGCGAGCGCCGCGTGCAGTTCCTGAAGGCCGTGACCGACCTGCTGGTGACGGACCTGGAAGAGATGGTCGGCAACTGGAAGAAGGACGGCGCCGCGCGCAAGGCCGTCGAAGAAGATCCCAAGGCGGGCCTGATCGCCATGCTGACCGGGCTGGGCAGCCTGTCCTACGGCGAGCTGGCCGGCGAACGCATGAAGCTGGGCCTGATGCTGCATGATCCCGAAGAAGAGCATGACTGCTTCTCGGACAACACGCACAACTCGCACTATTACGACCAGATCGGCATTCGCAACGTCTACCTGGGCAGCTACACCCGTATCGACGGCAAGACCGTCTCGGGCGCCAGCCTGTCGGAACTGGTGAAGGCCCGCGATCCCAAGCTGGACGCCGAAGTGCGCGCCAAGCTGGACGCCACCGTGGCCGCCATGCAGGCGATGAAGACGCGCGCCGAAACGGTCGAAACCTACGACCAGATGATTTCGGACGGCAACAAGGAAGGCAATGCCGTGGTGCAGGCCGCCATCGACCGCCTGGTCGACCAGACCCGCAGCCTGGAGCGCGTGATCGCCTTGCTGGACCTGGGCAAGGTCGCCATCGAAGGTTCCGACAGCCTGGACAAACCTGACGCCGTATTCAAGTGAAACTCGTTTTAGCCGCCGTACTGGCGGCGTCGGCCCATGCCGGCGCCGCCGCCGCTCCGACCGGGCGTGACGACCTCACGCCCGAAGACCTGAAGCGCGTGACCGCCATCACCGCGCCCACGCGCGATTTCTCGAAGGTCGAGACCTTCGAGACCATGCAGGCGGGCGCCGCCACCACCAACAAGCTCATCAACGCCGACATTTTTTCGCAGCCGTCGGCCAACATGAGCTTTGAGGGGCGCCAGGAATTCCAGGTCGGCAACGGCCTGTTCCGCAAGGACTGGGTCTCGGCGCCGGCTTCCACGCAAGCCTCGGACGGCCTGGGGCCGCTGTTCAATGCGCGTTCCTGCCAGGCCTGTCATACCAAGGACGGACGCGGCACGGTGCCGGGCTTCGATCCTTTGGAACGTACCGACGCGGTGGCGCTGTTGCTGCGCCTGGCGGTGCCGCAGGGCGCCGATCGCGGTCACCCCAAGCTCGCGCCGGGCGAGATCGCGGCCTTGCCCGAACCCGTTTACGGCGTGCAGCTGCAGAACTTCGCGGTCGCGGGCCTGCCCGCCGAAGGCCGCATGGAGATCGAGTACCAGCCGGTCCCGGTCGCGCTCAACGGCGGTGAAACCGTCACGCTGATGAAGCCCGCCTACCGCATCGAGAATCTCGGCTATGGCCCGATGCGCGCGGACACGCAGGTCTCGCCGCGCCTGGCGCCGCCCATGATAGGCCTGGGCCTGCTGGAATCCATCCACGAGACCGACATCCTGGCCAACGTGGGCGCGGACAAGCGCGACGGCATCGTCGGCAAGGCCAACTGGGTCACCGACGTGCGCACCGGCGCGCGTGTGCTGGGGCGCTTCAACCTGAAGGCCGGCCAACCCACGGTCGAGCAGCAGAGCGCCGCGGCGTTCTCCAACGACATGGGGCTGTCCACGCCCTTGTTTCCCCAGCATTCCGGCGACTGCACGCCCTCGCAGAAGCAGTGCCTCGACATGCCGCACGGCGCGCAGCCGCGCTTCGGCCCCGAGGAAGTGCCGGCAAAGCTGATGGACTTCGTCACCATCTATTCCACCAACCTTGCCGTGCCGCAGCGCCGAGACGCCGACGATGCGCGGGTGTTGGCCGGCAAGAAGCTGTTTTACGAAGCCAATTGCGTCGCCTGCCACGTGCCCAAGTACGTCACCAGCCGCAACGCCAAGCAGCCCGAGCACCGCTTCCAGCTGATCTGGCCCTACACCGACATGCTGGTGCACGACATGGGCGACGATCTGGCCGACGGCGTGTCGGACGGCCTGGCCAACGGCCGCGAATGGCGCACGCCGCCGCTGTGGGGCATAGGCCTGACCAAGACCGTGAACCCCAATGCCACCTGGCTGCATGACGGACGCGCGCGCACCTTGCTGGAGGCCGTGCTGTGGCATGGCGGCGAGGCCAAGCCCGCGCGCGACCGCGTGGTGGCGATGACGCCGGAAGAACGCGCCGATCTCATCCGTTTCCTGGAGTCGCTGTGATGGCTGCAATAGCCCCGCGTGTATTGAAACTGGCCGCGGCTGCGGCGCTGGGCGGCATTACGTCCTGGGCCGCGCAGGCCGCGCCGCCCGCGGATCTTGGCGAGCGTCTGGCGCGCGATTACGCGCGGCCGGCGGTAGCGAAAATGGCGGACGCGGCCTCGGCGCTGGACGGCGCCTTGGGCGGCTGGTGCGCGCAGCCCGGCGCGGCCAGCGCGGCGCGCGTCAAGCAGGCGTTCGAGGACCTGGCGCTGGCCTGGTCGGGCGTCGAGTTCCTGCGCTTTGGCCCTCTGGTGCAGGCCAACCGCTACGAGCGCCTGGCCTTCTGGCCCGATACGCGCGGCGTGATGCCGAAGCAGGTGCAGGCGCTGATCGCCGCGCAGGACGGCGCCTTGCTCGTGCCCGGCGCCCTGGCGGGACGCAGCGTGGCCGTGCAGGGGCTGCCCGCGTTGGAATACGTGCTGTACGGCGAGCCGGCCTTGCTGCGGCAGGATGGCGGGCAGGTCGACGCCTACGCCTGCGATTACGCCCGGGCGGTGGCCGCCAACGTCAGGCAGATCACGCGCGATGTAGCCCAGGCCTGGAGCGCCGAGGGCGATTTCGGCCGGCAGTTCGCGCAACCCAAGGCGGGCAACGACCTGTACCGCGATCAACAGGAAATCGCGGCCGAGGCCATGAAGTCCCTATCCACCGGGCTGCAGTTTGCGCGCGACGTGAAGATCCTGCCCGTGCTGGGCGATACGCCGGAAGCGGCGCGGCCCAAGCGCGCTGCATTCTGGCGCAGCCAGTTGTCCACGCGCCTGCTGGCGGCCAATCTGGACGGGCTGCAGGCTTTCTATCAGGCGGGGGCCTATGCGCTGCCCAAGGGCGACGCCTGGATGGCCGAGTCCGTGCGCGGTGAACTGGCGAGCGCGGCGCGCGTGCTGCTGGACGTGCCGCAGCCGCTGGAGCAGGCGCTGGCGCAGGAAGAAGGGCGCCAACAACTGACTTTGGCGGCGTTGACCCTCAAGAACGCCAAGGCCATCGTTGACGAGAATCTGGCGCCGGCCCTGGGCGTCACGATCGGCTTCAATGCGCTCGATGGTGATTGACCGGCGCCGCTTCCTGTCGCTCGCGGCCGCGCTGGGCCTGGCCCCGGCGGCTGCGTTGGCGGCTGCGCCCAAGGACGGCGACGTCCTGTACCTGAGCGCGCGCAAGCGCGGCGGGCGCGACGAAACCGCGCTGCTGGATGAAGCGGGACACGATCGGCTGGTGGTGCCGATGCCCGCGCGCGGCCACAGCTTCGCCATCGATGCCGCGGGGGAACGCGCGGTCGTCTTCGGCCGCCAGCCGGGCTTCTTCGCGCTGGCGTTTTCGCTGCGCGGGGGCGAGCCCCAGGCCTTGCCCATGCACGAAGAGCGCCACTTCTTCGGCCATGGCGCCTACGTGGACGGCGGCCGGCTGCTGGCCGCCACCGAGAACGATTTTGTAGCGGGCCGGGGCGTGCTGGGGCTGTACGACGCCTCGCCCGGCGGCGCGTACCGCCGCATCGGCGAATTCGACAGCGGCGGCATCGGTCCGCACGAGGTCGTGCTGATGCCCGACGGCAAGACGCTATGCGTCGCCAATGGCGGCATCCTCACGCATCCCGACTACGGCAAGCTGGAACTCAACCTGGACACGATGCGGCCCTCGCTGGCCTATATCGACGCGGCCAGCGGCGAGCTGCTGGAGAGAGTGGAGCTGGAGCCCGCTTTGCATCGCCTGTCCATCCGCCACCTCGCGCTGGCTGCCGACGGCTGCGTCTGGTTCGGCTGCCAGTACATGGGTCCGGCCGCGGACCGGCCGGCGCTGGTGGGTCGGCACAGGCGCGGCGCGCAGCTGGAACTGTTCGAAGGGCCAGCGCCGGCCTTGCGCCAGATGCGCAACTACGTCGGCTCGGTGGCCGTGGATACCGCGGGCGGCGTGGTCGCGACGTCCAGCCCGGTAGGCGGACAGGTGATCTACTGGGACGCGGCCAGCGGCCGTTGCCTGGGCACGACCGAACTGGCCGACGGCTGCGGCGTGGCGCCGGCCGCCGGAGACGGCTTCCTGCTGAGCAGCGGCCTGGGAGCGATGCTGCGCATCGACGCGTCCGGCAAGGAGCAGCCCGTGCTGGCGCCGTCGCGCGAGGTGTCCTGGGACAATCATTTCCGCAAGATCCCGGCGCGGGTCTGATCCCGTTTGCTTACAAAGCTTGACACAACGGGGCCGCGATGCGGCCCTTATCGCAAGCGCCATCTGATAAAGTTTTCGGCTGCTTTTTTCAGGCCGCCAGGCGCCCGTTGCCGGGACGCTGCGCGGCCTCAACTTTTCCGCAGGAGTATCCATGGAAGAAGCCTTGAAAGAATTTAACGCCTGGGCTCCCAAGCTGGTCGACCTGGGCCTCAATCTGGCGGTTGCGCTGCTGATCCTCGTCATCGGCTGGTGGGTGTCATCGCTGCTGGGCAGCTGGGTGCGCCGCGCCGCGACGCGTTCCAAGAAGATCGATCCCACCATCGTGCCCATGTTCTACAGCACGGTGGTCTGGACGGTGCGCATCTTCACCGTGATTGCGGTGCTGGCGCGTTTCGGGGTGCAGACGGCCAGCCTGATCGCGGTGCTGGGCGCCGCCGGCCTGGCCGTGGGTCTGGCCTTGCAAGGCACGCTGCAGAATATCGCCGCCGGCATCATGCTGCTGATCCTGCGCCCGATACGCGCGGGCGAATACGTGGCGCTGAGCACCGGCGTGGACGGCACGGTGGAAGAGGTCGGTCTCTTCCTGACGCGCCTGATCCAGGTCGACGGCATTCATCTGACCCTGCCCAACAGCACGGTGTGGAACGCCACCATCACCAACTACAGCCGCAACAAGACGCGTCGCCTGGATATCCCGGTGCCGGTGCGCTATGGCGACAACCTGGAAGTCGTGGTGGCCAAGCTGCGCGCGATCGTCGATGCGCGTCCGGAAACGCTGAAGGATCCTGAACCGCTGGTGAAGGTGGTCGACTACAAGGAAAACGGCGTCGTCGTGAACGTGCGGGTATGGACCGAGTCTGCCAAGTACTGGGACCTGCGCTGGGGCCTGTACCAGGACATCCGCAAGTCGCTGGAAGATGCGGGCTTCCAGCCGCCGATCCCCATGCGCGAGATCCAGAACGCCAAGCCGGGCGCCGCGGCCTGAAGCAGGCCGGTCTGCACTGGAATGACAATGGGCGCCCGATGGGCGCCCATTTTTTTGCTGGCGGCAGCAGACCTCAGGCCTGCATCGACAGGCGCGCGAGTTCGTTCTTGATCCAGCCGGCGATTTCGCGCTGGCGTTGCGCAGGCATGCGGTCGATGATGGCCGTGACGCTGACCGCCAGGATCGGCGCGCCCTGGGCATCCAGCAGCGCGCAGCCTACGCCCAGCGCGCCGCGCACCGCGTGGTTGCCCACCACGGAATAGCCGCGGGCGCGGGTGTTTTCGATCAGGCGGTACATCTCTTGCGGTGTCATGCCGCCATATTCGTCCAGCCGGCCCGAGTTGCGCTCGACGATGCCGCGCGCAACGTCGTCGGGCAGGGCGGCCAGCAGGGCCATGCCGCCCGACCCCACGCCCAGCGGCTGGCGCTTGCCGGCGTAGGTGGCCAGGATCTGCACCGGATAGCTGCCGATCTCGCGATGCAGGCTGATGGAATCGTCATCTTCGCGCACGACCAGGAAGACCGCGTCGCCAGTGCGGTCGGCCAGGCGCCGCAGCACGGGCAGCAACTGGCGCACGCGCGGATCGCGCGAGCGCGTGTCCGGGTCCACCGCCAGCTGGGCGCGGTATTTCTTGGTGCCGGTCACGGCCAGCACCAGTCCGGCGTCCAGCAAGGCGGCCAGCAGACGGTAGATGGTGGGGCGCTGTATGCCCGTGAGGCGGGCGATATCGGTCACGCTCAGGCCATCGGGACCCTGGTCGCGCAGGGCGGCCAGGACGGCCAGCCCGCGCCGCAATGTGCGTGGACCCGCGGCCGCGGCGTCGCTATCTTGCATGAAAATCTCTGAAAACTCGGGTTATTACGGAATATTCAAGGGAAAACCACTGTCCGTGCTGTGGACTCTACCTTGATGCAGTGCATGTGTATAGCTCAGAATGCTGCATCGAACAATTCAAATCGTCCACTTGATGGACAGTACCTGCACGGAGACTCTATGACTACAGGTCAAAAGCCTGGACTGCGGCGTATCGCCGCCACCCTTCTGGCTACCGCCGCAAGCGCATTCGCAATGGGCTCGGCCCATGCCGCCTACCCTGACAAGCCCGTCCGCATCGTGGTCGGTTTTTCCGCCGGCGGCACTACTGACGTGATCGCCCGCATCATGGCCAAGGAACTGACCGAAAGCCTCGGCCAGTCCTTCGTGGTCGAGAACAAGCCCGGCGCCGGCAGCAACATCGCTACCGACCAGGTAAAGCGCGCAGACCCCGACGGCTACACGCTGCTGTTCGTGGCCGTGACCAGCGCCATCAACCAGACGCTGTACAAGAACGTCAATTTCGACCTGACCAAGGATTTCACGCCGGTGGCGCTGGGCGCCAAGGTGCCGAACATCCTGGTGGTGAACCCGCAAGTGCCCGTGAAGTCGGTGCAGGAGCTGGTGGACTACGCCAAGAAGAATCCCGGCAAGCTGGCGTTCGCTTCGTCCGGTAGCGGCACGTCCATCCACATGGCGGGCGAGCTTTTCAAGATGCAGACCGGCATCGACGTGCTGCACGTGCCGTACAAGGGCAGCGCGCCTGCCGTGACCGACCTCATCGGCGGCCAGGTGCAGTTCATGTTCGACAACATGCCGTCGGCCTGGCCCCACGTGCAATCGGGCAAGCTGCGCGCCCTGGCCGTGACCACCACGGAACGCTCCAAGAGCGCGCCTGACGTGCCGACCATGAAGGAATCCGGTTTCGCCAACTTCGACGTGTCGTCGTGGTTCGGCCTGATCGCGCCCGCCGGCACGCCGCCGGAAGTCGTGAACAAGCTCAACGCGGCCATGGTCAAGGCGCTGGACAAGCCCGAAGTGCAGCTCAGCTTCGAGAAGCTGGGCGCCGTGGGCGTGAAGACGACGCCGGCCGAATTCGGCCAGTTCATCAAGTCGGAAGTGGAAGGCTGGGCCCCGGTGGTCAAGGCCTCGGGCGCCAAGGTGGACTGATTTTCGATTTCCGGGCGGCAAGCCGCCCGGCAAACCTTGCTGGGGGACAGGCGTAAGCCTGCGCCCCTATTTTTTTGCCCCGCCGTTGCGGCGCGCCGTGGCCAGCATGGCGGTGCATACGCCGCGCATCATGTCCACCTCGTCGCGGCTCAGCGCAAGGCGGGAGTACAGGTGCCGCATGCGCGGCATCAGCTTCTTGGGGTGGGCCGGGTCCAGGAACTGCACGCCGACCAGCGCTTCTTCCCAGTGCGCCAGGAAGGCCTGCACCGCCTCGCTGGAAGCCGGCGCCGCGCCGCGGGGCGCCTCTTGCGCGGTGGAGGCCGGCAGCAGCGCCGCGCCCTGGTCCACCAGCAGCGCGTAGCGCAGCTCCCAGGCGGCCAACTGCAGGGCCTGGGCCACGTTCAGCGAGCTGTACTCGGGGTTGGCGGGGATATGGCAGATGCGCTGGCACAGGGCGATCTGGGCGTTGGTGAGCCCCGCGCGTTCGGTGCCCAGCACCACGGCCGCGACGCCCTCGGCCGTCTCGCCCAGGTGGGCGCGGGCCAGTTCGGCCGCCTGGCGGATGTCGCAGGGCGGGGGGCCCAGGTCGCGCACCCTGGCGGTCAGCGCGAAAGCCATGGTGACCGGCGCCAGCGCTTCTTCCAGGGATGCGTAAATGCGGGCATTTTCCAGCACGTCCAGCGCGCCGCTGGCAAGCGCCACGGCCTCCGGCTGGCTTGTTACATCTGGAAATTTAGGCTCGACCAGGACCAGTTCGGAGAAGCCCATGGTCTTGATGGCGCGGGCCGCCGAACCCACGTTTCCGGGGTGGCTGGGGTTCACCATAACGAAGCGAACACGTGAAAATGCTTGAGTCATTTAAAATGGCACGTTTGGCTTAGTGCCTTCCTGGTTTTTTGGGTCGATTTCCCCCTGTCGGGGAACGGCGGACCGGGGGGCGGCAAGCGGCCTATCATCAAGCCAACTCATCGCATTCGTACGGAATTTTATGCACCCGATGCTCAACATCGCCATCAAGGCGGCCCGGCGTGCCGGCACCATTATCAACCGTGCCAGCATGGATTTGGAACGACTCAGCGTGGCTCGCAAGGGGCCGCGGGATTATGTCACGGAAGTCGATCGCGCCGCCGAGGAGTCCATCGTCGAGACGCTGCGCGCGGCTTACCCGGACCACGCCGTGCTGGGCGAGGAATTCGGCCTGCAAGGCCCCGACCAGGCCGAATTCCAGTGGATCATCGATCCCCTGGACGGCACCACGAACTTCATCCACGGCCTGCCCAACTACGCCGTGTCCATCGCCCTGACGCAGCGCGGCCAGGTTACGCAGGCGGTCATCTATGACCCGAGCCGCAACGAACTGTTCACGGCCAGCCGTGGCAGCGGTACCTTCCTGAACGACCGCCGCGTGCGCGTCTCGGGCCGTACCCGCTACCACGAAGCGCTGCTGGGCGCGCACTGGCCCAACTCCGGCGATCCGGAACAAGGCTCCGCGCGTTTCCGCCAGATGGCCGAAGGCAGCACCGGCGTGCGCCGCCTGGGCTCCACCGTGCTGGACCTGGCCTACGTGGCCTGCGGCCGCCTGGACGGCTTCTGCGGCGTGGGCCTGAAGGCCTGGGACCTGGCCGCGGGCAGCCTGATGGTGCTGGAAGCCGGCGGCCTGGTCGCCGACTTCGACGGCGAACAAGGCTGGATGGACAGCGGCAACGTGCTGGCCGCCAGCCCCAAGATCTTCACGCAGATGCTGTCTTCGCTGAATCCGCCTTCGGCGGCTTGAGGCGGAACGCTGCCGCCAGAATGAAAAAACCGGCCATTGGCCGGTTTTTTCATGTGCGGGCGTAGGCTCAGCCAGCCTGCCCCTGCAATACCAACTGCCCATCCTCCATCACAAACCACGCACGCAGCCCCAGCTCCCGCACCACCGCCTGCGTCGTTTCCAGCGGCATGTGCGAGAAAGCCGTCGACAGGGCATCGGCCATGGTGGCGGAAGGCGCCATGACGGACACGCTCTGGTAGCGCGGCCGCGCGCGGCCGGTGCGGGGATCGAACAGATGCGTGTACCGGCCCGCCGGGTCGATGGCGGTGCCATAGCCGCCGGAAGTCGCCAGGGCCTGGTTCGTCATGCTTGCGCTTGCCAGCAGGCGCGCCGGGTCGCGCGGATCGGCGATGCCGACCTTCCACGCTTGCGGGCTAGCGCGGCTGTCCAGCCCCTGTATTTCGCCCATGTCCACCAGCGCCCGCTCCAGCCCGCCGCGCCTGAGCAGGTCGGTGACGCGGTCGGTGATGTAGCCCTGGGCAATGCCGTTGAGCGTGATGCTCATGCCGGGCCGCAGCAGTTCGATGCGGCTGCCATCCAGCATCACGTCGGCGTGGGATACGCGCGACAGCGCCTGCGCGATGGCCTGGGGCGGGGGACCGTCAGCAGCAGCGTCCGGCTGCGAGAAGTGTTCGGCATATAGCTGCCACAAGGGCTGCACGGTGGGATCGAACATGCCTGAGGTCAGTTCGCTGTAGCGCCGGCTTTCGCTCAGGAGCCGCAGCAGGTCGGCCGGCGGACTGTCCAGGAAGCCCTGGCGGTTCAAGACAGAGAGGGCGCTGTCGTCGCGATACAGGCTGAAGATGGCTTCCAGTCGCCGCAGTTCCTGCAAGGACTGGGCGATCAGGCGCTGGGCCGTGCCGGTGTCGGGATGGTAGAGGCGCAGCTCGGCGTCGGCGCCCAGCGCCGTGCCTTGCCAGGTGGCGGGTGCGATCGAGGCGGCGGCGCGGCGCGCGGCGACGGGCGTCAGCGCCAGCGCGCTGGCTGCGGCGGCGATGCCGATGAAACGGCGGCGGGTAGGGTTCATGGCGATAGGCCTGTAGAGGCGCGGACTATTGGGCGAAGACATAGCTTTCCGGCACGTCGGCAAAGGTGACGACGCGGCCGCCGTGGGTATCGGCGAAAGCCTGGGCATGATCGCGCCGGGAGAAGGGGATGGCGTCTTCGGCGCCCATGCCGCCGATATAGCGGCCTTCGATGACGTAGTAAGCCTGCCGCGCGTCGATCCAGGCGGACGGGTCCGGCGCGCCGCCCGCGCCCGCGGTGGACATGTCGTTGACGTAGATGGCGCTGATGCCCTTGGGTTCTTCGGGCAGCAGGGTGTAGGCGAAGACCTGCTTGATCGAAGAGAACCAGACCGGCGCGGCCTGTCCCTTGACGAATATCTGCCCCTTGGGGCCGTTGTGCTCGTTGAGCGCCATGCCGCAGTAATGGCCGACGGACTCCGTCGTCACGGCCTGCGGCGGGGGCGCGGTTTCTGGCGCGGCGCCGCTGCCGCAGGCCGCGGTCAGCAGCAAGGTGGAGACAGCCAGGAGGAGTCGCAGGCGTTTCATAGCGGTTTGTTCCTGAAGGCCGCAGTCGCCAGCAGGAACGGCACGGCGATCCACAGCAGCAGCGCGGCGACCAGCGCGGCGAGCGGCAGGCTGGCCTGGTCGCTCACGCCCGCCATGCCGGCATACAGCGAAATATTCTCGAAGCCCGTCAGGTTGAGCAGGCGGTATACGTCGGACGGGTTGAGCAGCAGCAGCGCGTTGAGCAGGCCGGGGCTGACGTGGCGGCCCTGGTCGGCCGCCAGCACGCCCAGCAGCGCCATGTCGTAGATCACCACGAAGAACAGCCAGACGCCGACGGCGATGCCGGCCGCGGTGGCGCGTTCGCGCACCAGGGAGCTGATCAGATAGCCCATGGCGAGAAAGCTCGCGCCCAGCAGCACGCTGGCGCCAATCAAGAGGGCGAACGGCTGCCATGCGCTGGCGTCCAGGCCGCCGTAGGCCCATTGCAGTGCCAGGCCTGCCGAACCGTAGCCCGCGCCCGTGGCCAGCGCCAGGATGGCCAGGTGGCCGATGAATTTGCCGATCAGCACCTGCCCGCGCGACACCGGATAGCTCAGCAGCAGCGCCATCGTGCCACGGTCGACTTCGCCGACCACGGCGTCATAGGCCAGCAGCATGGCGATGAGCGGCACCAGGAAGATGGACAGGCTGGACAGGCTGACTACCGTGACGGTCAGCGGTTCGGCCTTGACCGTGCCCGTGGGCGAGCTGCCCAAAAGACCCAGCGCCAGCGCCAGCGCGGCCAGCAGCAGGGCGGTCGCCAGCACCCAGCGATTGCGCAGGCCATCGCGGATTTCCTTGCCGATGATGGTGCATACCGCGTTCATACGTCTTCCCGTTCAAGCAGATGTGCATAGATGTCGTCCAGGCCCGGGACCTGGATGTCGAGGTCGGCGATGGCCGGCGACAGCGCGCCGATGCCGCGGATCGCTTCGACCTTGCCGCTCTCGGGGCAGGCGAGTTCAAAGCGTCCGGCATCAAGGCGGCGCCAATCGCCGCTGGGAGGCGGCGCGCTGGCATCGGCAAAGGTCAGGCGGATGCGGATGGGCAGCCCGGTGGAGCGCCGCAGCGCCGACATGGCGCCGTCGGCGATCTTTTTTCCGGCCTTCATCACGACGATGCGGTCGGCATGTCCGGCCAGCTCGGACAGGGCGTGCGTGCTCAGCAGTATCGTGGCGCCGGCCGCGCGCAGTTCGTGGACGATGTCGTAGAACATCAGGCGCGAGGCGGGGTCCAGGCCCGTGGTGGGCTCGTCGAACAGCAGCACGCGGGGTTGGCCCAGCAGCGCCTGGGCCAGCGCCAGGCGCTGCCGCATGCCCTTGGAATAGCCGCCCACGCGGCGGTGCGCGGCGCCGGCGATGCCGACCTTCTCCAGCAGCGCGGCGTTGCCCGACAGCGGCTGGCGCTTGAGCCTGGCGTAGAACGCCAGGGTTTCCTCGCCGGTCATCGACGGATGCAGCGCCACGGTCTCGGGCAGGTAGCCGATCCGGCCGCGCAGGCGCGCCGCGGCGGGGCTGTGGGCGTCCTGGCCGAAGATCGCGACGCGGCCGCGGGTGGGGCGTATCAGGCCCAGAATGAGCTTGATCATCGTGCTCTTGCCGGCGCCATTGTGTCCGGCAAGCGCGACGCATTCGCCTTCGCGCAGCTGCAGGTCCAGGCCGTCGATGGCCCGCTGCGAGCCATAGTGCTTGCTGACGCCGGTAAGCGCCACCAGGTCGGTGCTCATGGGGATTCCTTGGTGCTTGCGGTGGCCGGGGGCTGCATCAACGGGGCGCTGTCGATCACGCCGCCGGGCAGGATGGCGGGAAACTGCGATTGCGCCCAGCGCACGATGGAAATCGACGGGCTGTTCAGCAGGATGCGGGCCGCCGGCGCGCGCCACAGCAGCTGGTCGACCACGTCGTTGGGCCGGTAGGCGGTGTCGGCGATGCCGTCGCCGTCCAGGTCGAAGGCGGTGTTGTCGCTCCAGTAATTGCCGCGTCCGTCCACCGACCAGTCCAGCGTCCGGGTGCCCACGTACTTCACCTGATTGCGGTTGTTGATGAAGGCGTTGCCCGAGATCCGGTTGCCTTCGGACCCGGCGGTGAAATGCACGCCGATGTCGCAGTTGGAGAAACGGTTGTCCAGGAAGGTATTGCGGTTGGCGTTGTAGATGAACACGCATTTCCCGGCGCGGTCCACCGTGTTGTTGGCGATGGTGGAATGGTTGGCGTAGTTCAGCATCAGGCCCTGCTCATGGCTGTCCAGCGCGACGTTGTCGCGCACCACCAGCCGGTGCGAATACATGATGGCGTAGGCGATGTCGGTGCCGGTCGAAACGTTGCCGCTAATCTCGCTGTCGTTGGTGTACATGTAGTGCACCGCATAGCGCAGGTCGTGGAAGCGGTTGCCGCTGAACGTGTTGAGCTTGCTGGTGTTGACGAAGATGCCGTCGCGGCCGGCGGATATGTCGTTGTCCAGCACGCGTGTGCCGGGGGTGTTCCAAAGCGTCACGCCGTTGCCTCTCTCGGCCACGCGCAGCTCCTTGTTGCCCACGATGCGGTTGCCGCGGACGGTGGCGTCGGCCGGCCCCCAGACGTGCACGCCCACGAGGTTGTCCAGGACGTCGTTGCGCTCCACCAGTGCGCGGTGCGCCTCGCGGTCCAGGAAGATGCCGGCGTCCATGTCGGACAGGCTCAGGCCGGAACGCGTGACTGTCAGGTTGCGCAGCGACACGTCCGCGGCCGTGACCCAGACGGTGCGCCCCTGGCGCGTGCCGGCGATGATGGCAGAGCGGTCGGGCGGACCCTCCAGCGTCAACGGCTTGTCGATGACGATGCCGCCGGCGTAGGAGCCGGGCGCCAGCCGCAGCAGGTCGCCGGCCGCGGCGGAAGCGATCGCCGCCGCCAGGTCGGCGCCCGCGGCGATCTCCAGGGTCGCCGCGGGCGCCGCGCCCGGCAGCGCCAGCCCGGCGGCCGCCAGCAGCGCGGCGCCGACGGCCCTGCTTGCGCTCATCCCAAGGATTGCGGCGAGCTTCATATGCGCTACGCGGTCTTCTTGGGATGGACGACCATCTGGCCGGACATCTCCATGTGCAGCGCGTGGCAGAACCACTGGCAGTAGTACCAGTACACGCCCGGCCGGTCCGCCGTGAAGGTGACCGAGGAGGTGGCCTGCGGCCCGATCTCCATGGCGATGCCGTGGCCTTCGAGCGTGAAGCCGTGCGTCAGGTCTTCGATCACTTCCATGTTCGTGACAACCACCGTGACCTCGTCGCCCTGGTTGACCTCGAACTTCTTGAGGCTGAACATGGGCGCGACCGCCATCATGTACACGCGCACCTTGTTGCCGTCGCGCACGACCTTGGCCGCGTCGTCCAGCGAAACGCCGTCCTTCTTGGCCATCTGGCGGGCGTCTTCCCACATCGGGTCGTCGCGCTTCCAGACGCTCACGGGATGGACCTTGGAGCGGTGCACCAGGCACATGTCGTGCGGTTCGGCGAAGCTGGGGCCGTCATGCACCAGCTTCATCTCATCGCCGGAGATGTCGATCAACTGGTCGTTCTCGGGCTTGAGCGGGCCGACGTTCAGGAAGCGGTCCTTCGAGAACTTGTTCAGCGACACCAGCCATTTGCCGTCGGCTTCGCGGGTCTCGCCCATGGTCGAGTGGTTGTGGCCGGGCTGGTAGTGCACGTCCAGCTTCTGGATGATGGGATCGACCTTTTCGCCCTTGTAGGCGCGCTTGGCCTTATCGATGTTCCACTTGACCATCTGGCTGTCGATGAACAGCGTGGTGTAGGCGTTGCCGCGGCCGTCGAACGCCGTGTGCAGCGGTCCCAGGCCCAGCTGGGGTTCGGCCACCACGCAGTCGCGCGGCTTGATCTTGTCGTCGAACAGATCGTCCAGCGTGCGCACGTCCAGCACCGTGACGGTGGGCGACAGTTTGCCGTTGAGCACCAGGTGGATGCCGTCGGGCGCGGCGTTGCAGCCGTGCGGCGAGTTCGGCACCGGGATGTAGCGGGTGTACTTGGAACCATGGCGTCCGTCGACCACAGGCACGCCGCCCATCATCTTGAAGTCGCCATTCTTGACGGCTTCCTCGATGCGCTTGATGTTGAACACCACGACCCAGTCCTGCTCGTTGGCCGAGGCTTCCTCCACGGTGACGCCCTTCTCCGAGTTGTAGCAGGTGGAGAACGAGTACTTGCCCTGGTAGTCGGCGTCACCGTTGTCCAGGTTGCCGTCGACCAGCACCTGCCAGGCGACCTTCATGGTGTCGCCGTCCAGGGCGGTGTAGATGGCGAAGAAGTTCTTCTTGGGATCGTCCGTCACCTTGCCGTCGTTGGGCAGCGGGATGATGTGCTCGCCATTGGCGAAGACGTAGCCCGTGCGCGGGTAGCGCTGCGGCCGCAGGCCGTGCACGCCGGAGACGTTGGGCAGTTCGGTGATCTTGTCGGTCTTCATCACATCCAGACGGATGCGGGCGACGCGGTTGTTGGCCTTGTCGTTGATGTACAGGTAGCGGCCGTCGTAGGTGCGGTCGGTGAAGGACAGATGGGGGTGATGCGCATCGCCGTTGATGAAGACGCCGCCCTTGTCCTTCAGGTACTCGCGGGTTTCGGGCGTGAGGCCCTCGGTCAGGATCTTGCGGCTTTCGTTGGTGCGGCCCCAGCCGGTGGCGCTGCAATGGTTGAAGACGGGGATGCGCACCAGTTCGCGCATGGAGGGCAGCCCCAGCACGCGCACCTCGCCCGACTGGCCGCTGGAGTTGAAGGCATAGTATTCGTCCAGCTCGCCGGGCGCGACGTGGCCCAGCACGCCATTGGCGCCGCCCTTCGCATCCTTGCCGTGGGCGGTGGTGATCTGTGCGCCCGCCACCAGGCCGGCGGCGCCCGTGATGGCTGCGGTGCCGAGGAAGCTGCGGCGGGTGAGGCCGGCCTTGTCGGGATTCTTGTCTGACATGGATAACTCCTTGGTAGGAACGGCGCCCCGGGCGCCGCGGTGCGGAAAGCGGGATCAGGCGCCAGGTTCGCTATTCGGATTCGGCGCGCGGTGCATGACAATGACCTGCTCGGCGGGTTCGGCCGCGGGCGTGCGGCGGCGCTCCCGCTTGGCCTTCTTCTGGATCAGGTGCGGACATTTCTGCTCGTGGTGGTAGAGCATCTGGCAGTGCAGGCACTGGATGCACTCGTTCGGATTGATCTCGCCGGTGGGGTCGATCGCCTGCACCGGACATTCAAGGTTGCAGCGTTGACAGGGATTGCCGCAGTCGCGGTAGCGGCGCAGCCAGTTGAAGATGCGCAACCGCGCAGGGATCGCCAGCGCGGCCCCCAGCGGACAGAGATAGCGGCAGAAGAAGCGCTCCACGAACAGGCCGGCCGCCAGCAGCGCCACGGCGAACGCGACGAAGGGCCAGTAGCGCATGAAGCGCAGGATGATCGCGGTCTTGAAGGGTTCGACCTCGGACAGCTGCTCGGCCAGCGCCAGGTCGTACAGCGAAAATCCGAATAGCAGCAGGAAGATCACGTACTTCAGGGTCGACAGGCGCTGGTTCACGCCATGGCTGATCTTGAGCTGGCGCACACCCAGGCGGCGGGCGATGCGGTTGCTGAGTTCCTGCAGCGCGCCGAAGGGGCATAGCCAGCCGCAGAAGGCGCCCCGGTTCCAGAACACCATGGAGATGGCCGTGGCGCACCACAGGATGAACACCAGCGGGTCCATCAGGAAGTACTCCCAGCGGAAGTCGCTGCGCATTGCCGAAAAGAAAGTCAGCACGTTGACCACGGAAAGCTGGGCCTGGCCGTACCAGCCGATCCAGAACAGCGCGAACGCCAGGAACGCCATCCGCAGGCGGTCATGCAGCAGCGGACGGCTGGCGAGCTGGTCCTGGAAGAAGAAGACGCCCACCAGCACCAGCAGCGCCACCGTCAGCACGGCGACCTGGCCGGCCTTGCCGCGCCAGATCTGTTTCCATAGCGCGGGTGCGGCGTCTTCTTGCTGCGCAGCCTGGGCCGGGGCGGCTTGAGCGGCAGCCGGCGAGGGCGCGGCGGATGCCTGCGCGCCTGCCACCGGCCGGGTATAGGCCGCCGGCAGTTCATAGCTCAGATCGAAGGTCACGAAGGCCTTGTCGCTGACGCTGAGCACGCGCTGTACCATCAGCTGCAGGCGCCAGGGCGCGACCGGATCCAGCGCGGCGTCCTCGGGCACGACGAACAGGGCTACCTCGCGGAACGCGGGCGCGCCCTGCGCGGCCACGTCGGCCAGGCGCTGGTGGTTGCGGTCGCGGAAACGGAAGCTGCTTTCGTCCTGGATGATCTCGATGCGGTCGAAGATGCCGCCGCGCACGTAGCCCGAACCCTTGAACGAGTAGGCGCCGTTGCCGGCCACCAGCACGGCCTGCTGGCCGGGCTTGAGCCTTTCCTTCAGGCGCTGCCATTCCGTGTCGCCCAGCAGGCTGCGGCCGATGGCGGGCACGCTGACCAGCGCGGCGTACAGGTCGATGAAGCCGTCCGCGTCGGCGCTGCCTTCCGTATTGGCCGCGGCGTCGTTCCGTCCCGATGCGCGGAATGCCTGGTTCACGTCCTCCGGGCTCAGCCGCAGGTTGCGCACCGCGCCTGCATCCAGCAGATCCTGCCAGGATTGGACGGCATCGCGCGCATCGTCCACGACGCGGGCGGCAACGGGCGCGGCCTGCGGCGCCGCTGCGGCGGTCTTGTCGATGCCGTGGGCGCGGGCCACGGCGATGGCCGAGCGCGTGATGCTGTCGCCGATCACCATCAGGGTGACGGTCGCGCCGCTGATGATGTCCACCGGCGGCGGGGCGCCATGGCGGGGAGGGGAGTCGACGAAGTTCAGCCCCACATAGCCGCTGATGAAATGGTCGACCTTGGATTGCGGAATGCCGATGAGCACGATGGGTTCGTGGTGTTCCACCAGCCGGGCGCCCACGATGCGTCCATCGTTCGCCAGGCCGACCAGCACGTCGATGGGCTTGCTGGAGTAGCCGCGGGTGTTGACGACGTCGGAAGTCAGATAGACCACGCCCAGTTGGCGCGTGCCCGCATAGACCTTGGCAACCATGGGCTTGCCGGCGGGAGGATCGGCGCGGTCGGCGCCGGGGAAGATCTGTCCGATGGGGATGCCGCCCAGGAAGTCCGGCAGGCGCTGGGCCTGGGCGGCGCTGAAGACCTGCGCGCACAGCAGCAAGACTAGAAAGACTGCATGCACGAACCACTGGTACCGACTGAACCCGCGCCCCGCCGCTTTACTGCCTCGCATTTTCGTACTCTGCTGATTGTGTTTGTTTGCAGGCATCCTAAGAATGCTCGGCATCGGTCGTATTGCGGTTTGTCAATCGGCGTTCGCGCGCGGACCGCTGGCGGGCAATACCCGCATGCGGCGTAGGGGATATCCCCGTTTTGGAGGGGTTGAACGAGGCGCTATTGATGCCGGTCAATAGCGCGCTTTGCGCTGCGCCATAGACTTGTGCGTGGCGGCAGCGACGCGAGGCATGTGCCTCACGCGTGTCGGAAGAGCCGCCAACGTTTACGGAGAATCTCCATGCTGGCAAAAGCCACCCTCGCCATCGCTCTGTCCGCAGCCAGCCTGCCCGCGTTGGCCGCTCAGTGCGAAGCAACCATAGAAAGCAACGACGCCATGCAGTACAACCTGAAGGAAATGGTCGTCGACAAAAGCTGCAAGCAATTCACCGTTCACCTCAAGCACGTCGGCAAAATGCCCAAGGTCGCCATGGGCCACAACTGGGTGCTGACCAAGGAGGCCGACAAGACGGCCGTGGCCACTGACGGCATGAACGCCGGCCTGCCGCAGGACTACGTCAAGGCGGGCGACACCCGCGTCATCGCCCACACCAAGGTCATCGGCGGCGGCGAGTCGGATTCGGTTACGTTTGACGTCTCCAAGCTCACCCCGGGCGAGGCTTATGCCTACTTCTGCTCATTCCCGGGTCACTGGGCCATGATGAAGGGCACGCTCAAGCTCAGCGACTGATCGGCTGTCCCGGATGTGAAAACCGGCTGGGAGCCGGTTTTTTTTCGTCCGTTCCGACTGCGGCGCCAGACCTCGGATGTCCTGGTTCTACAGGCCTAAACCGCCTGCGTCTCAGGCATAAGGACGGGGTTCGTCACCGGCGTGTCACGGATTTTCCATGTACGATTACCGGTCGTGTAACTTCTGGAGCTCCTGATGGAGTGGCTGCTGGACCCTACTGCGTGGGTCGGCTTGCTTACCCTGGTCATCCTTGAGATCGTCCTGGGGATCGATAACCTGATTTTCATCGCCATCCTGGCGGACAAGCTGCCCCCTGCGCAACGCGACCGCGCGCGCATCATGGGCCTGAGCCTGGCGCTCATCATGCGTCTTGGCCTTTTGTCGGTCATGTCATGGCTGGTCACGCTGACCGCCCCTCTGTTTTCCATCGGCCCGCTGTCGTTCTCGGGCCGCGACCTGATCCTGATGATCGGCGGCCTGTTCCTGCTGTTCAAAGGCACCATGGAACTGCACGAGCGCCTGGAGGGCTCCCAGCACGGCGGCTCATCGGGGCCGCGCGTGTACGCCAGCTTCTGGGTGATCGTCACGCAGATCGTGGTGCTGGACGCGGTGTTCTCGCTGGACTCGGTCATCACCGCCGTCGGCATGGTGGACCATCTGGCCATCATGATGATCGCCGTGGTCATCGCCATCGGCATCATGCTGCTGGCGTCCAAGCCGCTGACGCGCTTCGTCAACGCCCACCCCACGGTGGTGGTGCTGTGCCTGGGCTTCCTGCTCATGATCGGCTTTTCGCTGCTGGCCGAAGCCTTCGGCTTCAAGGTGCCCAAGGGCTACCTGTACGCGGCCATCGGCTTCTCGGTCGCCATCGAGGCGCTCAACCAGGTGGCGCGCCGCAACCTGCTCAAGCTGGATGCGCGCCGGCCGATGCGCGAGCGTACCGCTTCCGCCGTGCTGCGCATGTTGGGCAAGCGCCCGCCCGCCGACGAACCCGACCTGCCCAGCGCGAACGGTCCGGCCATCCCGGCTTTCGGGGTCGAGGAGCGCAATATGGTCAGCGGCGTGCTGACGCTGGCCGAGCGGTCGATCCGTTCGATCATGACGCCGCGCACGGATGTGTCGTGGATCAATATCGACGACGACCCGGAAACCATCCGCCGCCAGCTGACCGAGGCGCCGCACAGCTTTTTCCCCGTTTGCCGGGGTTCCCTGGACGAGGTGCTGGGCATCGGCCGCGCCAAGGACCTGGTGGCCGACCTGATCACCGAGGGCAGGGTACGCCGCAACCGTCTGCGCGACCCCATCATCGTGCACGAGTCCATCGGCATCCTGCGCCTGATGGACACGCTCAAGCGTTCGCGCGGCCAACTGGTGCTGGTGGCCGACGAGTTCGGCGCCATCGAGGGCCTGGTGACGCCGATCGACGTCTTCGAGGCGATCGCCGGCGAGTTCCCCGACGAGGACGAACTGCCCGACATCGTCGCCGACGGCGAGAACACCTGGAAAATCGACGGCGCGGCCGACCTGCACCATGTCGAGCAAGTGCTGGAAACCGAGGGCCTGGTCGACGACGCCCAGGATTTTTCAACCCTGGCGGGGTACCTGCTGTCGCGCTTCGGGCACCTGCCCAAGCCGGGCGACGTCTGCGAGTACGAAATCCACCACGAGCATTTCCGCTTTGAAGTCCTGGAAATGGACGGCCGCCGCATCGCGCTGGTGCGCGTCGAAAAGCGGCCGCAGGAAATGCTTGCGGACGACGAATCCCTAGCCAACGACTAACTGGACCGACCTGCCATCGTGACCGAAAACACCCTATACCTGATCAAAGCTTTCGTCCTGGGCATCATCGAGGGCCTGACGGAATTCATTCCCGTGTCCAGCACCGGCCACCTCATCCTGGTGGGCGACTGGATCAATTTCGAATCCAGCCAGGGCAAGGTGTTCGAGGTGGTGATCCAGCTGGGTTCCATCCTGGCGGTGATGTGGGTGTTCCGCGCCCGCCTCCTGACGCTGATCCGCGGCACCCTGACCGGCGTGCCCAGCGAGGTGGCCTTCACCCGCAACCTGATCATCGCCTTCCTGCCGGCCGCCGTCATCGGGGCGATCTTCATCAAGGCCATCAAGAGCGTCTTCTACCACCCGGCCGTGGTGGTCGTGACCCTGGTGCTGGGCGGCCTGATCATGCTGTACGTGGAGCGCAAGACGCACCATACGCCGGGCGACATGCCGGGCGCGGCCGACGATACCGCCTCGGATGAGCGCGCCACGGCCCGCACGCTGGAGCAGATCTCCTGGAAGCAGGCGCTGGGCGTGGGCGTGGCGCAATGCCTGGCGATGATCCCGGGCACCTCGCGTTCGGGCGCCACCATCATCGGCGGCATGATCGCCGGGATCCAGCGCAAGACGGCCACCGAGTTCTCGTTCTTCCTGGCGATGCCCACGATGTTGGGCGCGGCGGTCTACGACATGTACAAGAACATGGATCTGCTCACGCAGCACGATCTGGCGGGCATTGCCGTGGGCTTCGTGGCCGCGTTCCTGAGCGCGATGGTGGTGGTGCGCGCCGTGCTGCGCTTCGTCGCCAACCATACCTATCGCGTGTTCGCCTGGTACCGGATCATCTTCGGCGGCGTCGTCGCAGCCTGGATCTTCACGCGCTGATGGCACGGCCGGCATGGCGCCGGCTGCAGCAATGACAAGGGCCGCTTGCGCGGCCCTTGCTGTTTTCCGTGGCGGCGCGCCCGAGGGCTACGCTTCCGTTTCCAGGTCGTAGAACTGCAGGCCGTCCTGGTCGATGACCAGCCAGCCGCCGCGGGCGGGCGAGACATGGTCGCAGTCCCAGTCGGGCAGGACCCAGCGCTCGCGCTTCTTGCCGTCCACTTCCAGCACGTGGCGGGCGGGGCGATGGGTATGGCCATGCACCAGCACGCGCACGCCGGTTTCGCGGAAGACGGATTCAATGGCGGCGGCGTTGACGTCCATGATCTCCATGGACTTCATCTGGTTGGCAGCCTGGCTTTCGCCGCGGGCCTGCTGCGCCATCGCCAGGCGTTCGGGGATCGTCTTGGCCAGGAATTCGGCCTGCCAGCGCGGATCGCGGACCATCTTGCGGAACTGCTGGTAGGCGGCATCGTCCGTACAGAACTCGTCGCCGTGGGTCAGCAGGATTTGCCCATAGTCTGTTTCCAGCAGCGCCGGTTCGGGCAGCAGCTTGGCGCCCAGGGCCTGGGCCAGTTCTTCCCCGATGAGGAAGTCGCGGTTGCCGCGGCCCAGCCAGACCGGAATCCGGCTGGCGGTGTCGCGCAGCGCCGTCAGCGCCGTGGCCAGCCACGGCGGCGCGGCGCGGATCACATCGTCGCCGATCCAGGCATCGAAGATGTCGCCCGGCAGCAGCAGGGCGCCGGCTTCCTCCCGCGCGGCCTCCAGGAAGGCCAGGAAGGCCTCCGAGGTGGCCGGCGTGGCCGGCCCCAGATGCAGGTCGGACGCCAGCCAGATGGGGCCGGACAGCGTGATCTTATTCAAGAACTTCGGCCTTCTCGATGATCACGTCGTCGTTCGGCACGTTCTGGTGGAAGCCCTTGTTGCCGGTCTTCACGCCCTTGATCTTGTCGACCACGTCCGTGCCTTCGGTCACGGTGCCGAACACGGCATAGCCCCAGCCGTTGGGCGTGGGCGCGGTGAAGTTCAGGAAGTCGTTGTTGGACACGTTGATGAAGAACTGCGCCGTGGCCGAGTGCGGATCGCTGGTGCGGGCCATGGCCAGGGTGTACTTGTCGTTCTTCAGGCCGTTGTTGGCCTCGTTTTCGATGGGGGCATGGGTCTGCTTCTGCTTCATGCCGGGCTCAAAGCCGCCGCCCTGGATCATGAAGCCATCGATCACGCGATGGAACACCGTGCCGTTGTAGAAACCTTCCTTGACGTAGGTCAGGAAGTTTTCGACGGTCTTGGGAGCCTTGGCGGCATCCAGGGTGATGACCATGTCGCCTTGGTTCGTTTGAAGCTTGACGCGGGGGTTGGTGCTCATGGCTTTTGTGCCTTCAGAGGTGGAGGTGGATGAATTGGCCGCAGGGGCGGCGCTGACGAGCGCTGGGGCGAATGCAGCCAGCGCGAACGAGCACGCCGTCAGGCGCAGCAGGTGTAGGGGGGAGTAGCGGGACATCATTTGCCGTGTTTATCCTTCAGCATGGTTTCGACTTCTCGGACCTTTTCCTGCATGCCGGGCACGCCGTCGGCGGCGGCCTTCTTGTAGGTGTTCAAGGCCTGCAGAAGCTGCAGATCGCCCATATTGGCGCGGGCGGCGGCATAGTTGGGGTCGGCGCGCAGGGCCATCGACAGGGCGTCCTGTGCGCGGTCGAGTTCGCCGCGCCCTGCATATAGAGCGCCCAGGTTGTTCCAAGGTTCCGGCAGCTCCGGAAAGCGGTTGGTCATCTCGGTGTAGACGTCGATGGCTTCGCTGGTGCGGTTTAGGGCCGCCAGCGCGCGGGCGTGCTGGAACATCAGCTGCACGTCGGTGCCGCGCTGGTCCTTGATCTGCTCCTGGCGCTTTTCGATCATGGCAAGCGCTTCCGCGTTGTCGCCGTGGTTCAGCAGGCGCTCGATGTGCGTCGTGATCTGCGAGGCCGAGGGCGTCAGGCGGGTGTCGACGCTGGGCTTGGCGGCTTCCAGCAGCTTGGCCAGGCTATCCCAGCCGCCCTCGGGCGGGATGGGATCCAGGGTGGTGCGGTTGGCGTTGGGGTTGGTTCCACCGCCGCCGGCCATCGACTGGGCCAGAGAGGCTCCAACCGGCGCGCCCGCAAGGGCCAGGGCGAGCAGGGCGACGCGAAAGCGCGGCTTGATAGTCACTTGGGCATCCGTTAAAAGTCTTGGCAGGCCGACGCTTACGCGCGCGACCGGGCCGCTTGCTATACTTGACGACCGCCATTTTAGCCCCGGTTGAGTTTTGGCTCGACATCGGGGACGAAGCCCCAGGATATCGTTGATGGAATGCGGGCTCGAAATGCGGGTTCGGAACGGCCGGCGCCAGTGAGATTATGGCCCGAAGCCGAGATCGGGATCGAAACCGCGGGATCGAAATCGCAGGATCGAAATCGGCGGGATCGACATCCGACCCGGCGGCACGCGCCGAAGGTATTTTCCTTCGGCAGCAACTTTCCGCAACCGCCACGGAAAACTTAGATAAAGCCTATAAGCGCCATGCTGCAAATCTACAACACGTTGTCGCGTACCAAAGAACCGTTCAAGCCGGCCCAGGCTGGTCAGGTGCGCATGTACGTGTGTGGCATGACCGTCTATGACTTTTGCCATCTGGGCCACGCCCGCATGCTGGTGTCGTTCGACATCGTGCAGCGCTGGCTGCGCGCCAGCGGCCTGGCGGTCGATTATGTGCGCAATATCACGGACATCGACGACAAGATCATCCGCCGCGCCGTCGAGACCGGCCGCCGCATCGGCGAAGTCACCGAGTTCTACATCGACGCCATGCACGCCGACGAGCGCGCGCTGGGCGTCCAGACGCCGGACCGCGAACCGCGCGCGACCGAGTACGTCGGCGAGATGCTGGACATCATCGGCAAGCTCGAGCAGAACGGCCTGGCCTACCAGGCCGACGATGGCGACGTGAACTACGCCGTGCGCGGCTTTCCCGGCTACGGCAAGCTGTCCGGCAAGACGCTGGACGACCTGCGCGCCGGCGAGCGCGTGGCGGTGGGTTCGGCCAAGCGCGATCCGCTGGATTTCGTGCTGTGGAAGTCCGCCAAGGCGGACGAGCCGGCCGACACCAAGTGGGAATCGCCGTATGGCCTGGGCCGTCCGGGCTGGCACATCGAGTGCTCGGCCATGAGCAAGTCGCTGCTGGGCCTGCCGCTGGACATCCACGGCGGCGGTCCGGACCTGAAGTTCCCGCACCATGAAAACGAGATCGCCCAGACCGAGGGTGCTTTCGGCGGCGTGCTGGCCAACATCTGGATGCATTGCGGCCCGCTCATGGTCGACTCGGACAAGATGTCCAAGTCCCTGGGCAATTTCCGCACCATCCGCCAGACCATCGCCCGGCAAGAGCCGACCGCCGACCAGGCCGTCTATGACGTCAACCCGCGCGAAGCGGAAATGGTGCGTTTCTTCATTGTGCGCAACCATTACCGCAGCCCGCAGAACTACACGCCGGACAATCTGATCGACGCGCAGAACGCGCTCGACCGCCTGTACCAGGCGCTGCAGAACGTGCCTGCCGACACCCAGGGCATCGATTGGAACGAGCCGCAGGCCCAGGCCTTCAAGGCGGCCATGGATGACGACTTCAACAGCTCGGGCGCGGTCGCGGCCTTGTTCGAGCTGGCCTCCGACGCCAACCGCAACAAGAGCGCGCGCAGCGCCGGCCAGTTGAAGGCGCTGGCGTCCCTGTTGGGCCTGCTGCAGCAGGATCCCGCAGCCTATTTCCAATCGCCCACCCGTTATTCGGCGGCAGCCATGGAGCAGGGCGAGCGCC
Source organism: Achromobacter sp. GD03932 (assembly GCF_029839485.1). Lineage (NCBI taxonomy): Bacteria > Pseudomonadati > Pseudomonadota > Betaproteobacteria > Burkholderiales > Alcaligenaceae > Achromobacter > Achromobacter sp. GD03932. The sequence continues at coordinate 48,815 of NZ_JAOCAT010000031.1, forward strand.
GCGCGCTGGACGCCGAGGCGATCCAGTCCCTGATCGACGCGCGTGCGGCCGCCAAGGCGGCCCGCAACTTCGCCGAAGCCGATCGCATCCGCGTGGAGCTGCGCGAAGCCGGCATCGAACTCGACGACAAGCCGGGCGGCGTGACGCAATGGCGTCGCGCTTGAACCCGCAGGACCCGCCCGCCATGTCCACCGCCGACCTCGACATTCCCAAGCCCGAGTATTGGGAAGCCGCCGTAGCCCATCTGATGCGGCGCGACCGCATCCTGAAGAAGGTCATCCCCCAGCATCCCGAAGTCTGGCTGACTTCGCGCGGCACGCCATTCGTGACGCTGGCGCGGGCGATCATCGGGCAGCAGGTGTCCAGCAAGGCGGCCGACACCGTCTGGACCCAGTTCATCGAGGCCGTGGGCAAGCGCCCCACGCCCGTCGCCGTGCTGCGCGTCGGCCTGGAAGGCTTGCGCGCGGCCGGGCTGTCGCAGCGCAAGGCCGAGTACGTGCTGGACCTGGCCGTGCATTTCGGCGAGCGCCGGGTCCATCCCGAGAAATGGGCGGCAATGGACGACGAAGCCGTCATTTCCGAATTGACCGCCATCCGGGGCATAGGCCGCTGGACGGCGGAGATGTTTTTGATTTTCAATCTGCAGCGGCCTGATGTTCTGCCGCTGGATGATCCTGGGTTGCTCAAGGCAATCTCGCTACACTATTTCAGCGGCGAGCCTGTCTCTCGCTTCGAGGCTCGCGAAGTCTCGTTGGCGTGGCAACCCTGGCGTACCGTGGCCACCTGGTATCTGTGGCGCAGTCTGGATCCGACTCCGGTCCAATACTGACGCAAGCCAGGCAGCCCATCTACGGAACCACACTACATGCGCAATACATTTCTGGAATTCGAACAACCGCTCGCCGAGCTTGAGAACAAGATCGAGCAGCTGCGCTACGTGCAGGCCGATTCGGCCGTAGACATCTCCGACGAGATCGGACGTCTGCAGCAGAAGAGCCAGACCTTGGCCAAGGAAATCTACGCCAAGCTCACGCCCTGGCAGACGGCCCTGGTCGCCCGCCATCCCCAGCGCCCCTACACGCTGGACTACGTGCGCGAAATGTTCACTGACTTCCATGAACTGCACGGCGACCGCATGTACGCCGACGACCAGTCCATCATCGGTGGCCTGGCGCGCTTCAACGGCACGCCCTGCATGGTCATCGGCCACCAGAAGGGACGCGACACCAAGGAACGCGCCGCCCGCAATTTTGGCATGCCGCGTCCGGAAGGCTATCGCAAGGCCCTGCGCCTGATGCGCCTGGCCGAGAAGTTCGGCATTCCCGTGTTCACGTTCGTGGACACTCCGGGCGCCTATCCCGGCATCGGCGCCGAAGAGCGCGGCCAGTCCGAAGCCATCGGCCACAACCTCTATGCCATGGCCGAGCTCAAGGTCCCCGTGATCTGCACCATCATCGGCGAAGGCGGCTCGGGCGGCGCCCTGGCCATCGCCGTGGGCAATGCCGTGCTGATGCTGCAATACGCGACCTACGCCGTGATTTCCCCGGAAGGCTGCGCCTCGATCCTGTGGCGCAGCGCCGACAAGGCGCCTGAAGCCGCCGAGGCCCTGGCCATCATCGCGCCGCGCCTGAAGGACCTGGGCCTGGTGGACCGCGTGGTCAACGAACCCGTGGGCGGCGCCCATCGCGATCCGCGCGTCATGGCCCGCCTGCTGCGCCGCGCGCTGGGCGACGCCCTGCGCCAGCTCCAGGGCATGACGCCCGAGCAGCTCGTGGAGCAGCGCGTCCAGCGCCTGTTGTCCTACGGCGCCTACCAGGAAGTGCGCGCCTGAAGCAGGCAGGGCGCCGGCGTGCCTGCCGGCGCCGCGGCCTAGCGCCACGCGCCATCCCGCCATGAACGCCCGCCCAGCGTCCGATACTCCGCATCGGGCCGTGGCGGGCGTAGTTCATTCCCTTCCCGTGTCGGCCGAGCTGGCCGCGGCCTTGCGCCGCGCCTTGCAGGCCTTGCCCGAACGTCCGGCGCGCATCGCCGTGGCGTTGAGCGGCGGCGCCGATTCGGCCATGCTGGCCGTGCACGCGGCCGCCGTGGCGCGCGAGCTGGGCATGGATCTGGCGCTGTTCCATGTGCACCACGGCTTGCAGGACGCGGCCGACGCATGGACGCAGCATGCGCGTGCGCTGGCGGACATGCTCGCGCTGCCTCTGTCGGTCGCGCGCGTGCAGGTGGCGCAGGCGGCGGGCAAGGGCATCGAGGCGGCCGCGCGCGACGCCCGCTACGCGGCGCTGGCGCAATTGGCGCAAGAGCAGGGCGTGACGCATATCCTGTTGGCCCATCATCGCAACGACCAGGCGGAAACGGTCCTGCTGCGTCTGCTGCGCGGCACCGGGCTGGTTGGCATGGCTGCCATGGCGCCGCTGTCCCGGCGCGATGGACTGGTCTACCTGCGACCCTGGCTGGAAATCGGCCGCGAGGCGATCCTGCATGCGGCGGACGCGGTGGCGCGAGCCAGCGGCTGGCGTCCGGTGCAGGACCCCACCAACACCGATCCCCACTACACCCGCGCCGCCCTGCGCGAATTGCTGGCGCCGGCGCTCGATGCCCGCTGGCCCGGGTGGCGCGCCATCGTCGCGCGCCATGCGCGGCACATGGGCGAGGCGGCCGAGATCCTGGACGAGGTGGCGCGCGACGACTTCGCCACGCTCGATCCTTCCGCGGACGGCGCCAGCTTTTCGCTGCAGGCGTGGCGCGGGCTGTCCGAGGCGCGCCAGGCGCACGTGCTGCGCCATTGGCTGGAACGCAATGGCGCCCGCATGCCGACGGATGCCAGGATGCGCGATCTGCTGCGGCAGCTGCGCGGGCTGCATAGCCTGGGCCATGACCGCCAGTTGCGGGTGGAGCAGGCCGGCCACGTCATCCGCTGCCACCGGGGCAGGGTCTGGGTCGAACCCCGGGAATAGGCGGATCAGCGCCGCCGATGTCCCCAAAAAATCGCGGCGTGGACAGAATTTTGCACAAGCTGCGCAAATTTTTACCGCCGCGCTAGAATATACGGCTTTGCCCGTCAACCTTTTGCGGCGGGTTCCCAGCCAGAGTACGAGATGTCCCTGATCGTTCACAAATATGGCGGTACTTCGATGGGCTCGGTCGAGCGCATCAAGAACGTGGCGCGTCGCGTCGCGAAGTGGCACGCTGCCGGCCACCAGGTTGTCGTTGTTCCGTCGGCGATGGCGGGCGAGACCAATCGCCTGCTCGGCTTGGCGCGCGAGATTACGCCGCAGCCCGACAGCCGCGAGCTCGACATGATCGCCGCCACCGGCGAACAGGCCAGCAGCGGTCTGCTGGCCATCGCGCTGCAGGCCGAAGGCGTGCCGGCGCGCAGCTATGCCGGTTGGCAAGTGCCCGTGCGCACCGATTCGTCGTTCACCAAGGCGCGCATCACGTCGATCGACGACGAGCGCATCCGCGGCGATCTGGACGCCGGCCGCGTGGTCATCGTTACGGGCTTCCAGGGCGTCGACCCGGAAGGCCACATCACCACGCTGGGCCGCGGCGGTTCCGATACCTCGGCCGTGGCCGTGGCGGCCGCCATCAAGGCCGACGAGTGCCTGATCTACACCGACGTGGACGGCGTCTATACGACCGATCCGCGCGTGGTGCCCGAAGCGCGCCGCATGGCCGTCGTTTCCTTCGAGGAAATGCTGGAAATGGCATCGCTGGGTTCCAAGGTCCTGCAGATCCGTTCGGTTGAATTCGCCGGCAAATACCGTGTGCCGGTCCGGGTCCTGTCCTCGCTGACCGACCCGCTTATCCCGCTCGCAGAAGAAATGGTCTCGGGCACGCTGATTACTTTTGAGGAAGACGAAAAAATGGAAGCCGCCGTTGTCTCCGGCATCGCCTTCAGCCGCGACGAAGCCAAAATCACCTTGCTGGCCGTTCCGGACAAGCCCGGCATCGCCTTCTCCATCCTGGGTCCGGTCGCCGCCGCCAACATCGACGTCGATATGATCGTGCAGAACCAGTCCGTGGCTGGCACGACCGACTTCTCGTTCACGGTCAACCGCAACGAGTTCGCCCGCGCCGTCGATCTGCTCAAGCGCGAAGTCATCCCCGCCGTGGGCGCGCGTGAACTGTCCACCGACGAGAAGGTCGCCAAGGTCTCCATCGTCGGCATCGGCATGCGCTCGCACGTGGGCGTGGCCAGCCTGATGTTCCAGACGCTTTCGCAAGAAGGCATCAACATCCAGATGATCAGCACCAGCGAGATCAAGACCTCGGTGATCATCGACGACAAGTACATGGAACTGGGCGTGCGCGCGCTGCACAAGGCCTTCGGCCTGGACCAGGCGCCTGCCGAAAAGGCTTGATTCAAGACTCCGGCACGATTTTTTTTCAATAAGTGCCCGATAACGGGCAAGAGTGAAAAAAGTCGTGCTAGAATCTCGTTCTCTTCGGAGATGTGCCCGAGAGGCTGAAGGGGCTCCCCTGCTAAGGGAGTATGTGGCTAAAAACTGCATCGTGGGTTCGAATCCCACCATCTCCGCCAGATTCTCTCCGATCTGGCTTCGGTCAGCACCGGAGATAAAAAACCCGCAATCACGCAAGTGATTGCGGGTTTTTTCATGGGCGCCAAGCGCGCTCGTGAGCGAGCCTGCGTCGCGTGAGAAAATTCCCGATTCCCTTTGTGGCGCAGATCCCTTGAAGCACCTGCTTGCTCCCCTTGACCGGCTGCACGACTTCGATGAAGTCATCGACGTGCGCACGCCGCTCGAATTCGCCGATGACCACATTCCCGGCGCGATCAACGCGCCTGTGCTGAGCAATGAAGAGCGCGTGGTGGTGGGCACGCTGTACAAGCAGGTCTCGCCCTTCGAGGCTTCGCGCGTCGGCGCGGCGCTGGTGGCGCGCAACATCGCCGCGCATCTGGACACGACCTTCGCCGACCGGCGCCAGGGTTGGCGGCCGTTGATCTATTGCTGGCGCGGCGGCACGCGCTCCGGCTCCATGACGACGATGTTCAACATGATAGGGTGGCGCGCGCGGCAACTGGACGGCGGCTACAAGACCTATCGCCAGGCCACGCTGGACGCGCTGGATAGCCTGCCGGCGGGTTTGCGCTACATCGTGCTGGCCGGGCCCACCGGCAGCGGCAAGACGCGCTTGTTGAGCGCGTTGGAGCAGGCCGGCGCGCAGACGCTGGACCTGGAGCGACTGGCCGCGCATCGCGGGTCATTGCTGGGCGCCTGGGCTGGTGTCGCGCAGCCCTCGCAAAAGGGCTTCGACACGCGGCTGGCGCAGCGCCTGCGCGCGTTCGACGCGTCGCGACCTGTGTTCGTTGAGGCGGAGAGCCGCAAGATCGGCGCGGTCGCCTTGCCCGCCGCGTTATTGGCTGCTGTGCACGCCAGTCCGTGTGTCGAGGTCCGCTCCAGCCGCGAGGATCGCGCTGCCTTTCTGCGGCAGGATTACGCGCATCTGTTCGACGATCCCGAATCGCTCAAGGCGCAGTTGCAACGCATGATAGGCCTGCACAGCCGCGAGCGCGTGAACGGCTGGCTGGCCTTGGTCGACAGCGGCGCGCGCGCCGAGCTGGCGCAGGAGCTCATAGACCGGCACTACGATCCGGCCTATGCGCGCAGCTGCCACGCGCACTTCACGCAATTGCCGCAGGCGCTGCGGCTTGAGTTCCGGCCCAATGATGGCGACGTGGTGGAGCAGGCAAGGGCGCTGCTGGCGCGGCTGGATGGGGCGGGCAGCGCCTGAGCCGCGTTCAATCGATGCGCACGCCGGTCATGTCGACCAGCTTGCGCCAGTTCTTGACCTCGTCTTCCTGGTAGGTCTTGAGATCCGCAGGGCCGCCTCCGGCTGGCGTCATTCCGATCTGCGAGGAGAGTTGCCGCAGTTCGGCGGTGGCAAGCACCTGATTGACCTCGGCATTGATGCGCTCGACCACGGAAGCAGGCGTGCCGCGCGGCGCGAACATCGCGAACCACACCACCAGCTCATGCTGGTCCAGGCCGCTCTCGGCCACCGTTGGAATGTCGGCGGCGAAAGGGGCGCGCTGCGGCGTGGTCACGGCCAGGGCTCGGACTTTGCCCGCGGCGACCTGCGGCAATGAGGGGCCGACGTTCTCGAAGGCGTAGGAGATGCGTCCGCTCATGAGGTCGGTCATCATGCCGCCGACATTGCTGTAAAGCACGGTCGTCACGTCGATGCCCGCCATGCGCTTGAGCAGTTCCACCCAGACTCGCGCGGTGGTGTTGCTGGCGCCGAAATTGATCGCGCCGGGTTGCGCCTTGGCTGCGGCGACCAGTTCCGGAAGCGTCTTTGCCTGCGCGCCGTTGTTGCCGATCAGGATCATGGGCAGGCGGCCCATCAACGCGACGGGCGCGAAGTCCTTGACCGGGTCATAAGGCAAATGCTGGTAGAGGCTGGCGTTGGCCGCCATCGGACCGTTGGTGCCCATCAGCAGCGTATAGCCGTCGGGCGCGCTGCGGGCCACATACGCGGCACCTATGCCGCCGCCGGCGCCGGGCTTGTTTTCCACCGTGACGGGTTGGCCCAGCCTTTCGCTCAGGCCTTTGGCGACGCCGCGCGCCAGCGTGTCGGTTGCCGAGCCGGCGCCGAATGGAACCACCATATTGATCGGCTTGTCGGGGAATGCGGCGCTGGCGTTCAAACAGGCGGCCGCCATGGCGAACGCCGCGGCCAGTTGCTTCATCGTGTTGGACATTTTGGGGATCTCGCTGGTGTGGGTTCAGGCGACGGTCGGGCCGATGTCCTGCACCGTTGCGCGGCGCATCGAGCGGCGGTACTTCTCGTCGAAGCCGGCGCCGCGGTGCATGGTGCAGCGGTTGTCCCAAAGAACCAGGTCGTTGGCGCGCCAGCGGTGCCGGTAGACGAATTGCGGCTGGGTGGCGAAAGCCATGAGCTCGTCTATCAGTTCGCGGCTGGCGTCGTCGTCCATCCCTTCTATGCCGCTGATATGCGATGCGATGTACAGGGAGCGGCGTCCGGTGGCGACGTGCTGGCGCACCAATACCTGTCGCACCGGCGGTTGGAGTTCGCGCCACGCGGGTGGCACCGATCCCACGTCGAAGTCGGTCAGGCCGCGAGAGTGGAAGTAGTCGTGCACCGCAATCAGCGGGGACAGGCGTTGTTGTCGCGCTTCGTCCAGGGCATCCCATGCCGCCCGCATGTCGGCGAATTCGGTGGCGCCGCCGACGGGCGGAATTTCCTGGGCGGACAGCAAGGACACGCTGGCGGGTGTGCGCTTGAAGGAGCTGTCGGTATGCCAGAGCTGGTTGCTGAGGTTGATCAGGCGGCGGACGTCGCCCTGATCGAGAATGCCGCCGCGTTCATCGAGGTTGGATATGTCGGAGAGTTCGGCATGGTTCAGCCTGCGGGGACGATGGGCGTTGTAAACCGACGCGCCTACCGACGTTTCCAGGGGGCCGAAATGGCGCGCGATGGCCATCTGCCCGGCTTCGTCTAGCGGCTGGTCTGGCACCACGAGCACTGCAAATTGATCCAGGGCATCGCGCAACGCCTCGATGTCGTCTGCCGGCAAGGCAGTCCGTAAGTCGATGTTGGCCACTTCGGCGACAAAGCCGGCGTGGACGGGGGTGATTTCCATCATTCGATTCCTCCGATGGCATGCCATCTACGCAAATGCACCGACTGGCGTGCTATTATTTTTCGACTATCGAAAAATATTTCTTATATCGAAATAATCATGCCCAATAATCCGAGCGAACGAACCTGGGGTTTACCCAAGGGCAGCGATCAGTTCGTCGAGGCCTTCGCGCGCGGCCTGGCCGTCATCAGAGCGTTCGGGCCTGGCCATCAGGCGCTGACGCTGAGCGAAGTGGCGGAACGCGCGAACCTGACGCCGGCGGGCGCCAGGCGGCTGCTGTACACGCTGGTGACGCTCGGCTATGCGCGCAACGACGAGCGCAAGTTCAGCCTGGCGCCGGCTGTGCTTGAGTTGGGCTATGCCTACCTGTCGTCGCTGTCCTGGCGCGATATCGCGCGGTATGCGGTCGAGGAGTTCATGCGCGAGACGGGCGAAATCTGCACGGTGTCGGTGATGGACGGCGCAGACGTGGTCTATGTGGCACGCGCGGAAATGCCGAGCCCGCTTTCACGGCGTCTGGGCGTGGGCGAACGCCTGCCCACGCATGCCACGTCGAGCGGACATGTGCTGTTGGCGGGCGTAAGCGTCGAGGAGCGCGAAGCCTTCATTGCCAAGGCCCCATTCGCGCGGCATACGCAATACACCTTGGTCGAGGCCGCGCCTTTGCGTCAGGCAGTTGATGACGCGGCAAGGACGGGATACGCATTGGCCAGCGAACACCTGGAACTGGGCATTTGCGGGTTGGCGGTGCCGATCAAGGACGAGAGGGGGCGGGTGGTGGCTGCCTTGACGACCAGCCTGAACCTGGCAAGGCACGAGCGCGACGAGATTGTCGGCAAGTTCCTGCCGCAACTGCGCGACACCGCGGATCAGATCAGCAAGGCATTGGCGTGAATCATCATGCTTTGGATAGCCACTCGACTTGCGCGCTTCATGAAATAACGCTATTATTCAAGGCTTGCTTTTAAACGCAAATGCGCCCGTAGCTCAGCTGGATAGAGTACCTGGCTACGAACCAGGGGGTCGTAGGTTCGAATCCTGCCGGGCGCGCCAAGTTTGATTCCGCATTGGTTTTAATCAACCGGTGTTGAGTTGAACAACGAGACTGAATGTCCCGTCTGAATTGCAAAAGCAGCAAGAGTAGTAAAAACGGCAAGATTTTTCTGATATAATTTTGCCTCTTTGCCGGAGCGCCCGTAGCTCAGCTGGATAGAGTACCTGGCTACGAACCAGGGGGTCGTAGGTTCGAATCCTGCCGGGCGCGCCAAGTTCACTTGGCCAATACAGCAAAGAAAATGGAAAGGCCTTTGATCTTCGATCGAAGGCCTTTTTGTTTTGCGCCGCCATCTAGAAGCGGATCGTCAGGCCCGCCATGGGTCCTTGCAGCACCGCGTCGAACTTGAAGCCGCCGCTGCTGTAGTCCACGCCCAGTGCGCGATAGCCTATCGCCGCCGAGACATTCTTGCTGAAGTTGTAGCCGAGGCCCAGGCCCACATCCCAATCCGCCTCGGCGCCGCCCGCGCCGATCAGGCCCCAGCCGGTGATGTAGTACTTCGAACTCAGCATGTAGTTTCCGCGCACGCCCACCAGGCCGTCGACCCACGTGGCGCCGTCGCTGCGCGTTCTGCCATCCAGGTGCGCGCCCTTGAGCGTGATGTCGGTGTCGACCGACCAGACGCGCAGGCCTGCGACAACGTCGAGTTGATGCGGTGAGTTTTCCAGCAAGGAATAACCGACCCCGAGCAGTCCCGCGAACGTGGAGGCTTTCACGTCCGCGCTGGAGGCCAGGATGCCGCGCGGCGTATCTCCCTGCGTGCCGATCTTGGTGTAGATCAGGTCGCCGAACACGCTGTAGCGTCCTTTGCGCGCATCGCCGATGAGCATGGCGCCGAAGTCGAGGTTGTCGAACAATTTGTCGAAGCCCGCGTGGATATCGATGACGGGCGACCGTGATTGGGATGTCTTGCCGGACAGGCCGGCAGCCCAGAAGTAGGGCGTGACCGAGAATTGCCATTCGTTCGAAGGCAGGGTCCCCGCTGCGGGAGCAGGCTCCGCTTCGGCGCCCAGCGCGGTCCCGGCTTGCAGCAGTCCGCAGACCAGGCAGCCCGTGATTTTCTTTTTCATTGCAAACCCTCCCCAAACTGCAGGCGTGACGAAGCGCATCCATCACGCCTGCGGTGAGCGCAAAGCCGGCCAGGGGCCGGTGCGACGCAACCCAGGTGTCAGGTGACCCGCCTTACCGGAGGGATGGTCCAGGAGCCGTCGATGATGGACGGGTTGCTTTCGTTGGGCCAGTAAAGACGCATCATCAGGATGAATGGGCCCTTGGGCGCAGGCAGCCAGTTCGACTCCATGTCGGCGCCGGGCGATTCATGCTGTATGAGCAGGTCGATCGAGCCGTCGGGCTTGGCCTTCAGGGGCTGGCGCGCGCTGATCGAGTAGCGGTTCAGCGGGTTGTCGACGAAGAAGTAGCGCGCGTCATACATCGTCAGCGACCAGAAGCCGGAGACTGGCGGCGTAAGCCCTTTCTTGAAGGTCAGCACGTACTTCTCCGAGCCGTTGTAGGTGCGTCTGACGGCGCCGGTGTCTGACTTCAGGGAAGTGGGATAAATGGCGTCCTGCGGGCGGTTGGCGCCCAGGCCGATCGCGGTGATCAGGGCGCGCTGGACGTAGTTGGTGCCGTAGATGCCCGTCTTGGTCGTGTAGCCCCAGCCATCGACGTCCTGGATGTCGCCGCCGCTGGACTTGAAGTGCGTCATGATGCGTCCGAAGCCCACCTGCGGGACCCGCTTCGCGATGTCGGGGTCGAGCTGGCTCTTGTCGAAGTCCTGCCCCGGCACGATGCCTATCGCGGCCATCTTCGCGACGATGGCTGCGTCGGCGGCGTTGGGCGGATTGCGCTTGAGCAACTGCGCGAACAAGGTGAAGTACTCGACCGCGTCCATGTTGTTGACCTGCTCGCGTACCGCGGTCTTCATGTCTATGGCGGGGTCGACCTTGCCCGCGGGCGGGGTCCAGTCCTTGCCCCAAGCGCTCAAGGGACAGAGCTTCACTTCGTCCTGCAGCTTGTGCACTTGCGCATAGTCTTCCGGCGTGCCGGTGCAGTAGATGCGGCCCAGCAGCCAGACGATGCTGGTGGGGGATTTGTACTGGACCATGCCTTGCGGAATCGAGCCCTCCCATCCGGGGCCGCTGACCATGAAGGTTTGCGCTCCCGTGCCGGTGGTGCGCTTGCCGGGCACGTCGAACACCGTCGTCCAGCCGTCCAGCATCGGAAACAGGGCATAGCGTCCGTTCATGTCGGGCAGGCTGACGACCCAGGGCTCGTCGCCGACATCAAAGAAAGAAGTGGTGTAGAGCGTGTCGGCGTTAGGCGCGGTCACGTCGCGGAACTTGGCGTCGGGGTACTGGCGCAGCTTGATGAGATTCCCCATTGGCGCCCGCGTGCCCTTGGGTTCCGCGACGTTGGTGATGACTCTTCTGGTCATCTCCATGGTCACCAGGGGGTAGGCGTAGATGTAGACATCGGTTGCCAAGCCGAACTGCTCGTCGCCTTCGGGCAGATCGGCGATCAGACCATCGGCGGCCCGGGCGACTGCGCCCAGGGCGCTGGTGGCGAGCAGAGCAAGGCCACCTGCGTTCAATGTGCGGCGTGTTAGCTTCATGGGATCACTCCAACGGACTCATGGGTTGAAAAGCACGAAGTGCCGCGGCACAGGCCAGGCCGTGCCGCGTGATGCCTTGCTCTAGCGTGGTCGGACGTACTTGCCGATTTCCCGGGCCGCGCCGGCGGTCCATTCATCGATCAGGGGTTGCAGCTTGGACAGGCGAACGCCGCCCGCGCCTTGGGTGGCGTTGGCGACTTTCTCGCCCGTGCCGCCCCGCACTGACGCATATAGCAATTCGTCCGACATGCTGTCCGTGACCCGGGACTCGATGGCGACGCTGGCGTTGCGCGCCATGCCTCCTTCCAGGGCGGCGCGGGCTTCGGTCATTACCAACGCGACGGGGATGTATTGATAGGCCCGCAGCGCCTGCTCCGAGGTTCCCACCGCGGTGATGGCGATGCGTATATGGGCGACGCCAGGCCCGGCGCGATCGACCAGCCTCACCTGTTCGCCGACCTTGCGCCGCAGCGTTTCGTCGACCGCTACGCGTATCTCTGTGAGGGTTTCCATGGAAACGTCCGCGGTTGGCCGAGGTTCCGGGTAATACTCGATGGGATCGAGCCAGACTGCCGTATAGCGCGATGGGTTGAAGTCGGGATTCAGGTAGACCAGGCGGGTCCCGCCATCGGGGGCGGGGGCCTGGTGCAGCATCGAGTAATCCGGCAGAAAACCGGACTCTGTCGTTTTGGGAGCGGTGGAACAGCCTGTGGCCAGGATCGCGGCAGCGAGGCTCAGAACAAGCGCGCCCGAGGAATTCTTGATGTCCATGCAAGTTCCTTCTGACAGACAGGGGGCAGGAGAGCCCCGACTGCAGGCGTCGGCGAGAGGTCCCGTGCAAGAGCTGCTTTCCGCTCGTGGGCGCATTTTTTGACCTATATGCACAGGAAACCAATTATTTTTCCAAGCGTGAAATTTCGCAACGCGGACGAGTGAACCGGGTTTTCTGAACTATTCCCTTTGTGCGCGTTTTGTGGAAGGAATCGCGTGGCCGAGGTGGGGCACGCGGCCCGGGATCGCGATTCGGGCGCAGCGCGGGTGCGGGCTTCGGGCGGCCTGATTTGCGCACCCTTTATTTTTCATGGTATAAACACGCCTCTTTCGGAGCGCCCGTAGCTCAGCTGGATAGAGTACCTGGCTACGAACCAGGGGGTCGTAGGTTCGAATCCTGCCGGGCGCGCCAAGCTTCTTGCTTGGATGAAATCGAAAGAAAACGGAAAGGCCTTTGATCTTCGATCGAAGGCCTTTTTGTCTTGCGGCGCGGATTGCGCCGGTGCGTCGCGCTTCAGTGCGTCGGGGCTGGCTCCGCGGCTCGGACCTGGTCCCGGGTCTTGTCATCTTCGTCGTCGAATCCCCAGTCTCCGACCGTGTACCAATCGTCTCCCAGCGTCTCTGCGGGGTGCATGGTGCGGCCGGAGCCGTTGCCGCAGGCCATCGAGTCGGTGGCGCAATAGCGGTCGCAGCCCCAGCATATGCGTTCGGGGTGCTTCGGGTGCAAGGGAAACTTCTTGGCCATGCTGGATGCCTGCTGACGGAGGACGCCGCGACGGCAGCGCCATTCTTTTCAGATATGTGTCCAGCGTACTGCCGGGCGCGCGCGGAATTCCTTGATCTGGCGCAAGCGCCACGCCCGCGGCCCGACGCGCGCAGTGTCGCGCGTCGGGCCGCGGCTTTGAGGAATGCGGGAGGAGAGAGCGCCGCCCGGCCAGGCGCGGCGGCCCCGTGCGCCTAGTGGCGTCGTCGGTCCACCGCCGTCAAGGAGGTGCCGCTCTTGAGCAGCTGGTAGGTCTGTCCGCCCAGCCACGCGACTTTTTCGCCTGTGCTGGTGCGGCATACGCAATGCGTCTTCGGATCGAAGCGCGAGGTACCCAGCGCGGAATACGCGTCGGGGTCCGAGACGAAGCGTTCAATGCGGTAGAGCGTGCCGTCCGGCGCGGTGGCGAGGACGTCGGTCAATCGTCTTGCGGTGCCGAGCATATGCGATACCTCCATGCGCGGGCCATTGGATATACGGCGCCAAAGTCGTTCGGGCATTTCAGTATGCCAGGGCGGGAAGCTTGATGTTCCCGCGTCAGGCTAGTGAAGGTGCCCTCCAAACAATGAATCGTCGAGCTGGTCGGGAGTGACGCCCAGGGCTTCGGATACGCGGTCCAGGATAACCTGCCTGGGCCGCGGGCGCGGCCGTTCCAGTTCGATATAGATGGAGTGGTCCACTCCTAGCCGTGCAGCCATATCAGCGGTGCTGATATTGAGATGCTCGCGCCAGGCGCGTATCAGGCTCCAGTCGTTGCCGGTTTTTAGATTGACGACAGCTAATGGTAAATGACTCTGCCCCTGCGCGGGTGTTCTGCGCGGGGCGGATTTTCTGCGGGGGTCGTGCAGGCTGCTCTTGGCGGCAGCGCTCTTGCGGGAATCGGCCCGAGGCGTGGTGGTGGCGGCTTCGGCGGTGAAAATGGCGCCGCCATTCAATTGGCGATATTGGTTGTCGCCGATCCAGTGCAGGGCTTCGCCGTTGTCGAGCATGCACTCGCAGTCCAGGTGATAGTTGCTGGGCATGCTCTCGAGTTGGGCGATGGTTTCCGCGGTCGTGGCGTGGCGCACCACACGGTGCAAGACACCGTCCGGCGAGCGCACAAAGACGTCGGGAAGTCTCCAGGAAAACGGAATGATAATCTCCACGGCCAAACCTATCCCGCCAATGTATCCCGGGGTGCGGGTGGTGGGATTTGGGGTTTCCCCTCGCCTGACTTGAGTCGATGATTGTGCGCCACATCAGCCCCCGACATCTTCACGAATCTTCACTGCGCGCAGGGCTGTAATCGGTGGGGCCGAAGCCCGCGTCCGCAAGCAACCTGGGCATGATCGCTGCGGCCGCGCCGCGCACGTTGTGGTGTGCGTGCGCGTCCAGCGGCGTGGCGGCCGGATTGATCTGCGCCACGGTTGCGCCGTGGCGCAGTGCGCGTTGCGGCAGTTCTGCCGCGGGGTAGACCAGCGCCGATGTGCCTATGCTCAGCAGCAGGTCGCATTGCTCGACGGCCCGCATGGCTTTGTCCCACTCATCATGCGGCAGGCTTTCTCCGAACCACACGACGCCGGGCCGTACCGGCGCACCGCAATGCGTGCACGCTGGCGGATCGATGCGCCTTCCTTGCCCGGGTTCGTCGGGGAACGCCTGCGCAAAGGCATGAGCGGCGCCGCAGGCCGAGCAGCGCGGCGCGTGCAGGCTGCCGTGCAGGTGCGCGACATGGAGGCTGCCGGCGCGTTCATGCAGATCGTCGACGTTCTGCGTGACCACGAGCAGCTCGGGCACGTGCCGCGCCAGTTCCGCGATGGCGCGATGCGCGGCGTTCGGCGCGGCGCGCAGGGCCTGCGCGCGGCGCCATTCGTACCAGCCCCAAACGAGGTCGGGGTGGGAGCGGAACGCTTCGGGCGTGGCGAGAGCCTGTGCGTCGAAGCGCGACCACAGGCCTGTCAGCGCATCTCGGAAGGTGGCGATGCCGCTTTCGGCGGAGACGCCGGCGCCCGTGAAGACGACGACGCGCCGCGCCTGGCGCAGCGTCTGCGCCAGCGTGGGGGGAATATCGTGATGCGTGTTTTTCATTTTCAATCTTGAAGCCAGTCCGATACGCTGTACGCGCGGGCCTGGGCCTGTCAAGAAAAGCCAGGCGCGATTACCCGGGCGGAAGCAGGGGCAAGGATGCGTGTCCATCCTGAATCGTGGATACTGTTTTTTCAATCTGGGATTTCCAGAGTTCACGGAGAGACGCAATGCCCGAATCTCAAGGCGGCCTGGACAGGCTGCGCCGCTTCATCGCCGCCGCGACCCGGCTGGCCACGCCCACGGGCCTGGCGCAGACGCCGGAGCTGCAGGCCGCATTCACAGACCTGGTGCGCCATGACGATTGGCTGCCCGAGGCCTGTACCGCGCCCCATCCTCAGTACTACCAGCAATATCTGCTGCACTGCGATCCGCTGGAGCGCTTTTCGCTGGTGAGTTTCGTGTGGGGGCCGGGCCAGTTCACGCCGGTGCATGATCACGAGGTCTGGGGTTATGTGGGCATGCTGCGCGGGGCGGAGGTCAACCAGCGCTATGTTCGCGGCGAGGACGGCAGCGTTACGCCGGCGGGCGCCCCGACCACCTTGCAGCCGGGCGACGTGGAGCGCCTGTCGCCGGCCGAAGGCGACATCCACCGCGTGTCCAACGCCCACGCCGACCGCGTATCGATCAGCGTGCATCTCTACGGCGGCAACATCGGCGCCGTGTCGCGCCACGTATATGACCCGGCGACGGGGCAGGCCAAGCCTTTCGTGTCCGGCTATTCATCGCCCAGCCTGCCCAACCTGTGGGACCGCTCGGAAGCCGTGCGCGCGGCCATTGCCGGGGGCGCACGCTAGGGTCTGTTCGCGCGCGGCGTCCCATGCTATTTTCTTGTCCTAAATATTAGGAAAATAAACAATGGACAAGACGCTGCTCAAAGGTCTGATGGTGCTGGAGGCGGTGACCGACGTGGATAATCCGCCGCGCACCATCGACGCGCTCGCCGCCCGCGTCGGGCTGACCCGCAGCAACACGCACCGCACCTTGCAGACGCTGATCCATGCGGGCTACGTGACCAAGGACGATGACGGCGGCGGCTATCGCGGCGCGGTACGGCTGTTCGAGCTGGCGGCGCGTCAGCTGGCCCAGCTGGACGTGCGCAAGCTGGCCGCGCCCTACATGCGCACGCTGGCCGACCAGACCGGCGAAACCGTGCACCTGTCGGTGCTCGACGGCTTCGACGTGGTCTACGTGGACAAGATCGACAGCCCCCAGCCCATACGCGCCTATTCCATGGTGGGCGGACGCGCGCCGGCCTATGCCGTCGCCACCGGCAAGGCCTTGCTCGCCTACCAGGCGGAAGGCTATGTCGAGCGCTATGCCGACAAGCTCGTGCGCCACACGTCCTCGACCATCGTGTCCATGCCGCTTTTGAAGGACGAACTGCGCAAGATCGCCCGCACCGGCTACGCGGTCAACCGGGGCGAATGGCGCGAAGGCGTGGGCGGGCTGGCCGTGACCTTGTTCAACAGCCTGGACCAGCCTGTGGCCGCGATAGGCATCTCCGGCCCGCTGGACCGCCTGAGCGCCGCTAGGATGAAGCAGCTGGCGCCGGACGTGGCTGCCTGTGCCCAGTCCATCTCGCAAGGGATGGGCTATCGCCGGGGCTATCTGGATCAGTAGCGGACCGCGCCAGCGCCGCGCCGATGCGCTGCGCCTGGCCGCGAGCCAGCCGCGCATTCACGTCCATGGACGTGGTCCAGAAATACGTGCCGCCCGCCAAGCTGCCCAGCACCGAGATATCCGGCTCGATCCCGCCTGCGGCGTTCTTGAGGCATCCCGTGGCATAGTCCAGCGCCAGGCCGCCATGGGGATCGGGCTGCGCGTGGCCCTCGCGCAATAGCGCGGACACCAGCGGATCTTGCGTGCTTGCGGTGTCCACCGAGAAGCTGGTGGCATTGATCAGATAGCGGCTGGCGTGGGTGGACACGGCGCCCGCCGCGTCGCGCAAGCGCGTGTGGAACAGGCCGCTGGCGCTGTCGTGGCGGCTGTCCAGATAACCGCCGCTGACCTGCAACTGGCCGTTCTGGAGCAGGGCTTGCAGCTTCAGCGCGTTGCGCATCGGAAAGGTGGCGCGCCGCGCCATCCATAGCGAACGCCATTGCGACTGGAAGCGGCCGCGTTCGGCGTCCGGCATGAGATGCCAGATCAGGTCCACGGCGGCATTGGTTGCGGCCGCCACCGCCTGCCAGGGGCGCGCGGCTTGTTCGGACCGCCGTATCTCGTCGTCCAGCGCGGCGCGGGCCTCGCCGTCCAGCCCGAACACGTCTGCGGCTGCCAGACTGCCGTCCAGCGCCTGCACTTCTTCCCGCAGCGCCGCGGCAATGACCTCGAGCGAGAGGGCCCCGCCGTGCGTGGCGGCCAGGCGCGCAACGCCCTCCGGACTCAAGCGGCGCAGTGCGTCCGGAGCGCGATTGTGCGGACTGCGCACCGACGGCAGCCGGCCATTGCGCGACGCGCACAGGATGGGGCCGCGATGCGCCGCTTGCCGCAAGGCTGCGATGGCGTCCACGGCGCTCAGGCTGGTGCCGATGATGCAGACCGGGGCGTCGGCGGCGATACCGCGCGTCAGCGCCTGGACCGGGTAAGGGCTGTTGAAGTAGCCGGGCGCATCGCGCAATTCCGGAAAGGCCTGCGAGGGCAGGTTGCCGTTGCACAGCACGGCGTAACGCGCCAGGCAGGGCTGACCCGATTCCGGTTCGACCCGCGCGCCGCAGCCAGGCAGCGGCGCCACGCGTCGGACACGGCTGCGCACGTGTGTGAGCGTGACGCCCTGTGCGCGCGCGAGCTCGCAAGCTCGCGCATAGACTGCGCGCATGTAGGCGCCGAACAATGGCCGCGGCAGGAAGTCCGCCGGCGCTATCGAGTCCGCGCCTTGCGCGCGCAGCCAGGCGGGATCCTGGGCGCGCAGCCAGTCCACGAAATCCATCCTGTGGTCGGCCCGCGCCGACATGTTGCCGGCGGGGATATTGAGCAGGTTGCTGGGCAGATCTTCCTGGTAGGCCTCGCCCGCGCCCGGCTCGGCCTGCGGCTCGAACAGCGCGATCGTCAGCGCCCGGCCGCCGCCCGGTTCCAGGGACAGCAGGAATTGATACAGGAAGCTGACGGCCACCGAGCCGCCGCCGACGATGGCCAGGTCCGCCGCGGGCGGTGTCGTGCCGGGCGCCGTCATTTGGCCGCCGACAAACGCACGACGTCGGCCCAGCGGGCGACTTCCTGTTTGAGCACGCGGCTGGTGTCGGCAGGAGTGGTGGCCACGGCGTCGGCGCCCAGCTTCTGCGCGGCTTGCTGCACGGAAGCCATGGCAGCCGCCTTCTGCATGCCGGCCGAGAGCTTGTCCACCACGGCGGGCGGCGTGCCCGCGGGAGCCAGCAGCGCGTAGGTGGTCGCGACCGAGTAGTC
Source organism: Achromobacter sp. GD03932 (assembly GCF_029839485.1). Lineage (NCBI taxonomy): Bacteria > Pseudomonadati > Pseudomonadota > Betaproteobacteria > Burkholderiales > Alcaligenaceae > Achromobacter > Achromobacter sp. GD03932. The sequence goes on from NZ_JAOCAT010000031.1 coordinate 67,110, forward strand.
CTTTACGCCCTGCTCGGCGAGCGTGGGGAGGTCCGGCAGCGCCGTGGCGCGCGTGGCGGTGGTGACGCCGAGCAGACGGATCTTGCCGGTTGCGACCTGCGGCAGCAGCGCCGGCAGCGTTTCGATCACCATGTCGATCTGGCCACCCAGCAGATCGGTGATGGCGGGCCCGCTGCCACGGTACGGCACATGCATGAGCCGCGTGCCGGTCACGACCTGGAAGAGTTCGCCCGCCATGTGTTGGGACGTGCCGGGGCCGGCCGAGCCGAAGGTGATGGTGCCGGGCTTGCTCTTGGCCAGGGCGATCAGCTCCTGCACGTTCTTCGCGGGAATCTTGCTGCTGTTCACCGCCACGGCCATGGGCATGCTGGTCGCCATGGACACGCCGACGAAGGCGGTGCCGAAGTCGTAGCCGGGCTTGTCCGGCATGGCCGCGTGGATCGCGTGGCTGCCCACGGCGCCCATCAGCAGGGTGTAGCCGTCGGCGGCCGACTTGGCCACATACTCCGCGCCGATTTCGCCGCCCGCACCCGCCTTGTTTTCCACCACCACGCTCTGCCCCAGGTAGTCGCCCAGGTGCTGCGCGTAGATGCGCGCGGCCGCGTCCGTCGCGCCGCCGGGCGGGAAGGGGACCACCATGCGCACGGGTTTCGCCGGCCAGTTGTCGGCCGCGGCCGCGCCGCCTGCCAAAGCCAGCACCATGCCTGTCAGGGCAATGCGCCACATTTTCTTCATGGAAGTCTCCTTGGTGTTGGTGCGGGCCGTCATATGCCGCGTCGCGGCCCTTTATAAAAATCCTACAATATAGGATTCGAGTTTCAATAAATGGTTTACTTAGAATTCCACACGGTGCTATGCTGGTCAACAATTAAGCACGCTACTTAGGGAATGCACTAGGATTCGCGCTAAAAATCGCAAACACACGCTAGAGATGGGCTGGATGATGCCAGTCTTGAAGGCCAACTCTTATAATGTTTTCTTTGTCCCAAATATTGAATTTTCATAACGAGAGGTCAGACATGACACCCAGTTCGGCGCTGGCCGGCATCACGGTGCTGGAGATTTGCAATGTTGCGGCGGGGCCTTTTTGCGGCATGCTGTTGGCGGACATGGGCGCCGACGTAATCAAGATCGAGAACCCCGAAGGCGGCGATACGCTGCGCAGCTGGCCGCCCATTTCCGACGGCTACAGCGAGAACTTCGCGTCCCTCAACCGCAACAAGCGTTCGGTGACGTTGAACCTGAAGGACCCCGGCGACCTGGCTCTGGCGCGCGAACTCGCGCTGTCCGCCGACGTGCTGATCGAGAACAACCGGCCGGGCGTGATGGACCGCCTGGGCCTGGGCTATGCGCAGCTGCGCGAGGCCAATCCCAGACTGGTCTATTGCTCGATCTCGGCCTACGGCCAGTCGGGGCCCCGTTCGCAGGAAGGCGGCTTCGACCTGACCATCCAGGCCATGAGCGGCATCATGAGCGTGACCGGCGAAGCGGGCGGCGAACCCGTGAAGTGCGGCGTGCCGGTGGCGGACTTTTCGGCCGGCCTGTACGGCGCCTTCGCCATTGCGTCGGCCTTGCGCGCGGCCCAGGCCAGCGGGCAGGGTACGCATATCGACGTACCCATGCTGGGCGCCACCCTGGGCATCGCGGCTCTGCAGACTTCGGAGTTCTTCGGCAGCGGCAAGGATCCCGTCAAGCTGGGATCGGCCCATCCGCGCAATGCGCCCTACCAGGCGTTCCGCTGCAAGGGCGGCTACTTCGGCATGGCGGCGGGCAACCAGGCCTTGTGGAAGGGCGTATGCGCAACGGTAGGCCGCGAGGATCTGTTGGCCGACCCGCGCTTCACCGACACCAGCGCCCGCGCCCGCAACCAGACAGCGCTGCGCGAGATCCTGGAAGCGATCTTCGAAGCCGAGGACGCGCAGACCTGGCTGGCGCGTTTCCGTGCGGCCGGCGTGCCGTGCGCGCCCATCAACACCTATTCAGAGGTGCTGGCCGACCCGCAGGTTGAGCACATGGGCTGGGTGCAGCCCGTGGACCTGCCCAACGGCGTGCGCACGCGCACGTTCGGCCTGCCGGTGCGCTTCGACGGCCAGACCACGGCCTTGCGCCGCCGTCCGCCCGCCCTGGGCGAACACAACGATGAAGTACTGGGCGCGCTGCGCGCCGCCAGGAAGGGGACGGCGGCATGAGCGAGGTCCTGCGCATCGACAAACAGGGCGCGGCGCACGTGTTGACGCTGGCGCGGCCCGACAAGATGAATGCGCTGTCGGCGCCGCTGGTGGAGGCGCTGATTGCCGCATTGGATGCGGCCGAGGCTGGCGGCGCCCAGCTCATCGTCTTGAAGGGCGAGGGCAGGAACTTCAGCGCGGGCTTCGACTTCGGCGGCTGGCAGGAGCAGAGCGAAGGCGATCTGCTGCTGCGCTTCGTGCGCATCGAGATGCTGCTGCAGCGGCTGGCGGCCTCGCCGTGCCTCACGCTGGGGCTGGCGCATGGCCGTAACTTCGGCGCGGGCGTGGACTTGTTCGGCGCTTGCAAGTGGCGGGTCAGCGCGTCCGACGCCACGTTCCGCATGCCTGGGCTGAAGTTTGGCCTGGTGTTGGGGACGCGCCGTTACGCAGCCTTGGTCGGCGCCGAGCGGGCGCGCGCGGTGCTGGAGCAGGCGGCCACATTCAGCGCAGAAGAAGCCTTGCGCGACGGCTTCGCGAGCCGCCTTGCCGACGTGCAGGACTGGCCGGCCGTCGAGCGCGAGGCGCTGGACGCCGCATCTGCTCTCAGCTGCGCGAGCCGCGTCCAGCTGTATGCGGCGCTGTCCTCGGAGGCGCCGGATATCGATCTTGCCCGCCTGGTGCGTTCTGCCGCACTGCCGGGCCTGAAGGACCGGGTAGCGGCCTATCTGCAGGCGCGTTGATCGAAGAAGAACACGCAGGGAAGGAGACATCATGGCATCGGGTTTCAATCAGAAGAACAAGCAGTGCTCGCTGGCGGAGCTGGCGGCGCTGGTGCCCAACGGCGCGTCGATCGCATTGGGCGGCAGCTTCCTGCACCGCGGACCGTTCGCCTTCGTGCGCGAACTGATCCGGCAGGGCCGGCGCGACCTGGAACTGGTCAAGCAGTCGCCGGGCTACGACGTGGACATCCTGTGCCGCGCGGGCGTGCTGCGCCGCGTGCGCGCGGGCATCGTCGCCATGGAAGGGAACTTCGGCCTGGCGCCCTGGTACCGCAAGGCGGTCGAGCGGCGCGAGATCGAGCTGGAAGAACACGCCTGCGCCAGCCTCACGGCCGGCCTGCGGGCGGCGGCGTTTGGCGTGCCGTTCCAGCCTTGCGGCGGCCTGCATGGTAGCGGCCTGCCGGAGCTGAACGGCTGGAAGTGCCTGGACGATCCGTATGGCAGCGGGCAGAAGACCTGGGTGGTGCCGGCGATCCGGCCGGACTTCGCCGTGATTCATGCTTCGGAGGTGGACGCGCTGGGCAATGTGCGCGTGCACGGCACGGCGCATTGGGACCGCATCATGTCGCGCGCCGCGGGCAGCGTGCTGGTGGTGGCCGAGAAGGTGGTCGACAGCGCGGTGTTCGAGGCCAATCCGGAATCCACGCTGGTGCCGTTCTTCATGGTGCAGGCCTATGCCGTCGCGCCGCAGGGCGCATGGCCGGGATCCTGCTGGCCGGACTACGCCATCGATTATCCGGCGGTGGAAGCGTACATGGACAAACACAGCGATCTGCAGGCGCACCTGGCTGCGGCGCCCGAAGCGCGGGAGGTGCAGCATGGCTGAGCAATGGTCGGGCTTTTCGTACATCGTCACCAATCTGGCGCGCTTCATCCGGCCGGACGAGATCACTTTCAGCGGCGTGAATTCCACCCTGCCGATGCTGGCCTGCCTGCTGGCCAAGCGCGCCTACGATTGGGACTTCGTCTACATCAACGTCGCCGGCGGCGTGAACCCGCTGCCCTCGCATGTGCCGATCTCCAGTTCCGATCCGGTGCTGGCCGAGCACACCGCGTCGATCTTCTCCAACGAAGACTTCTACGATCTGTGCACGCGCGGCCGCATGGACCTGACCTTCCTGGGCGCGGCGCAGATCGACGGCGAAGGCTGCGCCAACAATTCCTGCATCGGCGACTGGCACGAACCCAAGGTGCGCTTGCCGGGCGGCGGGGGCGGCGCGGTGATGCTGCCCACCGCCAGGCGCGCCTGCACCTGGCGCACCGAGCACTCGCGGCGCACCTTCGTGCCCAAGCTGGACTTCATGACGTCCTGGGGCGGATTCCATGGCGTGGTCACGCCGATCGCCGTGTTCGTCAAGCGCGACGGGCGGCTGGCTTTGCAGTCATGGCACCCGGAATCCAGCCTGTCTGAAGTGCGCGAGCGCACGGGTTTCGAATTCGACGCCAGCGGCGCCGAGCCGTCCGCGCTGCCGACGGCGGCCGAGATGCGCGCCTTGCGCGAGCTGGATCCCGATGGGCAGTTTGAACGCGACGCCGCCGTCGCGCTGCGCTAGGAGCTTGCCATGACGCTTGCCGACGCCACCTTGGTGGCTGCCTTCGCGCGCCTGTGGGCCCTGCCGCAATGGGCCGAACGGCCGGCTATCCTGACCGCGGACGGCATGCTGACGTATGCCGGCCTGCGCCAGGAGGTCGGGCGCATCGCGGGCGGCCTGCGCGCCGCCGGAGTGCGGCGCGGCAGTCATGTGGCCATCGCGATGGAGCGGTCGCAGGCCCAGGTGCTGGCGATCCTGGGCGTGATGGCGGCGGGCGCCTGCCCATGTCCGTTGGAGCCGCGCCTGTCGGATGCCGAGACTGCCAGGCGCGTGGCGGCGGTGGGGCTGGGCTGGATACTGCACGATGCGGCGAACGCGGCGACGGCCCGTGCCAGCGGCTTGGCGCCGCAACGCCTGCTGGACGCCGCTGCCGTGGCCCAAGGCCCGCTGGACTGGACGGGCAGCGGCGAGGCCGCGCCCGGCGACGCGGGCCTGCTGCTGTTCACCTCCGGCAGCACCGGCAATCCCAAGGGCGTGCTGTTGAGCCACCGCGGGCTGGCGAACAACGCGCGCGGGGTGCTGGCGCACACCGGCTTGACGCCGGCAGACCGGCTCTTGCACGTGATGCCGCTGCATCACACCAATGCGCTCAACAACCAGATTTTCGCGCCGCTGCTGGCGGGGGCCTGCGTGGCGCTGGCGGGGCGCTTCCGGGCCGAAGACATGCCGGGCTTGCTGCGTGAGTTCCGGCCCAGCCTGATCACGGGCGTGCCGACCATGTACGCGCGCATGCTGGAACTGGAGTTCGATCCGGCCAGCCTGGCTGCGTTGCGCTTTGCGCGCTGCGGCTCGGCGCCGATCACCGAAGCGCTGCACCGGCGCATCGAAGCCTTCCTGGGCTGCCCGCTGGTGGTGTCCTATGGCCTGTCGGAAGCCACTTGCACCTCGACCATGAACCCGCCTGCCGCGCGCCGCGTGGGGTCTGTGGGTACCGTGCTGGCCGGCCAGAGCGTGACCTTGCGCCTGCCGGACGGCAGCGAGGCCGCGCCGGGCGGCGAAGGCGAGATCTGCATCGCGGGCGACAGCCTGATGCTGGGCTATGTGGGCGTGGACAGCGCCGACACCGGCGCGCCGCAGCTGTTGCGCACTGGGGACCTGGGGCGTTTCGACGAGCAGGGCTATCTGAGCATCACCGGCCGCATCAAGGACGTGATCATCCGCGGCGGCGAGAACATCTCGCCAGCGCTGATCGAGGGGGTGGTGACGGGCCTGCCGGGCGTGGCCGCCTGCTGCGTGGTGGGCGCGCCCGACGAGGACCTGGGCGAAGTGCCGGTGATCTTCGTGCAGCGCGCGGGCGCGGCCGCGCCGGATGCGTCCGCCATACAGGCGGAGGTGCTGGCGCGCCTGGGCCGCATCTACGTGCCGCGCGAGGTGTTGTGGATCGAGCGCCTGCCCGAGAACGCGGTGGGCAAGGTCGACCGCAAGGCGCTGGCGCGGCAGCTTGCGCCCGCCAGCCTGCGTTCATGAACCGGCGGGACGCCCCGGAATCCCGGGCGTCCCGTTGGGCTATTCGACCTTGCCGATCCGGTTGACCGCGACCTCCAGCGAGGCCGAGTCCTTCTTCCAGTACTCGTCGAAGGCCGGCGCGTCCAGGTATTGCACCGGACTGCCGGTGCCGGCGATGCGGGCCTGGACCTCGGGGTTGGTGGCGACGTCCTTGACTGCCTGGCGCAGCTTCTCCACGACGGCCGGCGGCGTGCCGGCCAGGGCGAATACGCCCGACCACTGCACGAAGCTGATGTCATAGCCTTGCGATTTGAAGGACGGCACGTCCGGCAGGCTGTCGAGCTTGCCGTCGCCCCAATGCGCCAGCGCCTTGACGCGCCCCGCCTGGATCAGCTGCATGACGCTGGACGGCCCGGTGGCAAGGGCATCGACCTGGCCGCCCACCAGCGCCTGCACCGCGGGGCCGGCGCCGGTGAAGGGCACGTGCATCATCTTGATGCCAGCGGCGTTCTGCAGCATTTCCATCGGCACGTGCATGGTGCCGTAGATGCCGGAAGAGCCGTAGCTGAACTTGCCGGACTGCTTCTTCGCCGCGTCGACGAATTCCTGCAGCGTCTTGTACGGCGCGTCGGCGCGCACCACCAGCACGGTCGGATCGGCGGTGATGCGCGCGATCGGCACGAACTGGTCCAGCTGATAGGCCGGCTTGCGTTCCAGCAGGCGGTCGGCTGCGGGCAGGATGGAAATCGACGACAGGCTCATCAGCAGCGTATAGCCGTCGGGCTTGGCGCGGCCGGCCTGGCCGATGCCGATGGCGCCGCCCGCGCCGCCCTTGTTTTCGATGACGACGGCCTGGCCCAGCTTGTCGCCCATGGCCTGGGCCAGCGGCCGCGCGATCGTGTCGGCGACGCCGCCAGGCGGGAAGGGCACCACCATGGTCACGGGGCGTTCAGGGTAGCCGGCGGCCAGCGCATTCGCGGCTCCCAGCCATAGCAAGGCAGCCGCGGCCGCCCGGTAGCAACGCAGATTCATGTCTCACTCCTTGTGCTTCTTATTGCCGAGCCGCCCCGTGTTCATTCCGGGGCTTGTCCTCAGACGAAGCGGTTTTCTATGTGGCCGATGCCGTCGATCTCCACCCGCACCACGTCGCCGTGCTTGAGGAATTGCGGCGGGTTCAGGCCCTGGCCGACGCCGGCCGGCGTGCCGGTGGCGATGACGTCGCCCGGATACAGCGTGATGCCGCGCGAGCAGGTTTCGATCAGCGTGGGGATGTCGAAGATCAGGTCTTCGGTGTTGCCGTCCTGGCGCAGCTCGCCGTTGACCCAGCAGCGCACGCGCGTCTTCTGGCCGTCCAGCTCGTCGGCCGTCACCAGCCAGGGGCCCATGGGGCAGAAGGTGTCGAAGGACTTGCCCAGGTCCCACTGCTGATGGCGCATCTGCACGTCGCGCGCGGTAACGTCGTTGACCACCGTGTAGCCGATCACGTGGCTCATGGCCTCGGCGCGGGAAATGTTGCGGCCGCCCTTGCCGATCACCACCGCCAGCTCGGCTTCGTAGTCGATCTTGTCGGAGACGCCCACGGGCAGATGCACGTCGGCCCAGGGGCCGACCACGGTCTGCGGCACCTTGGTGAACACGATGGGCCAGGATTCGGGATTGGCGTCGTTGTCCTTGAAGACGGAGTCGCGCAGTTCCTTGGCATGGGCGTGGTAGTTGCGGCCCACGCAGAACAGGTTGCGCCGCTGCGCTGGCAGGGGCGCCTCATGCTCGACCTGGTCCCAGCGGTAGGACGAGCCGACCTTGGCCGGCAGGGCGCGGCCCTCGGCCAGCCATTCCACGGCGGTCAGCGCGCCCGCGGCCGCGAGTTCGCGCGGGAAGTCCAGGGCGGTCACGCTGCCACCGTCGTCGGACACCACGCCGATGCGGCGCTCGCCCTGGATCCGGAATACTGCAATCTTCATGCTTGCTCCCTGAGCGGTCCGGCCGCTCTTGTTTAATACCAAAAAATACCAATTTGGCGAATATCAAGGCCCAATTTCGGGAGAGGATATACCAAATAAACCAACTTTCCTAACGGAATCTCCAGGTTTTTCTTGGTTTATTGGTCTGTTTTGGTATCATCTGGCCGCTAGCTATTCTGGGACGGTCCATGGACAAAGCTTCCGCCTTGCGCGCGGTCATCATCGAGAATCTGCAATCCGGCGCCTGGCCTGCTGGCCATCGCCTGCCCACGGAACGCGCCCTGAGCGAACAATTCGGCATCAGCCGTTCAACGGTGCGCCGCACCCTGGCCGACTTGAAGAACGAAGGCCTGATTTCGCAGCGCGTGGGCAGCGGCACCTACGCCAATCCATCCTCGACGCTGGCGCAAACGGAAGGGCTGCTGCGCACCGAAGTGCTGTCCACCAGCCCGGCCGAACTGATGGCGGCGCGGCTGGTGCTGGAGCCGGCCATCGCGGCCCTGGTGGTGCAGCATGGCAGCCCTGCCGATTTCGCCGCGATGCAGGACGCCTGCGCGCGCGCAGAGGCCGCCGACAGCTTCGAAGCGTTCGAGATCTGGGACGCCAAATTGCACGAATTGATGGCGACGGCCACGCACAATCTCTTCATCGAAAAAGTGTTCGCGCTGATGACGGCGGCGCGCTCGCAAGCGACCTGGGGCGCCTTGAAGCGCAGGAGCCTGACGCCCGAGCGGCGCCAGGCCTATCAGGTGGAGCATCGCGAGATCGTTGATGCGCTGCATGACCGGGACGCGGAACGGGCCATGGAGGCCGTGCGGCGGCATCTGCTGCACGTGAGGGACAACCTGCTGGGCTAGGGGCTGCCGCGTCCGCAGGCTGCGGCGCGGCCGGGGCATGACGGGTGCAAGATCGGCCGCCGCGGGAAGCCCGCCTCAGGGCTGCGCGCGCAGCCTGGCCAGTTCGGCGGCAAGCTCGGCCACCAGGGCTTGGGCGCGCGCCAGCGGGTCGTGGCCCTCGGGCGAGGGCTCTGCGGGCGCGTCGGGCGTCTGCAGCCGTGGCTGCACGCTTTCATGGCCCATGCTGACGTCCACGTCGAACACCAGTTGCTCGGCGCGGTGCCAGGTGGTGAACCACTCCAGGGGGCGGCCATGCTGGTCCATGCCTTGGCCTTGCAGCATGAGCAACGGCGTGCCGGCTTGCGTGTCCAGCAGTTCCGCCAGCGTCTTGTCGGCCGCCACCGCCCGGATCTGGTTGCGCCCGGCGCCGGGGCGCAGGCCGAAGCGCCGTGTCAGCACGCCGTGCAGGGATGCGTCGGCGAGGTCTTCGGCGCGCAGGCCGGGTACCGCGCCGGCGGGCAGCCATGTGCGCACATAGGCCAGCGGCGCATCGGCCACATGGCGCAGGCGTTCCAGCATCAGCAATTGCGTGGTGCCGAAGAAGGCCGCCACATCGGCGGGCGGCTCGGCGCGCGCGAACGCCAGCACGCGGGTTTGCAAGGCCACGCCGGACTGCGCGAACTGCTCGTACAGGCCGGTGGATCGCTGCACCAGCCGGCGGTGTTCCTGGGGCGCCGCCACGGTGGCAGGACGCCCGGTTTCGCGCTGGATCAGGCCTTCGGTGGCCAGGGCCGCCAGCGCCTGGCGCACCACGCTGCGCGCTACGCCGAAGCGTTCGCACAGCGCGGCCTCGCTGGGCAGCACGGCGCCGGCCGCGAGCTTGTTCGTGCGGATGTATCCGCGCAGCAGGGTCGCCACCTGGGCGTGCAGCGGGATATCGCCGGAGCGATCAAGTACGGGCAATGCGTCGTGCGTGGCGGGCGCCATGGGAATCAACCTCCGGTTTGTGCCCGCGCAGTTTCCCACACATGCGTCCAGCCCGGGGCCAGATGCGCGGCGCGCTCGGCGGCCAGGATCAGGCTGTCTTCGCGGGCGATGCCGCGGCCGGCGATGTCGAAGGCGGTGCCGTGGTCCACGGACACGCGCACGACCGGCAGGCCCACGGTGATGTTGACGCCGTCGTCGCCGTAGACCGCCTTGAAGGGCGCGTGGCCCTGGTCGTGGTAACAGGCGATCACGAACTTCCACTTGCCGCGCACGGCTTGCGGGAACAGCGCGTCGGCCGGAATCGGGCCCGCGGCCAGGATGCCGGCGGCATTGGCTTCGGCCACCGCGGGCGCCAGGATGTCGGCGTCTTCGGTGCCGAAGATGCCGTTTTCGCCGGCATGCGGATTCAGGCCCGACACCGCCACCGGCTGGTCGCCGCGGCCCAGCGCCTTGGCGAAGGAACCGGCCAGGCGCAGCACCGCGCGCATGCGCGCCGGGGTCAGGTCTTCGATGGCCTGGCGCAGCGACACGTGGGTGGTGGCGTGGAAAATGTAGAGGTCGCCGGCCGACAGCACCAGCGAGAAGGTCTTGACGCCGAACTCGTGCGCCAGCAGTTCGGTATGCCCGGGCCACTTGTGGCCGGCCGCGTGCATGGCGGCCTTGTTCAGCGGGGCGGTGACGATGCCGTCAACCTCGCCGGCGCGCGCCAGGGCGCAGGCCGTGGTGACAAAGCGCACCGAGCCGTCGCCCGCGTCCGCGCTGATCTCGCCCAGCTTCACATGGGCCAGCGACGGGCCTGCCTGCAGCACTTCGATGGTGCCGGGCGTGTTGGCGCAGTCGGCGGCGCGGTCCAGCTTGCGCACGATGGCGGGGTCGCCGCCCAGGCTGCGCACGGCGTTGGCCATCACGTCCACGTCGCCGACCACCAGCAGGCGGGCCTTCTGGCGCAGTTCGTCATGGCCCATCAGCATCTTGGCCGTGATTTCCGGCCCGATGCCCGCCACGTCGCCCAGGGTTACGGCCAGCAGGGGCAGCTTGCCCGGTTGGGGTTGTGTCATCGCTTGAATCTCCTGTCGCGGATCGCGCGCACCGCGCGAACCAGTACATCTTCGGTGCCAAAGCCGCCGGCCTTGGTCACCACGGGCAGGCCGGCGGCCGTGCCTCCGGTCAGCGTGCCCAGGGGCACGCCGCCCATCACTTCATCCACCAGCGAAATGCCGCGGGCGCCCAGCGCCACCAGCACGCTGCGCGCCCCGTCACCGCCCGTGGCGACCACGCCGGCCGCGTTGGCGCTGGCGATCAATTGCGCGGCCAGGCCGCCCAGGCGTTCCGCGACGGTCTCGGAATCCAGGCCGTCCAGCTGGCCTTCGGGCGCCAGCAGCAGCACCGTGCCGGCTTGCGCCGGCGATTGGCCATGCGCTTGCAGCAGCGGCTGGCTCCAGGCCTGCCATGCGGCGTCGTCGGCCAATTGAGCCAGCGAGGGTGTCCAGGTGTCGGCGCCCGAGGCTTGCAGGGCGGCGGCTTGCGCGCGCGCCGCGCTGTGCTGCGAGGTCACCACCACCACGACCGGCGCGGTCTGGTCGGCGCCGGCCCAAACCCGAGCCAGCGGCACGGCCAGGCCGCCCGCGCCCACGGGCAGGGCGTGCACACCCAACAAGCCGATGGCGCGCGCCAGGCGCTCCAGGTCGGCTTCGGTAACCGCGTCGACCACCACGGTGTTGCCGGCCGCGCGGATGCGGGCCGCCAGCGCTTGCGGCGTGTCGCCTTGCTGCGCCGCCACATGGGCGCAACCCAGCAGGGTGGGGATATGGCTTTCGGTCACCGGCGTGACCGGATCGGTGGCCGCCGAGGTCTCGGTGACCGGGTTGCCGTTGACGTAGAGCACGCCTTGTTCGACGGTGCGGCCGGTGGCCGGGAAGGCCGGACAGATCACCGCAATGGTGTCCGGACCCCAAGCCTCGCGCGCCGCGTCGATCTCGGCCTTGAAGGCGCCGCGCAAGGTGGAGTCCACCTTCTTGTACAGGCGCGTGACGCCGGCCGCACGCAGGCGGCGCACGTTCTGCCAGACGGCCTCGGCCGCGTCGGCGGCCGACAGGGGACGGCTGTTGGTCGTGACTGCCAGCACTTCCACGCCGGCGGCGCCGGAACCCGACAGCGCCTCGTCGGCGCCGCCGATGGACAGATGGGTGTTCCAGCCGGCGCGCACGAACTGCACCGCCGTGTCGCCCGAACCGGTCAGGTCATCGGCGACGATGGCGATGGCGGGATTCAAAGCGCCTCTCCGCGCGCTTCACGCAGGGCGGGGGCGACCGTGGGGTCGGCGTCCTCGGACTTGAGCTCGCCCGCGCGCTTGAGGAAATACGAGGCCAGCATGGGCGCCAGGATCGAGCTGATCAGCACGCAGGCGGCGACCTGGGCGGTGGCGGTCGACACGTATTGCTGGAAGTTGGGATCGGCGGCCGCTACCACTGCAGGGGTGGCAATGGCGTTGCCGGCGGTGGTGCCAGCGGCGAAGCCCAGGCCGCTCTTGCCGCCGCGGCGCAGGATGTAGCGATAGCCCAGATAGACCAGGCCGCCGGTGATGGGGCTGATGATCAGGCCCAGGATCAGGCCGCTGACGCCGCCGGAAACCACGGCGCCCAGGTTGATGCCGGTGCCCAGGGCGAAGGCGAAGAACGGGATGACGATGTTGGGCACGGGCTTGAGCACGTCGCGCCACTTGGGGTCCAGGTTGCCGACCACCACGCCGAGCAGGAACGGCACCAGCGCCGCCACCAGGGCGATCATGGGGATGTCGGCCAGGCCCGAGGCGCCCAGGAACAGCAGGCTGAAGAAGGGGCCGTCATTGACCGCGCTGGCCACATAGGCGCCGCGGTCGCGGGCATCGCCGTACTGGCCGGTATAGGCCAGCCACAGGCCGCCGTTGCTGTTGTCGAAGGCGGCCAGCAGCGCCAGGATGGACACGCCCAGCACGCCGTCCAGGCCGACGTAGCTGCCCAGAATGATGATGAGGGTGGCGGGCACCAGGGTCTTCATCAACAGGATGGTGCCGGCGGTGGCCAGGATCGGGCCACCGGTGCGCGCATTGACCTGCGTGCCGGTGGCGAAGATCAGCAGCGCGATCAGGGGCAGGGCGCTATTCTTGAACAGCGCCGTGGTGAAGCCGCCGATCGCCAACGCGTCGGGAGCGAAGGTGCCGATCAAGGAACCCAGGATCAGCGGCACCAGCATCAATCCTCCGGGGATTTTCTGCATCGTGCCAAAAAAGGGCGAGCGGGAAGTTTCGGTCGACACTATCGGAGTCTCCAAGACGGTTTTTATGGGTTGCAGACGTTCGAGCGCGCGTCTGTCACACGGTTGATCAGGGATGAAAAACCGTAGTGTACACCTGTACGTACAGCATGTACGTACAGGTTGCCGGACCCGGAGGCAGTTCCGATTTTAGAAGCGGTAGGCGCCGCTCAGCATGACGGTGCGGCGTGCGCCATAGAAGCAGTCGCCGCGATCCAGGCAGACCACCTCATAAGTGCGGTCCGCGATGTTGTTCACGTTCAGCGCATAGCGCCAGGGACCGTTGTCGTAGCTGAGCATGGCGTCGAACAGCGTGACCGCCGGCGTTTCCGGAGCGCCGCCGTCGCGGAAGGCCGACAGGTAGCGCACGCCCGCGCCCACCGCGAAGCCGGGCTGGCCGGCCAGCGCGAAGCGGTACTTGCCCCACATGGAGGCCATGTGCTTGGGCTGGGCCTCAAGCTGCGGGTCCAGGTCGGTGTAGATGTAGTTGGCGATGACGTCCAGTTCCTTGGTGACGCGGCCGCGCAGCTCCAGCTCCACGCCGCGCGTGCGGGTCTTGCCGGCCTGGATCTGGTTGTTCGGATTGTCCGGGTCGTTGGTCTGGCGGTTCTTCTCGCGCAGGTCGTAGGCGGCCGCGGTGAATTCGATGTCGGCGTCCTTCGGCATGTACTTGATGCCGGCCTCCACCTGCTTGCCGCGCATGGGTTTCCAGCGCTGGTTGTAGAAGTCGGCGCCGGCGATGGGCGTGAACGACTCGCTGTAGCTGAGATAGGGCGACCAGCCGTTGTCCGCGGCATACATCAGGCCGAAGCGCTTGGTGGTGGCCATGTCGGTTTCCCGGTCCTGGCCTTCGGTGGTGCTGTCGGCTCGGTCGCGGCGGATGCCGGCGAGGAAGATCCAGTTCTTGTCGAACTTGATCTGGTCCTGCGCGTAGAAGCCGATCTGCTGCTGATTGATCTTGGGGGTGTCCGACAGTTCGTACTCGGGCGCGTTGCCGTATACGGGGTGGTACAGGTTCAACGGCGAACCCGCGCCGCTGGCCGTCTGGCTGGTCTCGCGGTAGCGCGAATAGTCCATGCCGAAGATCACCGTGTGTTCCGTGCGGCCCCAGTTCAGCTTGCCTTCCAGGTTCTGGTCCGCCAGCAGCGTGCGCATGCGCGGCTTGTTGACATAGAAAATGCGGTCGACGGTGGTCTGTTCCGGATCGATGTAGGAATCGCCCCGGCGCGCGCCGTAGACGTTGGGATAGAGCGTCTTGTAGTCGACGCTGCTGACCGTATTGCGGAAGTTCTGGCGCACTTTCCAGGTGTCGTTGAATTGATGCTCGAACAGCCAGCCCACGCTGAACTGCTCGGTGTCATAGGCGTCGAAACCGGGCTCGCTGGCGAAGCGCCGGGTGGGGATGCGGCCGTTGGGATTTTCCTGCACCGAGCCGCTCCACGGCAGGAAGGACTGCGTGGTGCCCGCGCGGTCCTTCTGCCAGGTGGCCTGCAGCGTCAGCGAGGTGGCCGCGCTGGGGCGCCAGGTGAGGGACGGCGCCAGCATCAGCCGGTCGTCCGGCGCGTATTGAACTTGGGTATCGCTGTCGCGTCCCACGGCGATGACGCGGTACAGCCATTGGCCGTCCTCGCTGGCCGGGCCCGTGAGGTCGGCCTGGATCTCGCGCCGGTTGTGGTTGCCCAGCACCACGCCGATTTCGCGTTGCGTTTCCTCCAGCGGGCGCTTGCTGACCAGGTTGACGATGCCGCCCGTGCTGCCCTGTCCGTACAGCATGGAGGAGGGGCCGCGCAGCACTTCCACGCGCTCCATCGCATAGACCTCGGTGCGCGGGTTGTTGAAGCTGAAATACTGGCGCAGGCCGTCCAGGTACTGCACCGGCTCCACGCCGCGGATGCGCACGTAGTCGGCGCGGTTGTCCACGCCATAGGCGTTGGGGCGCACGCCTGCCGCGTAGTTCATGGTGTCCTGGATGTTCTGCGCGCCCTGGTCCACGATCTGTTCACGCGGGATCACGGTGATGGCCTGCGGCGTTTCGGACAAGGGCGTGTCGGTCTTGGTCGCGGTGGCGCTGCGCGTGGCGACATAGCCTTCTACCGGGCCGGTCGCGGTTTCGCCGGTGCCGGTGACCTGCACGGCGGGCAGGATGGTGGCCGGCTCGCCGGATGCGGCGGGCTGGGCCTGCGCTGCGCCGCCCATGCAGGCGGCAAGCGCGGCGGCGACAGGCAACAGGACCAGCGGCCGCGCGCGCCGGGCGGCGGGATCAGGGTGGTGTTTCAACGGATTTCCCCCTCGGCCTGAATTCGGCCGATTTTGGATGCAAATGACAACGATAACTATTATTAATTTACTGCATCGAGAATGTCAGGAAATCCGCGGCCCGCAGATGTAAAAAAGCCGTGCAAAGCTTGCCGGGCGGTAAGGCCAACGACGAAAAGCGCCGTCCTATCAGTCGCTTGGCGACGTTTGGGGCAGGGGCGCGGGAGCCGCGCGCCTGTTGGCGAGGCGCTACAGAACGGCTCAGGCGTGGCGCGGCCGGCGGGTGCCGCCGTCGCGTCGGCTGGCCTTTTCCGAGACGATGTTGCCCTCGGCCATGCGGCGGCCGCGCTGTTCGATGCGGCCCAGAAGGTCGCGCAGCAAGGCGACCTCGTCGGCGCTCAGGTCCTGCACCAGCAGGTCGTTCAGGTGCGAGACTTCGGGCAGCAAGGCGTCGTACAGGGTGCAGCCTTCTACCGTGGCTTCCACACGCACCACGCGGCGGTCGGCGCTGTCGTGCAGGCGGCGCAGCCAGCCTTTTTCGCATAGCGCGCCCAGGGTGCGCGAGGTACGCGCCAGATCCAGTTTTGCAGCGGCCGCCAGTTCAGCCGAACTCATGATGCCGCCCTCGATGGCACAGGCCAGCACTCGCCATTCGCGCCGCGTGATGCCGAAGCGTCCTTCGCACAGGCGCAGGAATACCGGATTCGATTGCGACCATGCCTGGTACAGCCGGTACATCAGCATGTCCGAAAGCTGGCGTTGTCCGGACGCGGGATCGGTCGGCATGGCTTTTCCTCCTGGTGGCGTTGCAGTTCGCGCTGCATATCGTTATGGGAAGTCCTGGATTAGATCAACAAACATGCGCGTTGCTAAATTCAATTTCCCTATTTGGGTATCGGCCAGGCAGTGACAACCATCATCGACAGCGGGCCGCTGTCTCCAGGAGTTGACCATGCGTAAATGGATATCGGGCGCTGCCGCGGCGGCAATACTTGCGGGGGCCGCGCCGCTGGCCGGTGCGCAGCAGGCCCCGCTGGACGGGACCTTGACGGTGGTGGTGGGCTATCCGCCAGGCGGTAGTTCGGACCGCATTGCGCGGCTGGTCGCGGACCGGCTCAAGGACCGGGTGGGCGTACCCGTGGTGGTCGAAAACAGGACCGGAGCGGGTGGCCGCATCGCGGCGCAAGCCCTGCATGCGGCGCCGGCCGGCCAGAACGTGCTGATGCTGGCGAACCCGGCCGTGATGGTGGTGGCGCCGCTGGTCTATGCCCAACCCGGCTATGACGCGCAGCGCGACTTCAAGCCCGTGTCGCTGGTCAGCAGCTACAAGTTCGCGATGGCGGTGGCGGCGAATTCGCCGATCCAGGACCTGGCCGGCCTGCGGCAGTGGCTGAAGGCGAACCCGAAGCAGTTCGCCGTGGGCGTGCCGGCCACCGGCAGCCTGCCGCACTTCTTCGCGCTGATGCTGGGGCGCGAAATCGGCCTGGAGCCCGAAGTCGTGGGCTACCGCGGATCGAGTCCGCTGATCTCCGAGCTGATAGGCGGCATCCTGCCGCAAGGCATAGACACGCTGGATACGTTGCTGCCGCAGCACCGCGCCGGCAAGATCCGCATCCTCGCCGTGTCTGGCGAGGCGCGCGATACCGAACTCAAGGACGTGCCCACCTTCAAGGAAGGCGGGGTGAACCTCGCGGCCGACGGCTGGAACGCCTTCTTCGCGCCGGCAGCGATGCCGCAGGCCAAGGCCGACAGACTGGGCGCGGAAATCGCGGCGGTGTTGCGCGAGCCCGCCATGCAGGAGGCCGTGCGTGCCGCGTACCTGGAGCCGGTGTCGCTGGACGCGCGCGGCACGGCCGACGCCCTGGCCGCCTACCGCAAGCAGTGGGAGCCCGTGGTGCGCGCATCCGGCTTCACGGCCACGCAATAGGAGGGCGGCGATGAGCGATGTACAGAACGTGCTGTTCATCATGGCCGACCAGCTGCGGGCGGACCACCTGAGCTGTTATGGCCATCCCTACCTGCAGACGCCCAGCCTGGATGCGCTGGCGGCGCGCGGCGTGCGCTTTGACCGCGCCTTCGTGAACTCGGGCGTGTGCGGACCTTCGCGCATGAGCTACTACACCGGCCGCTATCCCTCCAGCCATGGCGCCACCTGGAACCGCGTGCCGCTGTCGGTCAACGAAATCACGCTGGGCGAATACCTGGCGGGGCAGGGCCGCGAACTGGCGCTGGCCGGCAAGACCCACATCATCCCCGACAAGGCCGGCATGGAGCGGCTGTCGATCGATGGTTCC
Organism: Achromobacter sp. GD03932; assembly: GCF_029839485.1. Lineage (NCBI taxonomy): Bacteria > Pseudomonadati > Pseudomonadota > Betaproteobacteria > Burkholderiales > Alcaligenaceae > Achromobacter > Achromobacter sp. GD03932. Next base: position 84,720 of record NZ_JAOCAT010000031.1, read on the forward strand.
TCGGAGCTGGGCGCGCTGCTAGGACGCGGCGGCTTCACCGAACTGGACCGCTACGACGGCCACCACACGCCGGGCGACGAAAGCGGCTATCCCGCCTTTCTTCGGCGCCACGGCTACGACAGCGCAGACCCCTGGACCGATTACGTGATCGCCGCGGTGGACGCAGCGGGCCAGGCGGTCAGCGGCTGGAACATGCGCAATGCGCACTTGCCCGCGCGCGTGGCCGAGCCGCATTCCGAGACCGCCTACATGACGGACCAGGCGCTGGATTTCATGAAGCGGCGCGGCAGCCAGCCCTGGGTGCTGCACCTGAGCTATGTGAAGCCGCATTGGCCCTACATGGCGCCGGATCCCTACCACAAGCGCTACACCCCGGACCAATGCCTGCCGGTGCGGCGCAACCGGGAAGAACTGGAGAACGCGCATCCGGTGGTGGCGGCCTACCGGCAGCACGAAGAGAGCGTCAGCTTTTCCTCGGACGAGTGCGTGCGCGTGGTGCGCCCGGCCTACCAGGGCCTGATCCGGCAACTGGACGATCATCTGGGCCGGCTGTTCGACTACATGGAAGGCGCGGGCCTGATGAAGAACACGCTCATCGTGTTCACCGCGGACCACGGCGATTTCCTTGGCGACCATTGGCTGGGCGAAAAG